>DBEYYU010000048.1:0-18978 GCA_048184855.1 Collinsella aerofaciens
CACCTCCCATTTATAGTTACACTTAACTTATAAGTTAAGTGTAACTATAAATGGGAGGTGGCCTTTGGTTGAAGGATATGAACTTGTCGAATATAGAGACCCCAAGGGCCGACCGTTTTGGGAGCTGACGACTTCTCCCGACAACTCTCAATTTCAGAAGATGACGGCAGATTCTAAACGTAAAATTGTCGCCCGTAAAATGATCGACTAGATTTCAAAAATCTATGATTATGGATTAAGGGTTGCGAGTGGGACCTCAAAGCTAAGATGCATTGATTCTAAGATTGACCTCTATGAACTTAAGGGGTTAACGGGGTTAATCGAGAGATGATTTATGCCATATGTTAAGGAGTAGACAAAATCGTTCTTCTATTTTGGTTTAAAGGGCATCAGGGATCGGGAAATATCAGCAGGGAAATCGAGCGGGCCAAGCGACTGGCCGTAATAGCGCGTCAGCTTCTGGAACCTGGGCGCTGACTTTTATGCCTGGCTTCTGAAACGGAGAATACAATGAATAAAGTAGACCTATCTGATTTTTACGCCGATACAGAAACCAGCGAAACACGCGCTTATGAACACGCGCTAGATATTGAGTTTATTGTTCATCGCGAAATGAAACGTTTGGGATTGAGCAAAAGTGAGCTGGCAAATCGTATGGGCATAAGCCTTCAGTCGCTTTCTAAGCTCTTGAATTCTCAACCTAATATGACTCTGAAGACGATTGCTAAGTTCGAACTTGCTCTGGGCATTAAGATCGTTCCGCAGGTTATCGTCAACTATTCCAAAGATTTGCTGTTTCTTTCATCCAATGATTCCGTGCGAGAGCAATGTACATTGCCTTCCATGCTCCCTGCAGAGCTGTCAGCAGATTGTGACGTACCTTTTCAGGGCGAATAGCATTTCCTCGATGAATCTAAGTCGAATGAGTTGCCATCCCCACATCCTCTAAAAAAGTTCTTAATACAGCCTTAAAAATGCATCTGGCACGCGTCGACAGCGTACAATACGCATGTTTGACTATGGCAAAAGTAGAGTTTCGGGGAGGGGTGCGCCATGGAGGTGCTGGTTGTTGGCAACACCGCATATGTTGACGATGACTTTTGCGCCAAGGCGTTCCCCGGGGACCACGTTAAGGTCGTAGCCGCGCAGGACGCGCGCCGTGATGAGTCGTCGCCCCATGCCTCGTGGAAAGAGCTCCTCCAGCACCTGGACCAGGCCTACGAGTTCGAGCGCGTGGTATACCTATCTACCTACCTCACGCCGCATACCGAGACCTTTGGTGACATTGAGCTGCTACGCTCGGTGTTTCGTGCCTGTATGGGACGCCGCGTGCAGCTGCTGTATATAGCCGGGCCCGCGGGCGCAGAGGGTGCCGCTGGCGGTTGTGACGACAATGCTACGACCGCCAGTGGCACCCAGACGGGCAAGGGTATTATCGCCCGCGCTGCCAACGACCTGTGCCGTCACTATGCCACGCGCGAGGGGATTCAGGCCAAAGTCCTGCGCGTGCCGTTCCTGTATACCGCATCGCCGGCATTAGCCGACCCATTTTTGGCGCCGCTGTTCGAGGCGTGCTCGGGCGGGTCAGTCGCGCTTCAGGGCGCAGAAGATGCGCCGTTTCCCCTGCTATGTGCCGAGGAGCTTGCGGTGCTGGTGTGCCGCATCTTCGACAGCTGGGATGCCAACTTTGAGACACTTGACGTAGCCGACAGCTTCAGCCGCACGGCTGGCGAACTGGGCGAGGCGCTTCAGGGGCTCTTTCCTGAACTCACGGTTGCCTATGGCGAGTCGGCTGGCTACGCCCTGCCCACGGACGATACCGTTCGCGTGCGCTATGGCTGGTTTCAGCGCTACGATCTACTGCGCGACCTTTCGACCATTCAGGCTCGCTGGGCCAACGCGCGCACCAAAAAGACCAATCCGCTGCGCGCGGCCATCGACCGCATTCAAATACGCACGCTGCCTGTCAAATGTCTGGAGACGGTAGCCGCTTGGGTGCTCTTTGAAGTACTAGAGCGCTTGTTTTCGCAGTCTGCCCAGCTCAACGTGCTCGATTATCGCCTGCTCTACGTCGTGCTCATTGGCACACTGTATGGCCTGGACTTTGGCTTGGTCGCGGCGCTTTTGGCTTCGATTGGCCTAGCGGCGAGCTACTTTACCCAGTACGGCTACACCTTCCAGGGCCTGTTTTACGAGCCATCCAACTGGCTGCCGTTTATCGCTTACTTTGTGGTGGGCGCCGTGTGCGGCTATGTTCAGCTGCGCAACAGCGAGGCCATTAAGGCAGAGCGCGACGAGAACGAGCTCGTGCGTAATCGCAATACGTTCCTCACGCAGCTCTACCACGATGCCATCGAGGACAAGCGCGCCTACAAGCGCCAGATTGTGGGGCGTCACGATAGCTTTGGCAAGATCTTTGCCGTGACGCAGGAGCTTGACGTGCTCAATCCGCGCGATATCTACCGCAAGTGTTGCGAGCTGCTGGGCGAGATTTTGGATAACGACTCGGTAACGATCTACCACGTTTCGGGTGAGTCGTTTACTCGTCTGGTCTCCGCGAGTCCGGCAATTTCTGGCGATGCGCTGCGCTCGTTGGCGCTCGACGATCTTAAGGCCATGATGGACGGCGAGGACCGCTCGGGCTTGTGGGTGAACCGTAAGCTGGTGCCGGGGCTTCCCATGTTTGCCTACGTGATGGAGCGCGACGGGGCACCCGCGGTCTTTATCTTTGTGCGCCGCGCGGCCGAGGGTCAGATGACGCTCTATTACCAAAACCTCTTTCGCATTCTGTGCGGCTTGGTAGAAAGCGCGCTGGGCCGTGCTTTTGATTACGAGGCCGTGGCGCAGGACAAGCGGTGCATTGCGGGCACGCACGTGCTCAATCAAGATGCATTTGCCCAGGAGCTGCTGGCAGCTCAGACGCTTGCGGACAACAAGATGGGCAGCTATTTGCTCCTGCGCGTGGTACCGGGGCTGGAGCCTGTTGGCGAGCTGGTCGGGGCAATTGGGTCGGCGATTCGCGAGAGCGATGCCGCAGGTCTGGTCAATGGCGACATGCTCTACCTGCTCATGCGCCAGGCGAATGATGGCGATCTGTCCGTGATTCAGGCGCGCCTGGCCGCCAAGCAGATCACCGTCGAGCACGTCGATGGCGAGGCCGCAGTGGCGCTGCTGCAACAGATTGCGTCCGCCCGCGAAGACGAGGGGGAGAGCGCTTGATTTCGCTCGTTATCGCGGCGGTGTTGCTGCTGATCCACGCGCTGGTGTGTCTGGTACTGTCGACGCTCGTAAAACTAGGCATGCTGCCGGTGCGTGGACACATGTTGCCTGCGATGGTGCTGGTTCCGCTGTGGGGTCCGTTGCTCCTGGTGCTCTGCGCGCGTGGCGAGGCGTTTGGCGACGCGCTTGAGGACGGCACGTTGGAATCGCTTCGTTTGAACGACGCAATTCGCCGCGGCATGCAGGTGCAGGTACGTGAGGGCGATGCCGGCGTGGTGCCGCTCGAGGAAGCTCTGATCGTCAATGACCCTAGCGATCGCCGCCGTCTGATGCTCTCCATGCTCACCGAGGAGCCCGATGCATATCTGGCGCAGCTGCAAGCGGCCAAGCTCAACGACGACGTTGAGGTGGCGCATTATGCCGCGACGGCCGTGGCGCAAATTTCCAAGGAGTCCGACCTTAAGCTGCAGCAGCTGGAGCGGGTGTTTAAGACCGATCCCAGCGCTCAAAACCTTGATGCGTACTGTGATTATCTGGGCGAGTACCTTGCATCCGGGCTGGCCGAGGGCCGCGTGGCGCAGATTCAGCGTCAGCAGTACGCGCGGCTGCTCGCGCGCCGTTGCGAACGCGAGGATGGGGCAGTGCTGCGCATCCGCTACGCCACGGCGCTGGCCGATGCCGGCGCGCTGGACGAGGCCGAGGCCGTGATCACGCAGCTTGTGGCCGAGGTGCCGGACGAACAGGAAGTCTGGATGCTTTGCCTGCGCCTTGCTGTGATGCGCCGCGATGGCGAGGCTGTGCAGCAAGTGATTGACGCGATCGACAACCAACATGTGTATTTGAGTGCCGAGAACCGCGAAAAGCTAGCGTTTTGGCGCAACGGAGAGGAGGCCCAATGAGCGTGGTGCAGCATATCCGCGACCGTGCGGGCCGCTTTCGCTGGATGGGGCTGCTCGTGGTGTGGGCGGTCTTTATTGCCATGGCCGCCGTGCTGTTGGTGGAGCGCGCTGGCGTGCAGTATAGCGCCGGGCAGCACAAGCTGGGTATGCTCGCCGCCAACGATGCAGTGCCGGCCTCCTCGGCGATGTTTGGCCAAAAGCCCACGTGCCTAGTCATTACTGATACCGACCAAGCGGGCGTCGAAGACGTCAAGGAGCAGTTCGACCAGATTCTGCTTGACATGAAGATCGCCCACCGCGACGTGGACCTTGCCCTGGATGGCGCGGATGCCATTCCCTCGCTGACGTCCTACGATCGCGTGATTTTGCTTATGCCGTCGATCGACGGGCTCGGTACGCATCTGACCGATATTATGAGCTGGGTGAGCGCCGGCGGTTCGCTCATGCTTGCCATGCCGCCGGATAACTCGAGCTACCTGCAGGCGATTGCTCCCAAGCTTGGCATTGAATCGGCCGGATATGACTATGCGACAGCCGAAAGCATCGTGCCGAGCGAGGACTTTATGCTGGGCGGGGGAGAGCGCTACGAGTTCTCGGACCCCTTTGATTCGTCGCTTTCGGTTTCGTTGCGTGAGACGGCGCACGTGTGGGCAACGACCGGCGACGCGGGCGTTCCGCTCATTTGGTCGAATGATTGCGGCAGTGGGCGCACCGTGGTATGCAATATCGGCATCTATGACAAGGTCATGCGCGGTTTTTACGCCGCGGCGATCAGCCTGCTGGGCGATGCCACGGCCTATCCCGTCATCAACAGCGCCGTCTTCTATCTGGACGACTTTCCCAGCCCTGTGCCCTCGGGCGACGGCACCTACATCAAGCGCGACTACGGGCTTTCCATCGCCGACTTTTATGCCAAGGTCTGGTGGCCCGATCTGCAAAAGCTCGCGCAAAAATACGGTATTCGCTTTACCGGCGTGATGATCGAAAACTACGAGGACGCGGTCAATCAAACCGAACCCGCACGCCAGCCCGATACCACGCAGTTCCGCTATTTTGGCGGCATGCTGCTGCAGATGGGCGGAGAGCTGGGCTTTCACGGCTACAACCACCAGCCCCTGGCGCTCTGGGATACCGACTATGGCACGCTGTACGACTACAAGACGTGGAAGAATAAGGAGACGCTTGTCGCGTCGCTCAATGAGCTTATTGCCTTCCAGGACGAGGTGCTGCCCAACGCGCACGGCTCGGTTTACGTGCCGCCGTCGAATATCCTTTCGGCTCGCGCACGCCAGCTTGTTGGCACCGATGTTCCGCGCATTAAGACCATTGCCAGTACGTACTTTGAGGATGGCACCGATCTGCCGTATGTGCAGGAGTTTGGCGTGGCAAGCGATGGCATTGTGGAGCAGCCGCGTATTGTTTCGGGCGGCATGGTCGACGATTCCTATATGCGCCTGGCTGCCGTGTCCGAGCTCAACATGCACTACGTGAGCACGCACTTTATGCATCCGGACGACCTCCTGGACCCCGATCGCGGCGCCAGGCAAGGCTGGGAGGTCTACAAGGGCGGCCTGACCGACTACCTGGACTGGCTGACCACGTCCGCACCCGACCTGCGTCGCCAGACCGGTTCGGAATGCTCGGGTGCCATCCAGCGCTTTTCGTCCGTGACGGTGAGCGTGGAAACCAGCGCGGATGCCTGGACGCTTAGCCTGGGCAACTTTCACGACGAGGCGTGGCTCATGTTCCGTACCAACAACGGCGAGCCGGGTGCAGTCACGGGTGGCGAGATTGCGCATCTGACGGGCGATCTGTACCTGATCAAGGCAACGGACAAGACGGTGACCATTGCGCGCAAGGTGGGTGGCGACTAATGAGAATCTGCTTGGTACTCGAGGGCTGCTACCCCTATGTGCACGGCGGCGTATCCACCTGGATGCATGGCTATATTCAGGCTATGCCCGAGCACGAGTTTGTGCTGTGGGTGATCGGTGCGCATGCTGCCGACCGCGGCAAGTTTGTCTACGAGCTGCCCGGCAACGTGGTCGAGGTGCACGAGGTATTCTTGGACGACGCCCTGCGTCTTTCGGGCGAGCAGGAAGAGGCCGACTTTAATGACTGCGAGCGCGAGGCACTACGCCGCCTGGTGTCGCTCTCTAATCCGGATTGGGACGTGCTGTTCGATATCTTCCAGCGCCGCCGCGTGCATCCGCTCTCGTTTTTGCAGAGCCGCACCTTTATGGACATCTTTCGCGACGTATGCCTGGCCGAGTATCCCTACACGCCCTTTGCCGACGCGTTCCACACCATGCGCTCTATGCTGCTTCCCGTTCTGTATCTGCTGAGCAGTGAGGTTCCGGTGGCTGATGTGTACCACGCGATTTCGACCGGCTATGGCGGCCTGCTGGCAAGTCTTGGTTCCAGCATGAATGACGCGCCGGCGCTGTTGACCGAGCACGGCATCTACACCCGCGAGCGCGAGGAAGAGATTATTCGCGCCGACTGGGTGGTGCCGTCGTTTAAGGACCGTTGGATTCGCTTTTTCTATCTGCTGTCCGAGGAATTTTACCGCCGCGCCTTCCGCGTGACGAGTCTGTTCCATAACGCTCGCAAGACGCAAATCGACATGGGCTGCGATGCGGACAAATGCCTGGTCATCCCCAACGGCATTCAGTTCGACCGCTTTAAGGACATTCCCTTAAAGCCCGATGACGGCTGGGTGGACATTGGCGCGGTGGTGCGCCTGGCGCCCATCAAGGACGTCAAGACCATGATCTATGCCTTCTTTGAGCTGCATGAGCGCCTGCCGCACGTGCGCCTGCACATCATGGGCGGCGTGGACGACGAGGAATATGCGGCTGAGTGCCATGCGCTTGTCGACACCTTGGGCGTGCGCGATCTGATCTTTACCGGCCGCGTGGACGTGGTTGAGTACATGCAAAAGCTCGACATTACGATTCTGACGAGCATCTCCGAGGGCCAGCCGCTGAGCGTGCTGGAGTCGCTTGCCGCGCGTCGCCCCTGTGTGACGACTGAGGTCGGTTGCTGTCGCGAGCTGCTGGAGGGAGCACCGGGCGACGACTTTGGCGTTGCCGGGTTTGTATGCCCGCCCATGTATCGCAAGGGTTTGGCGGACGCCATGGAGCGAATGTGCACAAGCCGCGCCCGCCGTATCGAGATGGGGGAGCGCGGTCAGCGCCGCGTGGCCACGTTTTACCTGCACGAGCAGATGCTCGCCAACTACCGTGCGCTCTATGACGAGACGGCGCGTGCGCTCGGTTTGCCCAAGAAGGAGGTGTAGCCCATGGCTGGAATCGGTTTTGAGCTCAAGCGCCTGTTTAAGCGCAAGGGTCTGTTTGCCACCATGCGCGCCTATGGCTACGCCGGCATTGTGTGCACGGGCCCCATGCTGCTGGGCGTGCTGCTGCAGGTGGGCATTTTAATGCTGTGCGGCATGTGGGGCGTGGAACGTGCTAGCCAAGACCTGCTGGTGTGCATGGTGACCTATACGCTGCTGGCATCGCTCGTGCTGACGAGCTATTTCTCCATGCCGGTCACGCGCTTTTTGGCCGATATGCTGTTTGCCGAGCGCGAGGATGAGATTCTACCCTCGTTTTGGGGTTCCAATGCCATCATGCTCGTCGTGGGCACCGTGCTCTACGGCGTCTTTTTGCTGTTCTCGGGCGTCACGCTGCTACAGGGGCTGCTGTGTCTGTGGCTGTTCAGCATTATGATCGTCAACTGGAACGGCATGGGCTACCTTACGGCCATTAAGGACTACCGCGGCATTCTGTATAGTTTTGCCTGCGCGATTGCCGTGGCTTGCGTATGCGCGCTTGTTGCGCTGACGTTGGGCCTGCCGCCGGCGGAGAGTTTGATGGCGTCAATCGCCCTGGGCTACGGCGTCATGCTCATCTGGGACGTGGTGCTGTTGTATCGGTATTTTCCGCAGAGCGACTGCGGCCCCTGGCTCTTTTTGCGCTGGCTGGACCAGTATATGCCGTTGGCGTTGACGGGCTTGTTTACCAACCTGGGCCTCTTTGCGCACTTGGTGATCATTTGGGCTGGGCCCATCGGCGTGCAGGTTAAAGGCCTGTTTTACGGTGCGCCCTACCATGATGTGCCGGCGCTCATCGCGTTTTTGACCATCCTGGTCACGACCGTCAACTTTGTGGTGTCGGTCGAGGTCAACTTCTATCCGCGGTACCGCAATTACTACAGTCTGTTTAACGACGGTGGCGTGGTGGGCGACATTATGGTTGCCGAGGAGGAAATGCTCGCCTCGCTCAACCGGGAACTGCGGTTTTGTGCGCTCAAACAGCTGTTTGTGACGGCGGCGGTTATCTCGCTCGAGACCACGGTGCTCTCGGCCCTACCGTTGGGCTTTAACAACCTGATGCACGGGTATTTTCGCACGCTGTGCGTGGGCTACGGCCTGTATGCCGTGGGTAATACGATCTTGCTGATCTTGCTTTACTTTACCGACTATAGGGGTGCCGTGCTGGCGTCCGGGCTGTTTGCGGGCGTTGCCGGGCTGACGACGGCTATCTCTCTGGCATTTCCCGCGCAGTTTTACGGCTTTGGCTTTTTGCTGGGTGCCGCGGTGTTTTTTATCGTGGCGCTGCTGCGACTCGATACCTATACTGCCAACTTGCCGTATCGTATCCTGAGTCAGCAGCCCATCGTGGCGACAGACAAAGAAGGCTGGTTTACCGAGTTGGGCCGTATGCTCGAGCATGTTGAGGGGCGCTATGAGGAACAGCGCATGGAGCGGGAGCCGCATGGCGCGTTTGAGCGCGCAGTAGTTCGCGTGTACCGTAACCATTGGGGAGGTTCTGATGACCGATAAGATGATGTCTCGCCGCTGCCTGATCGAGGCGGCTGCCGGTGCGTTGCTGCTTTCGGGCTGCTCGTCTCAGGACGAATCCTCGACTAAAAAGGTCATAAAGCAGGGCAAGATCAAAAAGGCCGATGCATCGGACAGCACAAAGCACCTGCGCGATAAGAACGAGCTGTACGAGGTCTACGACGACTCGGGCATTGTGACCATGTACCTGACCGTCTCGCGCGGCAATAGTTCCGAGAACACCGATCATAGCTGGGCCGAGATCAACACGTACTCGGTGTATGACTACGCCGACATGGGTGTGACGCGCTATCAGGTTATGGGCCTTTTGCAGGCGGGCGACGATGACGGCCCGGTTGCCGGCGAGGTTGGCTATGGCGAGGAAGCGCCCAATGCCACCGTGCAGGTGCGCGGCCAGACGTCGAGCTCCTACACGCAAAAGAATTACAAGGTGGAGCTCAAGAAGGGCAAGGGTACCTGGCGCCAACAGCGCGCGATTGCGCTCAACAAGCACATGGGCGAGGGCATGCGTTTCCGCAACAAGATGGCCTACGACCTTATCCGCGGGATTCCCCAGATGATGGGCCTGCGCACGCAGTTTGTGCATCTGTGGGTGTGCGACCAGACCGAAAAGTCCAACGACACCTTTGAGGACTACGGCCTGTTTACGCAGGTGGAGCAGCTCAACAAGACGGCGCTTAAGGCGCACGGCCTGGATAAGAACGGGCATCTGTACAAGGTGAACAACTTCGATTTCCATCGTTACGAGGACACCATTAAGTTCGCCGACGATCCCGACTACAACCAGGCCAACTTTGAGGGCATGCTCGAGATTAAGGGCGATTCGGACCATACCAAACTCATCGAGATGCTCGATGCGCTCAACGACGATTCGCAAAAGATCGCCGACGTGCTCGACACCTACTTTGATACCGAGAATCTGGTCTATTGGATGGCGTTTCAGATCCTTGCGGGCAACTGCGATACGCAGAACCGCAACTGCTATCTGTACAGTCCGCTCAATTCCAACACGTGGTACATCCTCGATTGGGACAACGACGGCATGCTGCGCAAGCTGGAGCTTTCTCTTGCCGGGTTCTCGGACTACGCGAGCTGGGAGCGCGGCGTAAGCAACTACTGGGGTAACGTGCTGTTCAATCGTGCGCTGCGCAGCAAGGCGTTCCGCGGTGAGCTTGATCGCGCCGTCAAGGACCTGCGCACGTATTTGACCGAGGCACGCCTGACCAAGATGATCAAGCACTACCGCGAGGTGACTGAATCCCTGGTCTTTGCTTCGCCCGATATCGACAATCTGCCTGTCACCAAGGACCAATACGAGCAGATCGCCGCGTCGATTCCCTCCGAGATCGAGGAGAACTACAAGAGCTTTCGCGAGAGTTTTAAAAAGCCCATGCCGTTCTACATCGGCGTGCCGCAGATCGATAACGGTAAGCTGCGCATGAACTGGGATGCGTCCTACGACTTTGAGGCGCGCGACATTCGCTACACCGTAGAGCTTGCGCGCGACTATGCCATTGGCGATGTGGTCTTTAAGGCCGAGGACTTGCTGCTTCCCGAGGTGACCTGCGATGCGCCCGATACCGGCCAGTATTTTGTGCGCGTGCGCGCCACCAACTCCGACGGCTATACGCAGGATGCGTTCGATTACTATGTGACCGACGACGGCAAGCAGTACGGCATGAAATGCTTCTACGTGCAAGATGGCGGCAAGGTCGTGGGGGACACGTATGCGGAGGGCTAGCGCGCTGCTTGAGCGCTTGGCGGCCCCGCCTGCGCGTGCCACGCAGGAGCGCTACCGCCATGAACTCAAATATCTCATTAACGAGGGCGAGCACGCTGCGCTTGCCTGTCGCATGGCGCCGGTGTTTAAGCTGGACAAGCATGCGCGCTCGGGCGGTTACACCATTCGCAGCCTGTACTTCGATGACTACAACAACTCTGCCTACGAGGAAAAAGATGCCGGCATTCTCATGCGAAAAAAGTATCGCGTGCGCATCTATAACGGCAGCGATAAGGGGATTAAGCTCGAGCGCAAAAAGAAGTACGGCAGCTGGATCTACAAGGAGGACGCGCCGCTCACGCGCGACGAGTTTGAGCGCATCCTGGCCGGCGAGTACGACTTTTTGTTGAGAAGTCCCCACCAGCTGTGCCGCGAGTTCTACATCGAGTGCATCTGCAACATGATGCGCCCGCGGACCATCGTGGACTACGAGCGCGAGCCGTGGGTGATGGACGAGGGCACCGTGCGCATTACGTTTGACATGAACGTGCGTGCCGCGGTGGGAAGCTTCGATATCTTTGACGCGACGCTGCCCGCGCTGCCGGTCCTGGAGCCCGGCAAGCTGGTGATGGAGGTCAAGTTTACGGAGTTTTGCCCGCAGCTGGTGCGCGATTTGGTGCCGCCGGGCGCGGCCGAGCTCACGGCGGTCTCCAAGTACTGCCTGTGTTACGAAAAGACCGCCTACCTGCGCGGTTTTAACTACTGGGAATCGGATTTTGAGAACCGAGGGGATATTTAGACCATGAGCACCAGGGACTTTTTTAAGAACTCCGTCTTGGAGGCGTTTGGCCAGGTCGACCCTGCCAAGATCGGCCTGTCGCTGCTCGTGGCGCTCGTCATGGGCATCCTGATCTATTACGTGTACAAGCGCTTTTTTACCGGCGTGGTGTATTCGCGCAGCTTTGCCGTGACGCTCGTGGGCATGTGCGTGCTTACCTGCATGGTCACGCTTGCGATCTCGACCAACGTTGTCATCTCGCTCGGTATGGTTGGTGCCCTTTCCATTGTGCGTTACCGTACAGCGGTCAAGGACCCACTCGACCTGCTCTATCTGTTTTGGGCCATTACCACGGGCATTACGGCGGGTGCCGGCATGTACGCGCTCGTGGGGCTCACGGCGGTGGTGATCGTGGCCATGATCGCCGGCTTTGCGAGCCACCAGGACAAGGCGCGCGTGTACATGATGGTCATCCACTACACGGGCCAGACCACGGGTGACGACATTGTTCGTGCATTTGGGCGCACCAAGTTCACCGTTAAGTCCAAGACGATGCGCGGCGACAAGGTCGAGATGGCCGTCGAGGTGTTTTCGGACGGCGTTGATATGCCCTATGCCGACGCGATTCGCGCGCTCGATGGCGTTGAGGACCTGACGTTGATCCAATACAACGGCGAGTACCACGGTTAATTTTGTTCCGGCGTTCTAACGAACGCCGGACCGCTCGACGCTGCGCGGGCATCTGCCGGGCGATCTGCCGCTCAAACCGTCGCTCGCGTACATAAAGTACGCTTCGCTCCTCTTTCGCGGCACCTCGCCGCGGCAGCTGCTCGCTCGCTAGCTATGCTCAACCTGGAAAGTTTATTTGGTTCGGTTTTAATTAAGGGATGGTGCCGTGTGGACGTGCAACGGCTAGAAGAGGTCTGGGCTGCAAGGACTGGCGCGCGTGGGGCGCGCCTGGTTGCGGCCTCGCATGTGCCGGCGGCACTGTCTTTGTTGGGGATTGTACATCCCGGCGATCGCCTGGTTGCGTTTGCCGATGACTTTGCCGATGCGTTTGCGCGCGGCTTTGATGGCTGCGACGTGGCTATGGTGGGGGAGCCGTCGGTTGTGGCGTTTACCGCCGCGTCCGAGGGTTTTGATGCTTCTTTTGAGGTTGAGGGGCCGCACCTGTGGTGGTTCGTCAACTCTATTGGCGGGTTTGGACTGCGCGTGCCCGATCTGCGCTCGTTGGGACGCGCCGCGCGTGAGGCCCATACGCTGCTTGTGGTGGATAACACCGTGGCTGGTGTCTTTGGGTGCGATCCGTTGCGCTTGGGTGCCGTGCTGTCGCTTGAGGCGCTCAATCGCGTTTGCGCCGGCAAGGCTCCGCGCAAACTCGTTGCCGCTTCGGTGGCGCGCTCGCAGCTTAAGCGCCATCGTGTGGATGCCGCCGCCGAGTGCGCGCATGCCCTGCTTGAGGGCTTCGGCTTGGCCATGCTTGATTTGCCTGCTGACGAGGCCGGTGTGCTGGAGCGCGGGCTGGACTCGCTCGATGCCCGCATGCAGGCTCACTTCGACCGCGCCCGTGCGCTGGCCGAGTATCTGGCCGCTAACGAGATGGTGCGCAACGTGCGCTATCCCGGGCTGAGCTCGCATCCCGACCATGCGGTTGCGACGGGAATCCTTGAGCATGGCTTTGGCCCGGCAGTTGAGTTTGACCTTACCGAGCGCAGTGCGGGTGATTTGTTCGATGCTTTGCCGGGGGAGTTTCGTACATCGCCCGCCGGCGGCGCAGCGACGCGCCTTTCTGCTCCGCGAGGCAAGCAGGGGAGCACCATCCGCCTCTTCGCCGGCACCGACGACCCTCTGGTCGTAGCGGCCACCCTGGACAACGCCCTTCGCAACTAGCTAAATCATCCTCGACTCTATAAGTTGCGGTGAGATAGGGATTGATTTACGGCTTTAACCGCATAAACAGTCCCTATTTCACCGCAACTTATGAGAAGGGGTTGTGTAGCTAAAAGCCCCGTCCCAAATTGGCTACTCTTTGATACTTGCGATGAGGTCGCTGGCTTTGGAGGCGATGATGTCGTTGATTTCTGCCTGCAGGGTTTCGTAGACTTCGATGGCTCGCTCGCCGGCGGGGGTGAGGGTGGATCCGCGGGCGCCGTCGCGCTCGATGAGCTTGCAGCCCAGCTGGCCTTCGGCCTCATTCACAATGCGCCAGGCTTTGGAATACGCCATGCCCATGCTCTTAGCGGCGCGGTTGAGCGAGTGCTCGCGGGCGATACCTTGCAGCAGCAAGACGCAGCCATGGCCGAAGACGCCCGGCAGATCCTTGTCGCACGCTTGAATGACCAGCTTTGCCGTCGTCTTGTACTCCATGTGCTCCACGTCTCCCCGCTAAAGTGTTTGCTGGGCAAACGCAAAGCCTGCGTCAAACCCTCGTGTGCTCTTCTTAAATCATGCATTGTAGCAGTCAAAGTGCGTTAAGATACTTCCCCAGTATTGGGCGCCCAAGGTTGGGCTGGGTCCTACGAGGCCTGCAGCCGACCGGTCGCATGGAAAAAGGAGAAACATGGCTACGTTCTTTCCCGGTGAGTCCCACACGTTTTCGGAGTATCTGCTGGTCCCTGGCTACTCGTCCTCGCAGTGCATCCCCAACAACGTCTCTCTTAAGACGCCGCTGACCCGCTTTAAGCGCGGTGAGAAGCCGGCAATCACCCTGAACATCCCCATGGTTTCCGCCATCATGCAGTCCGTCTCGGGCGTCGATATGGGTGTCGCGCTCGCTACCGAGGGTGGCCTGTCCTTCATTTACGGTTCTCAGAGCGCCGAGTCCGAGGCCGCTATGGTCAAGGCCGTCAAGGATCACAAGGCCGGTTTCGTTCAGTCCGATTCCACGCTGACCCCCGACATGACCATGGAGCAGGTCATCGAGCTCAAGGAGAAGACCGGTCACTCCACCATGCCGGTCACCGACGACGGCACTCCCAAGGGTAAGCTCCTGGGCATCGTCACCAGCCGTGACTATCGCCCCAGCCGCGATGACCATCAGACGAAGGTCTCCGAGTTTATGACCCCGCGTGAGCAGCTCATCGTGGGCGACAAGAACATCAGCCTCAAGGTTGCCAACGACGTCATCTGGGACAACAAGCTTAACGCCCTGCCGATCGTCGACGACAACGATCACCTCATGGGCATCGTCTTCCGCAAGGACTACGACAGCCACAAGACCAACCCCAACGAGCTGCTCGATAACGACAAGCGCTACATGGTCGGCGCCGGTATCAACACCCGCGACTATGCCGAGCGCGTGCCGCTGCTCATCGAGGCCGGTGCCGATGTCCTGTGCATCGACTCCTCCGAGGGCTTCAGCGAGTGGCAGAAGCGCACCATCGAGTGGATCCGCGCCAACTATGGTGAGGACGTCAAGGTCGGTGCCGGTAACGTCGTCGACGCCGAGGGCTTCCGCTTCCTGGCCGACTGCGGCGCCGACTTCATCAAGGTCGGTATCGGCGGCGGTTCCATCTGCATTACCCGCGAGACCAAGGGCATCGGCCGTGGCCAGGCCACCGCACTGATCGACGTCTGCCGCGCCCGTGACGAGTACTACGAGGAGACCGGCGTCTACGTGCCCGTGTGCTCTGACGGCGGCATCGTCTACGACTACCATATGACGCTCGCCCTTGCCATGGGTGCCGACTTTATGATGCTGGGCCGCTACTTCGCTCGCTTCGACGAAAGCCCGACCGAGCGCGTCAATGTGAACGGTCAGTACATGAAGGAGTACTGGGGCGAGGGTTCTGCGCGTGCCCGCAACTGGCAGCGCTACGACCTGGGCGGCGCCGCGAAGCTCAGCTTCGTCGAGGGCGTCGACTCCTACGTTCCCTACGCCGGCTCCCTCAAGGACGGCGTGGGCGGCACGCTCTACAAGGTCAAGTCCACGATGTGCAACTGCGGCGCCCTCTCGATTCCCGAGCTCCAGGAAAAGGCGCGCCTGACTCTGGTCAGCTCCACCTCCATCGTCGAAGGCGGCGCCCACGACGTAGTCGTCAAGGATTCTCAGCAGAGCGTCTCCTACCGCTAAGCGGCTTTCCCAAGCACCGTACCTTGCCGTTCAAACCGTCGCTCGCGTACCAAAGTACGCGTCGCTCCTCTTTCACGGCAATCTGCGGCACTTGGAAAACCCGTCCATGCTTGGACGAGTAACAAATAGCGGTTGATTCACAACCACGTTATTTAGATAAAGCGAGATGCCCGCAAGTCGCAGGCATCTCGCTTGTCGTATTTGCTATCATCATGCGAGTTAACGATGTGGCGGGGCGTTCTTACCTTTGCTCGATACAAGTTCCGCACGAGCCGAAGGCCACTTAATGTGGCCTTCGTGCGAGCAGGACTGTTCGCAGTAGCGAGTAAAGGCGAGAACGCCCCGCCCCAACCCAGCTAACAAAGGAGCTGATATGTGCGATTGCACAGATCATAAGGACGAGATCCCTGCCTACGACGCGCAGGCCATTGAATCCAAGTGGATGAAGGCCTGGGAGGACTCCAACCTCTTTGCCGTCGACACCGACGACAGCAAGCCCAAGAAGTATGTGCTCGAGATGTTCCCGTATCCGTCGGGCGACCTGCACATGGGCCACGCGCGCAACTATACCATCGGCGATGCCATGGCCCGTCAGGCCCGCATGCGCGGCTACGACGTGCTGCATCCCATCGGCTTTGACGCCTTTGGCCTGCCCGCCGAGAACGCCGCCATCAAGCACAACACGCAGGCTGCCGCCTGGACGTATAAGAACATGGACCAGGCGCTCGCCACGATGAAGCGCATGGGCTTCTCCTACGATTTGGATCGCATGGTCAAGACCTGCAGCCCCGACTACTACCGCTGGGGTCAGTGGATTTTTGAGAAGATGTGGGAAAAGGGCCTGGTCTACCGCAAGAAAAACCCGGTCAACTGGTGCCCCACCTGCAAGACCGTTCTGGCCAACGAGCAGGTTACCGATGGCAAGTGCTGGCGCTGTGGCACCGAGCCCGAGAAGCGCGACCTGGAGCAGTGGTACTACAAGATTACCGATTACTCCCAGGAGCTGCTCGACGACCTGGAGAAGCTCCCCGGCTGGCCCGAGCGCGTCAAGCAGATGCAGGCCAACTGGATCGGCCGCTCCGAGGGCGCCGAGGTCGACTTTACCCTGTGCGACAAGGATGGCGAGCCCATCGAGGGCGACGAGGGCAAGATCACCGTCTTCACCACGCGTGCCGACACCCTCTTTGGCGTCTCCTTCTTTGTCCTGGCTCCCGAGTACGCCCGTCTGCACGAGCTCGTCGAGGGCACGGAGTACGAGGAGGCCGTCACCAAGATCGTCGAGGACTCCAAGCATATCTCTGCCGTCGAGCGTGCCCAGGGCACCCTCGAGAAGCACGGTGCCTTTACGGGCCGCTATGTGGTAAACCCCGTGAACGGCGAGAAGGTCCCCGTGTGGGTTGCCGATTATGTCGTTGCCGACTACGGCACCGGTGCCGTCATGGCCGTTCCCTGCGGCGACCAGCGCGACTTTGAGTTCGCCCGCAAGTACGACCTGCCGATCGTGCCGATCATCCTTGACGATGACGACCGCGCTGCCGTCGAGGCCAGCGGCGAGACCATCGATACCTTCCATGCCGAGACCGTCGACTGGGAATGCGCCCACGCTGCCGAGGGCACGCTCGTCCAGTCCGGCAAGTACACCGGTATGCGCGGCGGTAAGCACTCCGAGGGCGAGGCTGCCATCGTGGCCGATCTCGAGGCCATGGGCTGCGGTCGTCGCAAGGTCGAGTTCCGTCTGCGCGACTGGCTCATTTCCCGTCAGCGCTATTGGGGCAACCCCATCCCGGCCATCCACTGCGAGCACTGCGGCATCGTGCCCGTGCCCGAGGATCAGCTGCCGGTAACGCTGCCCGAGAACCTGGATCTGGGCGCCGGCGAGACCCTCGCCGAGTGCAAGGACTTCTACGAGACCACCTGCCCGGTCTGCGGCCGCCCGGCCAAGCGCGAGACCGATACCATGGACACCTTCACCTGTTCCAGCTGGTATTACCTGCGCTATACCGATCCGCACAATACCGAGCTGCCCTTCTCCCGCGAGGCCGCCGACCGTTGGATGCCCGTCGATAACTACATCGGCGGCATCGAGCACGCCATTCTGCATCTGCTTTACAGCCGCTTCTTTACCAAGGCGCTGCGCGACCTGGGCCTGCTGAGCGTTGACGAGCCCTTTACTAACCTGCTGTGCCAGGGCATGGTCAAGGACGAGAACGGCGACACCATGTCCAAGTCCAAGGGCAACGTCGTGCCCCCGAGCTCGGTTATCGAGCCCTACGGCGCCGACACCATGCGTCTGGCGATTCTGTTTATCGCGCCGCCCGAGAAGGACTTCGACTGGGATCCCAAGGCCGTTGAGGGCGCCAACCGCTTTATCAAGCGCGCCTGGCGTATCGTGTGGCAGCTCGTCCAGTCCGGCGACGCCAACGTGGCCTTCGACAAGTCCGTGCTCGACGAGACCGCGATGAAGCTCTACCGCGAGCGTCACCGCACTATCGCCAAGTGCACCGAGGACTTCGATCGCGGCCAGTTCAACACCGCGATCTCGGCCGTCATGGAGCTCGTCAACGCGGCGAGCGCCTACCTCAACGCCACTGAGAGCGCTGACCGCGACAAGGCTCTGTGCTACGGCGTGGCCAAGGATATCGTGAGCGTCCTTGCCCCCATCTGCCCGTTCTGGGCCGACGAGCTGTGGCACGAGGCCCTCGGCTGCGAGGGCAACGCCTACACTGCTGCCTGGCCCGAGTTCGACCTGGCCGAGTCCATCGAGGACACGGTGCAGATCGTCGTCCAGGTGCTCGGTAAGGTCCGCGGCCGCATCGACGTTGCCCGCGATGCTTCCAACGAGGAGATGCAGGCTGCCGCCGAGGAGGCCGTTGCCAAATGGCTCGAGGGCAAGACGGTCGTCAAGGCCATCTGCGTGCCCGGCAAGCTGGTCAACCTGGTGGTCAAGTAAGCGCTGTGCGCATAGCTGACATGCAATAAACGAGGGGCGATCCGGTTGGGTCGTCCCTCGTTTTGCATGTACCTGCCTAGGTGTCTTCGGTCAATTGTCCTATTCTTATGGAGAAGCTGTGCGCACGCTGACCTGCAGATTCGTACTGTGCTTGCACGTTTCTGCAGCTATTGGTATAGTTTGCTTGCAAATGAAGTTGTAATTGAAAGAAGTGGGGTTTCGGCCCCGCTTCTTTTTTGTATGGATGGAGGTGCCGCAATGGTCAAGACCAAGACCGAGCAGGCGATTATCGATGCGCTCGAGGCCGTCGCTCCCCAGCACGCTGTCGACATCGTCGACGTTGAGCTCGTGGGTGCCACCAAGGCCCCCTGCGTGCGCGTGCGTATCGAGGGTGCCGAGGGTCAGAGCCTGTCGCTCAACGACGTCACGGCCAACACCAAGTGGGTCGGCGATGTGATTGAGGAGCTCGATCC
>DBEYYU010000049.1:0-12880 GCA_048184855.1 Collinsella aerofaciens
GAAGGTGAGGGGGATCCAGCCCGAGGGGATGTAGGAATGCGATAGGAAAGTCATAGATGCGGGCGTGTTGGCTAAAATGGGTCGGCCGGGATTGGTCAATCTCGGCCGACTATATTTGGCTAAAATAATCCGACGCTAACATGGGGTTGACATGTCAAACCCCCTCATCAAGAATACGGGCGGATTAAAAAGGGGTACGAGATACCCAAAGCGCGCTGCGCTCAGCCTTTAGGAGGTGTGCCATGGAAGGCAGTCCTAGTCGAAAAACCTGCATGTCGCCCTCGGCACGCCGCGAGGGCTCCGCACACGTATAAACGCCACCGGCAGATCGCCAAAACCACCACAAAGGCACGCTGCACCCTTTGTGGGCTCAAGAGCTTGACGTGAGCGACATCTAGGTTTTTTGAAGCAAATACGACACGTACGCTAACTCCCCTCAACAAGGAGGACCCTATGCTGATGCTCAAAACCGTCACGGTACTCGAAGCCATCTCCAAGCGCCGCCGCACGGCGCGCCCTGCCGCTCATACCGGCCTGTCCAAGAACACCATATTCGCCGCCACCCATAGTGCCGAAGACGCCCTCGTACTGCTTGACGCCACGGCAAACGGCCTCACCGTCGAGCAGGCAACTGAGCGCCTGGACGCCTCCGGCCCCAACACCATCGAGGCACCGACCAAGACGCTCGCCCGCCGCATCGCCGACGCGTTCATCGATCCCTTCGCCGGCATCCTCGCCGCGCTCGCACTGGTCTCGCTCTACATCGACGTGCTCGCCGCACCCGAGCCGCAGCGCGACCCCTCCACGGTCATTGTCATCGGCATCATGCTGCTGGTATCGGGCGGCATGAAGTTTATCCAAGAAGCCCGCAGCGGCAATGCGGCCGAGGCCCTCAAGGACCTGGTCTCCAACACTTGCACCGCCCTGCGCGACGGCGAGCGCATCGAGATCCCCTTCGACGAGCTCGTCCCCGGCGATGTAATCCGTCTCTCTGCCGGCGATATGGTGCCGGCAGATGCCCGCATCATCACCGCGCGCGACCTGTTTGTGATCGAGTCCGCACTCACCGGCGAGAGCGAGGCCGTCGAGAAGACCGCGGCGTCTCGAGCGTCTCCATGTTGCTCGTACGCCTCATGCTCGTTATGGCGCCGGCCGTCTTTGCCATCAACGCCGCCACCAAGGGCAACGTCATCGACGCGCTGCTGTTCGCCACGAGCGTGGCCGTGGGCATCACGCCGCAAATGCTTCCCGTCATCGTGACCACGAGCCTATCGCAGGGCGCCAAGGACCTCGCCCGTCGCCAGGTTATCGTCAAGGAGCTGCCGGCGATTCAAAACCTCGGCGCGATGGACGTCCTGTGCTGCGACAAGACCGGCACCCTCACCGAAGACCGCATCGTGCTCGAGCGCTATCTCAGCACCGACGGCAACGAAGACGCACGCGTGCTGCGCCATGCATTTTTGAATAGCTTCTTCCAAACCGGCCTCAAAAACCTTATCGACCTGGCCGTAATCGACCGTGCCGATGTGACGCCCTCGACCGTCGTGCCCGATTCTATGCTGGGCCAGAGTCTGCGCGACCGCTATACCAAGGTCGACGAGGTTCCCTTCGATTTCTCGCGCCGTCGCCTGAGCGTAGTTGTCGCCGACGCCCAAGGCAAAACCCAGATGGTTACCAAGGGCGCTGCCGAGGAAATGCTCGAGATCTGCTCCTTTGTCGAGATCGATGGCATCGCTCAGCCGCTCACCGACGAGAAGCTCGCCCAGATTCGCAAGCAGATCGCCGGACTTAACGCCGAGGGCCTACGCGTAATTGCCGTGGCGCAGAAGACCAATCCGCGCTGCGTGGGCGAGTTTGGCATCGCCGACGAGTGCGACATGGTGCTGATGGGCTTTTTGGCCTTCCTCGATCCGCCCAAAGCAAGTGCCGCGGGCGCCGTCGCCACCCTCGAGGCCAAGGGCGTGGCGGTCAAGGTCCTAACCGGCGACAACGACCGCGTCGCCGCCACCGTCTGCGAGCAGATTGGTATCGATGCGAGCAACGTCTTGCTCGGCTCCGAGATCGATACGCTCGATGACGCCGAACTTGCCAAGCGCGCCGAGAAAACCCACCTCTTCGCCAAGCTCTCGCCGCTGCAGAAGGCGCGCCTGGTACGTGTCATGCGCGAGATGCTCGGCCACACCGTGGGCTTTATGGGCGACGGCATCAACGACGCCGCCGCCATGCGTGCGAGCGATTGCGGCATCTCGGTCGATTCGGCCGTCGATATTGCCAAGGAATCCGCCGATATCATCTTGCTTCAGAAGGACCTGGGCGTGCTCGAGCGCGGCATCATCGAAGGCCGCCGCACTTACGGCAACCTGCTCAAGTACCTCAAGACCACGGTGAGCTCCAACTTTGGCAATGTGCTGTCCGTGACCGTCGCGAGCCTGTTCTTGCCGTTTTTGCCCATGAGCGCCCTGCAGCTGGTACTGCTGTCGCTGGTCTACGAGATCGTGTGCATCGCACTGCCGTGGGACACCGTCGATGACGCCTGGACTGCCCGCCCGCGTGCCTGGGACGCCGCATCCATCAAGGGCTTTATGCTCGAGCTGGGCCCCGTGAGCTCGCTGTTTGACATCGTGACCTTCGCCGCGCTCTTCTTTGTCGTGTGCCCCGCCGCCGTGGACGCAAGCTGGTCCGAGCTTGCCGCCGCGGGCGACGTCGCGGGTATGGCGACCTTTGCTGCGCTCTTCCAGAGCGGCTGGTTTGTCGAGTCCATGTGGTCGCAGACACTCGTGGTCCACATGTTGCGCTCCCCGCATCTGCCGAGCCCGCGCGACCACGCCGCGCCCGCATTGTGCGTTCTTACCGTGCTGGGCCTGGCGCTCGTCACCTGGCTGTCGGCAAGCCCTATCGCCGATGCGCTCGGCCTCATGCCGCTGCCCACGAGCTTTTTTGGGCTGCTCATTGGCATCGTTACCGCCTATATCGCGCTCACCCAGCTGGCAAAGCGCCGCTACATTGCCCGCCACGGCGAGCTGCTGTAGCAAGTTGACGGAAAACACCCTGCCAGCTGCCGTTGCCACTACCACAGCTGCCAACGCCGCTGCCGTTGCCTCTGCCGCCGCCGCAGTCTATCCCCCCAGCAATTGTGGTGAAATAGTTCCTGTTTAAAGCCCCGTGACTTTAATTTAGGGACTATTCCACCGCAACTTATTGGGAGATTAGCTAGTCCTTGGGTGTCCAGGACCAGAAGAAGTTGATGAGGGCCACGCGCGAGGCGGTACCGGCCTTTTTGTTGATCGAGGAAATGTGGCGATAGAGCGTGGAGCGCGAAAGAAAGAGCGTTGTGGCGATGTCCTGAACGCTCTGGTCCGAAACGACCAAGACCTCAAGAATATCGCGCTCGCGCTCTGTAAGCCCAAAGGTGGCGACGAAGGCATCAAGGCGTTCATCGGACGTGAGCTCCGCTGCCTCCACGGGCTCGGGGTCGGAGCATGTGGGCGCAAGATCCCCACCAAGATCGTCGGTGGCAAGCGGCAGTCCGTCCCGCATCGCGGCATCATCGGCTCGTTGCCCCAACTGCCCCAGCAGCGTAATCGCAATGCCCACAAACATCACGAGCGCCGCACCGACCGCAGCCAGCACATTTTGACTCGAGATAATCGCCACTGCCGGCGCCGCCACGAACATCGAGCACACGTTGTTGACGACGCGACCCATGCACGGCCAAAAATATGACCAGCGCGCATAGAGCGAGACGGCGGCATATTTTGTGGTAAAGAACACCACGAAAAAGCCCGAGCCCAGATAAAAGATGATCGTGGCAGCAAGCTCGTTACCGCCATTGCCGTCGACGATGAGCACAAAGAACGAAAGCGTGGACAGTATGGCGGCACATGTCATGCCGATATTCATATACGAGCGGCCGTGCAGGTCAAATAGGACGCCGGCAGCCAACGAGCTCACGACAAGCAGCAGGCGCGGCCAGTCACCCAAATCAACGGCTCCGGTAGCATGCAAGGTCGTGAAGCCCGCGTTGAGAGCGGCGAATACGCCGGAAAGGTACGCCGTCGCTACGGTCAGGCGAACTACGGCGCGACGGAATGCCGCCTTTGCCTCGGGATCGTCTTGCCACTTGGCGCCATATTCCAAAGCATCTACCGAAAGCCCGGCAACACTGGGTTCAAAGCTGGGATCGGACTCGTCGCGCAGCTTGGCGCGTCGGGCACCGTGGAGCAACGCCACCTGCGCGATCGCACAGACAACCAGAACAGCCTGCTGAGGAATGCCGGCAGGCATCACCATGTGGTTGAGAACCTGCACCAGAACGCCCATGGCGTAAGAAAGTGCGGCGGCGCGCGCCAAGCAGGGCGTTCGCGCAAAGCGCCTCGCAAAATTTGCATGAGCAGTCGATCCGCAATAGCCCAGGGCGCAGCACGCCACCAGGCCGCCGGCAATTACTACCTCAAACCGCACTGCCGTAATCATCAGCAGCAACGCCGATACCAACAGCACGCCTGTAATATCGCTCGTCGCATCGATCGTCTGGGGAAGGCGATAGTACAGAAATGGGCGCACGAAAAAGCCAATCACGCTCGCGCCGACAACGATGCTCTCGTAGATGACGACCTCACTCGATGGCACGAACTCGGCTATGCGCACATCAAAGAGATACTCGCACGCCAAAAACGTGAAGAAGAACAGCGCCAGGCATATAATCTCCCGAATGCCCCGACGCAAATATGCGGCTGTGTCTCCCATGCCCCTCATGGTTAACCCCCCAGCCCCTCAATTGTCTGGAAATCTATTTTAATAAAGAACCAGTCTCAATATCGAAGCCAGGCTCGAAATGTTGCCAATTCGACCCCAGCCGTCCACATCACGCCGCGATTTTGAGCCGCATGGACCAGAAGGGACACGCGCGGCCTCTAGCTCGGCAAGGAGTGTCTCCAACTGCCACTCATTTAAGTACGTCCCCAATGAGTGCCTTCGAGCGCCTTCGACAAAGAGTGTCCCCCGCGACCAGTCGTTTAAGAACGTCCCCAACGACTAGTCAAAAATGGGCCATGTGTCCCAGTTGTGGAGACTCCTTGAGCCGTCTGGGTATCGCGAAGGATCGCGCACTCCCCCATCATCAAAAGTGACACACGCTACCAGTTGATGGGAGGCAGCCATGGGCTTCTTTGACAAGATGTTTGAGAAGAAAGAGTGCGCGATTTGCGGTACCGAGCTGGGACTTCTAGGTAAGACAAAAATCAATGAGGGCTACCTGTGCAAAGAGTGCGCCGGCAAGCTCTCCCCCTACTTTCACGGCTATCGCTCCAGCACCGCGGACGATATCCGTGAGCAACTCGCCTACCGCGAGGCCAATGCCGAGCGCCTGGCGTCGTTCAACCCCACGCGTACGCTTTCTGCCGGGCGCACCAATATTATGCTCGATGAGGACGCGGGCCTGCTGATCATCACTTCGCAGAGCCGCTGGCGCGACGCCAATCCCGACATCATCGAGTTCTCGCAGGTACTCGGCTGCGATATGGATATCGACGAGCATCGCACCGAGATCTATCGCGAGACCAAGGACGGCGAGCGCGAGAGCTACAACCCGCCGCGCTACGACCTGGATTACGACTTTAATCTGACCATCCACGTCAACACGCCGTACTTCACCGAGATCAACCCGCGCGTGAACGACTCCACCATCGATCAGCGCGGCTCCATCGAATACCGCGAGGCCAAGCGCCAGGCAACCGAAGTCCGCGATGCGCTGGTGCAGCTGCGCCAGGAGACGCGCGACAGCGTCGTGGCCGCCAAGGCCCCCAAGACCGCGGTGACCTGCCCCTTCTGCGGAGCCACCACCATTCCCGATGCCAGCGGGCGCTGCGAATACTGCGGCGGCGCCATCGGCGCATAGCCCCCGGCACGGAAAGGACCGATCATGGCCTTCGAGAGCGTTAACTATCAGTGCCCTGCCTGCGGTGGCCCCTTGCATTTTGCCAGCGCCGAGCAAAAGCTCGTCTGCGACTACTGTGACTCGCGCTTTGAAGTCGAAGAAGTCGAGGCCCTCTATCGCGAGCGCCAGGACAAGGCAGATGCCAAAGCCGATGCCGCAGCCGCGGCCCCCAAGCCTGCTGTCGACGATGCCGTGCAGGAGCTGGCCCAAAACGCCGGCTACATCTGCTCGTCGTGCGGCGCCGAGCTCGTGTCCGACGGCACCGTCGCCGTCACCACCTGCCCGTACTGCGGTAACTCCGCCATGGCGCCCGGCCAGCTCTCTGGCGACTTCTCACCCGACCTGGTGATTCCGTTTAAGCTCGGGCGCGATGACGTCACGGCCGCACTCAAGGAACACTACAAGGGCAAGATCTTGCTGCCCAAGAGCTTTGTCACCGGCAACCACATCGACGAGGTCCAAGGTGTCTACGTGCCGTTTTGGCTCTACGGCGCCCGCGTTGACGGCGAAGTGTACTTTGACGCGACCAACGAGACCGTGACCGAGGAATCCGACCGCACCGTCACGACCACCGACCACTACGATGCCTATCGCAAGGGCAATATCTCGTTTAAGCGCGTGCCCGTCGACGGATCGTCCAAGATGCCCGACGGCCACATGGACGCCATCGAGCCGTTTGACTACGACGCACTGCGTCCGTTCTCGATCGCATATATGCCCGGCTACATCGCCAACCGTTACGACGAGGACTGCGAGACCTGCAAGGCGCGCGCCGAGCGCCGTATGGAAGAAAGCACGATCTCGGCCCTGCGCGAGACCGTCGTCGACGAATACGACGATGCCACGGTCGAAAGCAAGCAGCTCGACTACACCTGGGAAGACAGCGACTACGCCCTGTTCCCCGTCTGGATGCTCTCCACCTCGTGGAACGGCAAGAGCTACCTGTTTGCCATGAACGGCCAGACCGGCCGTTTGGTCGGCGAGCTCCCCTGCTCCAAGCCCAAGCTCGCCATCGCCTCGGTGCTGTTTTTCGTGATCGGATTTATCCTCTCCCAGATTCTCTTTATGGGGGAATACGCCTTCGATCCGGATTACCTCACCTTTGATATCGAGGGCATCCTCATCAACATCATCGCGCCGCTGATCATCGTGATTATCGGAGACGTGCTACTGGTAGGCCAGCTCAAGACGGCCAACGAGGCCACCCACGCCGATTGCTACTGTGGCGAGCTCGACCTGACCGAGAAGCACGACACCTTCAGCCACACCGAGACCACCGTTGTCATGAAGGACAACAAGGACGATTAGCCATTCTGACCAATACCACCCGGCCTTTGACGAGAAAGGAAGATCACCATGGGACTCTTGAAAGCTGGATTGGGTGCTGCCGGCGGCGTCATGGCCGACCAGTGGAAAGAATTTATCTATTGCGAATCGATGCCCGCTGACGTCTTGGCCTGCAAGGGCAGCAAGCGCACCGGCGGCCGCAGCTCCAATACGCGCGGCGAGGACAACGTTATCTCCAACGGCTCCGTCATCGCCGTCAACGACGGCCAGGGCATGCTCGTGGTGCAAAACGGCAAGATCATCGAGGTCGCACTGGAGCCCGGTGAGTTTGTCTTTGACACCGGCAGCGAGCCAAGCGTCTTTAGCGGCAATCTGGGCGACTCCATCAAGGAGACCTTCGCCAATATCGGCAGCCGTTTTACCTTTGGCGGCGATGCAGGCAAAGACCAGCGCGTCTACTTCATCAACACCAAGGAGATCATCGGCAACAAGTACGGCACCGCCTCGCCCGTGCCCTTCCGCGTGGTCGATAACAACATTGGCCTGGACGTCGACATCTCCGTGCGCTGCAACGGCGAGTATTCGTACCGTATCACCAACCCGCTGCTGTTCTACACCAACGTGTGCGGCAACGTGACCGATAGCTACACGCGCGATAAGATCGACAGCCAGCTTAAGTCCGAGCTGCTCACCGCCCTGCAGCCCGCCTTTGCCAAGATCTCGGAGATGGGCATTCGCTACAGCGCCATTCCCGGTCACACCACCGAGCTCGCCCGCGCGCTCAACGAGGTCCTCTCCGCTGACTGGCGCGATCTGCGCGGTGTCGAGATCGTAAGCTTTGCCGTCAACTCCATCGCCGCCTCGCAAGAAGACGAGCAGATGATCAAGGACCTGCAGAAGGCCGCGGTCATGCGCGATCCCACCATGGCGGCCGCCAACATCGCCAGCGCCCAGAGCGACGCGATGCGCGCCGCGGCGGCCAACCCCAACGGCGCGATGGCCGGCTTTATGGGCATGGGCATGGCGGGTGGCATGGGCGGCATGAACGCCAGCCAGCTGTTCGCCGCCGGCCAGGCACAGCAGCAGGCCGCCCCACAGCCAGCTCCGGCTCCCGCCCCCGCACCGGCACCGGCCAAGTGGTTCTGCCCCAACTGCGGTAGCGAAAACGGCGGCAAGTTCTGCAGCAACTGCGGAACACCCAGGCCCTAGCCCCTTTATCTGGTAATTGGCGGGGGTTCCGCCACCCCTGCATTTGCTTCTATGGGTTTCGTTCGATAAAGGAGGACACCATGAAGACAACGTTCAAAAAGTCCGTACTCGCATTCCTGACATGCGTCCTGGCGCTCGCCTTTGCCCTGACGGGCTGCAGCGGCGGCGGCAAGGACCCCAAGGCCAACTTCGTCGGCAGCTGGCAGTACTCGGGTGGAACCTTGGACGGCGAAGAGCTCACCGATGAGTATATGGATATGCTCAAGGAGTGGGGCCTCAACTGCATCCTGATCCTCGACGAAGACGGCACGGGCGTCCTCGACATGTTCCTTGAGGTCGCCGACCTGAAATGGGAGGCCAAGGACGCCACCACCGTAACGATTACCGCCGAAGATGAGTCGCACGACCTGAAGCTCAAGGACGACAAGCTCGTCCTGGAGGTGGACGGCGACAAGCTTATCTTTACGAAGTCCGACAAGGATCTGTCCGGTACGGTGAAGAAGGATCGCGAGAACGCCGAGAAGGAAGAAGAGATCGATGAGGCCGTCGAAGACGACGACGTCCAGAGCATCGAAATCTCCCCCGCCGTCACCGTCGCCGATGACGACCTGTGCACCATCACCATCACCGAGAAGTTCAAGGACGACTGGGGCGACATCGGCTTTGTCGTTAACATCACCAACAAGAGCGACAAGGACCTGACCTTCTACGCTCCCTCCGGCAAGACCAATGTCAACGGCACTATGAAGGACCCCTGGTTCTCGGCTCCCCTGATGCCCGGTACCAACGCCACCGAGGAATTCACGTTCTCGAACGGCGAGCTTGACAGCCTTGACGACCTCGTCAATACGACCATCGGCATCGACGCCTACCTGACCGATTCCTATGAGGACGTCGCCTCCTACACCGCGACCATCGCGTAGCGGCACGTAACATCAGCCGCGGATTGGCGGACACATCCGCGCACTTGCCAGGCGGGGCCGCAGGAGTTGATCCTGCGGCCCCGCCGCTTTATGCCGATGCGTAACGAGCGCTAGCGCTCCATGTTGGGAACGATGCTGCCCTCCGTTACTGCGCGCACGGCCAAGCGCATGATGTTGTCGTAGCCGGTCTTATTGAGAATCTCCGAGATGCGGCGTTTGATGGTGCCCTCGCTCATAAACAGCTCGGCCGCGATCTCGCGGCGGCTTTTACCCTCGCAGGCAAGGCGCAAGATCGACAGTTCGACATCGTCGAGGGCCGCCGTGCCCGAGAAGATGCTCTCGGGCGGCTTGGGAAACGTGCAGTAACCCGCCAGCGTGGAGCGCATCACGGCGAATAGCTCGTCGATACCGACGTTCTTGTACACAAAGCTGTCGACGCCCGCCTCGCGCGCCTGGTCCACAAAGGTGATTTCGGGCATACCCGTCATGATAATGACGCGGCACTCGGGCAGTTGTTCTTTGATGCGCGCCGCCGCCACGATGCCGTTGGAATCATGCTCGGTGCATACGTCCATCAGTATCATGTCCGGGCGCTCCTTAAGCACAACGTCCAAGGCATCCGAGGCGTCGGCGATCGCGGCAACAACCGTCATGTCGGGCTGGTCACCGACGGAGCGCGCGAGGCTCTCGCGCAAGATAGCCTGGTCTTCGACTATAAGGACGCGGATCATGAACTTCTCCTTTGGACCGTGGCGTTGGAGGCGAGCGGGATGGACACCGTAAGCGTGAAGGGCGGGGCGGTGTGGACTTCCAGGCTGCCGCCCAGATTCTGTGCGACATGCCTCATACCTGGGATACCCGTTCCCTCGCGATACGATACGGGTGCAGGCGCGCCGTCGTTAGAAACGGCCATCCGCGCAACAGCGCCGTCTTCCGACGTCTCCTGCCGCAGGCGCACATGGACCCGATGGGCCTGTGCATGCTTGGTGGCATTGGTCGAGGCCTCGCGGATAATCTGCAGAAAGGCTGCGGCGACACGCGCGTCGCTTGGCAGCTCGCCCTCCACATCGATCTGCACGCTCACCAGGCCAAAGGCATGGACGATATCGCCCAGTTGCTCTGCCGGTTCGGTGTCGCCCCCGCTGCGCAGATCGGCAGCGATTGAGCGCAGCAGCGGATCGATCTGCTCGAGTGACTCGTCATCCAGGCGCCCCTCCTCCAGATAACGATGGAGGATGGACAGACGCTGCCCGATCACGTCGTGCACGCGAGCGCGCATACGCAGATAGGCCGCATTGTCAGCAACTTTTTTGACTTCTTCGATCTGGGCTTGGAGCTCTTGGCCCGCAAGCTCAAGCAGGTGGTTGGCTTGCGCCAGGCGATCATGAGCATGCGCATACTCTGTTACATCCAGGCCGATAATGCGCTCGAAGAGGCGGCCCGAAACCATAACGTCATCGTGCACAAACAAGCGAATCTCGGCGGGAGAAACCTCGACCACCGCCCGCGCCTCACCAAAGCGGTCCAGATTAATCCGCACGCGGTTCTGGCTGCTTTCGGGCATTTGCATGCTGAGTTTGCGCAGGTCGTTCCATGTTCCGCTCATATCGCCTAGGTCGGTGGGCATATGAAGCTCCACCAGGTTTTTTCGCATGCAGCGGTTCATGAGCAGCGAACGGCCCCTCGGGTCCAGATACAGGATGCCCACGGGAATCACGTTGATGGTTTCGATCGTCGAGAACGCGGTGATATCCTCCTGGCGGTTGCGGACATCCATCAAGAGCGCCGCAATGGAGCGGAACAGGAAAAACGCTCCCTCTGCGATAAGGACCGTGGTCCACGCCGAGCCCATGGCAAAAACCACCGGCGGCGTCACGGCGGCAACGAGCAACAGTTCGGCCAGCATGACGGGGCGACGATAGTGCACCATAAGCACCATGCCGTAGGCAAAGATCACGGCATTGAGCCACAACGCTCCGCCCATTGCCCTGGCGCAAACGTCAAGCGGCGCCACCAGATATGAGCCAGACGACGCGAACAAGATGAGCGCCGAAATAATTAGGTGAAGCACAAGGCTCGCCTCGTAGGCACAAATCACCTTACGGTTATAGGACGAGCGGCGCGATGCGATGAGCGGGACGTGGATCGTCTGCAGACACGCAGCCAGGGCAAAGACAACATCGAGCGCAACGATTTGGGGAAGAATGAGCGAAATCTGCATCGTCACTCACCCGCCCTCGGCATCAAGACGATCATGCGCAGCTGGCCGGGCTCGCCCTCAAGGCGGTATGCCACGTTGCGCCCTTGCAGAGCGCTTTCGAGCTCTTGCGCAGCGGGCGTCTGCGAAAGATCTGCATCATCGTTGGAAAAAAGCGCGGCACGCAGCTCGACACTGCATCGGTCATGATCGCCCAAGTGATACATAAGCGCCGGATGGTCGGTGGTGTAGGCAAAAAACGCAAAGTCATACACGCAGTCGTACAGGGCGCTTACCGTACTGGCGTGCATCGGGCGTCGTATGGCGATAATCGAGGCGCAATCGATATCGATGGTGCGCAGGTCGCTTGCGAGCTCGTTGGCAATGAGCTGAATGCGGTCGCGATCAAAACCGCTCTCCCCGTGCTGTGCCAACGTGAGCGACCCCTTGCGCTTGCAATAGGCGACGAGCATCTTGGCGCGCTGCAGCATGCGGTAACGCTCGTGCGAAGACGATTCATCGGTCAACGGCGGTAGCGAGCTCAGCAGGTCGTACATCCCTTCGAGCGCGCGGGCAAGCGCCTGGTCCACGTCTTGGACCAGCAAGGTCTCGGCCTCTTGGTCTGCCAGGTGCGTCTTAAGGTCGTAGTCGGCGGCGAGCAGCTCGTTTTGACGCTGCAGCTCCATGCGACGATGTGCCAGTTCACGGTTAAGCTCGTTGAGATCCGACACGTCTTGGGCAAGCAGGGCCGATCCGCCCAGCAGTGGAAAGGCACGGTACATCACATCGGGATCGGACGCCACGGCAAAGGCATGGGCGCGGCCGTGCGCCTGGGTCCGCAACTCCTCGCGCACGCCTACCGGCATTGGCTTTGACACTGGCGTGGCATAGACTTCCTGCAGGTCGCGCGTTAGAACTTTGAGGTCAAGCGGCAAGGTGTCGAAAATGCAGGCGATGTCGTGATATGACGGAATGACACCGCAATCGAGACAGATTTCCATCGCCGCCACGCACAAGACGCAATAGATGAGCGAGAAGTTGAGCCTCCATGCCCAGGGCACGCGCAACGCATATGAGATGGCAAAGAACGCGCCGCCCAGCAGCACGAGCGCCGCCGTGCCCGAGAAACGTTGGATGCGAAAGGACGAGGACCGGCCCACCAGGATAAAAAAGGCCACAAAGTTAAAGGCGGGGGTGCGGACAGAAAGTTGGACCGCGGGGCGGTCCGGACTGGAGGTTCGCATGTACAGCAGGGAGAAGGTCGAGCTCTTCCTCCTGGCGACGGAGGACGGCATGGGGCCCACCGCCGCCGCGAAGTTCGCGGGGGTC
>DBEYYU010000050.1:0-8740 GCA_048184855.1 Collinsella aerofaciens
GAACAGGAGTCGCTCGAGCTCGTCGGGCGGCAGGTTGAGGAGCTCGTCGCCGGGACGGTGCAGGCAGACCTTCCTGAGCTTGCCGATCTCGGAAGGCACGTGCAGACCTTTCGTCATGGCCTCCTACCTTTCTTTCGGGCCTTTCGGCCGAATCTCTCAGCGCCCTTCCATAGCGGACGCTGCTTGCTGACAGCTCTAGTTATATCCAAATTCCACCCGCAATTCCACCTCGCCCCCGAACGGTCAACAAAGTGCGATGAACGGTATATCTCATATGATTCCCCCATGATGCACTTCGGTTCTCTAAAGCAAGTTTTCTAAGGTAAATGTTCTTTTTTCTAAGGAATTAAGCTAGATTGCACAAATATTTTCATGTTTAGGAATTGCATAGCTAAAACGGTTTTCTGCATATATATGTCGTTTGTTCATGATTCAATTTGGATTCGATTATATTCAGCTCGCAATCATTCTTATTCATACATCCTCACCAATTGAGTATGGATATAGATTGTTTCTAAACGAGTTGGGCAGTTAGTTGCATGCCTTGGCAGCGTAAGAAGTAGGTAAAGATACCGTTCGCGCGATGCGTCCGTGCCACAGGTCGACTAAATTGAGACAATAGTGATTAGTGTTAGGCTACCGTCCCTTGTGGGGACTGAACGGACAGATGCATATGCCGAGCAAAATCGAAAAGAAGCAAGCCGCCGCAAAGCTGCGCAAACCGCCGCGCGACTTCTCGTACACGCAAAACCGAGAGCTCAGCTGGCTACGCTTTGACAACCGCGTGCTCGACGAAGCCTTCGACGAAACCGTTCCGTTATTCGAGCGACTAAAGTTCGTCTCGATCTTCGAGTCCAACCTCGACGAGTTCCTTATGGTGCGCGTGGGCGGCCTGTCCGATCTGGCGGAGCTCAAAAAACAACCTGTCGACAACAAGAGCAATATGACCGCCTCCGAACAGGTCGATGCTGTCATGGCCGAAATGCCCGGGCTCCTTACCCGTTGGGAGTCCATCTTTAAGAGCATCGAGGGCAAGCTCGACACCTTGGGCGTTCACCGCGCCCACATCGATTCGCTTACGCCCGAGGAGCGCACCTTTGTAACCCGCTACTTCCAGGCCTACGTGTCGCCGGTCATCTCGCCGCTGGTCATCGATCCTCGCCACCCCTTCCCCAACCTGCGCAACGGCGCGCTCTATCTGGCCTGTGGTCTGGACAGCGCCACCGACGAGGAGAGCCTACTGGGCCTTATCGAGATTCCCGCCTCGATGAACCGCGTGGTCGAGATCCCCTCGCCCACCGGCACCTACTCCTACATCTTGCTCGAGGACGTCATCCTCGCCTGCCTGGACAGCTGCTTTGGCTCCTATAGGCCGCTGGATCGTGCGCTGATCCGCGTCACCCGCAACGCCGACATCGATCCAGACGGCGAGGGCGTCGAAGAGGAGGAGGACTACCGCCAGCACATGAAGCGCATCCTCAAGAAGCGCCTGCGTCTGCAGCCGGTAGTGCTCGCGGTCTCGGGGTCGCTCGAGAAGGCGACGCTCAAGACTATCCGCAAGGCGCTCGAGCTTTCGCGCCGCTCTGTCTTTACCTGCGATATCCCGCTCGACCTAGGCTACGTCTTTGGCATTGAGGGCAAGATTCCCGAGCACCTGCGCAACGAGCTCCTCTTTACGCCGTTTAGGCCGCAGCCCAATCCCAACATCGACATGACCCGCTCCATCCGCGAGCAGGTGCTGCAGCACGACAAGCTGCTCTTTTATCCCTACGAGGCCATGAACCCGTTCTTGGACCTGGTGCACGAGGCAGCCTACGACCCCGAGTGCATCTCGTTGCGCATCACGCTCTACCGCGTGGCCAAGCAGAGCCGCCTATGCGAGTCGCTGATCGATGCCGCCGAGAACGGCAAAGAGGTCACGGTGCTCATGGAGCTCCGCGCGCGCTTTGACGAGCAGAACAACATCGAGTGGGCCGAGCGTCTGGAAGAAGCGGGCTGCACCGTCATCTATGGTTCCGAGGGCTTTAAATGCCACTCAAAGATCTGCCAGCTCACCTATCGCGAGGGTATGGCGCTCACCCGCCTCACGCTTTTGGGCACCGGCAACTTTAACGAGAAGACGGCCAAACTCTACAGCGACTTTATGCTCATGACAGCCCATCCCGGCATCGGTGAAGACGCCAACCTGTTCTTCCGCAATCTGTCGCTGGGCAACCTGCGCGGCGACTACCGCTTCCTGGGTGTGGCGCCCGTCGGACTGAAACCGCTCATCATGCGCGGGCTTGACCGCGAGATCCAGCGCGCCCTTGCCGGCGAGCCCGCCCGCGTGTTCTTTAAGCTCAACTCGCTGACCGACCGCGAGGTTATCGACAAGATCGCCGAGGCATCGTGTGCCGGCGTGCGCGTAGACATGATCATCCGCGGCATCTCGTGCCTCAAGCCCGGTGTTCCGGGCAAGACCGAGAACGTGCATGTCCGCTCCATCGTCGGACGCTTTTTGGAGCACGCCCGTGTTTACGCTTTTGGCGTGGACTCGGACATGATTTACCTGAGCTCGGCAGACATGATGACACGCAACACCGAGCACCGCGTGGAGATCGCCTTCCCCGTGCTCGACCCCACCTGCCGCGCCCTGGTACACGAGTACATGGGCATGCAGCTGCAGGACAACGTGAAGGCCCGCAGCCTCACGAGCGACGGCACCTGGGTCCCCGTGGAGTGTGCAGAGGGTGAGAAACCCTTCAACTCGCAGGAAGCTCTACTGGAGCGTGCCTATCGCAACGCCGAGGCCGCCGCGCAGCAGCGCGCACAGGAGAAGGAACGTGTGGCCGAAGAAGCTATTCAGGCCGAGGTTGAACATGGGGCAGCCGCCAAACCGGAAGCGGTTGCCGCTCCCCCGGTGAATGAGCCCGAGGCTGCCGCAGAGCCCGCCATGGAGAAAGCGCCCGAGCCCGCTACCGCGACTCCGGAGCCCGCCGCCGAGGCAAAGCCCGCCCCAGCTCCTGATCCGCAGCCGACCACGCCCAAGGTCCAAGAGGTCCAGGCGACCGTCATTGAGCCCGAGCCTGCACCTGCACCTCAGCCCGAGCCGCAGGTCACCAAGTCCGCACCCGGGACGAGTGCCCGTCGCGATAAGCCCGCCGGCAAGACCAAGGCCATCGAGCGCCATCGCCCCGGTCGCGTGCGCATGGGCCTGGGTCTGATCGGCCTGGGTCTTAAGACGCTCATTACCGGCAAGACGAAATAGTCGTTTGTAGAAGCAGTTTGTAGAAGCGCCCCGCATTTGAGGAAAGCCTCGGATGCGGGGCGCTTTTCCCTGCTACCATGGTGCGAGCAACAACGCGAATGACAGGCAGGAATATGAAGCTCACTATAGAATCGATGACCTACGGCGCCGACGGGCTGGCGCACGCCGACAACGGCAAGGCCGTCTTTGTGCAGGGTGCCGTGGCAGGCGACACCGTCGAGGCCGAGGTCGTACAGGACGGCAAGTCGTTCATGCGCGCCCGCACCACCGAGATTCTGGAGCCAAGCCCCGATCGCATTCAGCCTCCCTGCCCCTTCGTGAGCATCTGCGGCGGCTGCTCGTGGGGCAATCTCTCACGCACGGCACAGCTCGCCGCCAAGGAGCAAAACCTGCGCTCCACGCTCGAGCGCATCGGCAAGTTCGCTCCTGAGCAGGTCGATGAGTTGGTACAGCCCATCTGCCACACCAAGGACGACTGGGGCTACCGCAATAAAATCGAGCTCGAACCGACCGTCGTCAACGGTCGCGTGCGCCTTGGCATGCACGGTGTCGACCCCAGCAAAATCGTGACCGTCGATACGTGCCCGCTGTTCGATAAGCGCTTCCCGAAGGCGCTCAAATCGGTCGTCGGCGCGCTCAACTATCTGAGCGGAAGCCACGACCTGGGCCTCGAGCGCGTGGGCATTCGCGCTTCGCGCCGCACCAAGGCACTCGAGGTCGCACTCTGGACGCCCACAGGCTCTTTTCCGCGCTCGCAGGTCTCCCGCGTGCTGGCGGACGCCGCTCATCCCACGAGCATCGTGCGTGTGATGAGCAAGGGCGAAAAGAAAGCCCGCCGTGTCTCCAAGGTCGAAATGCTCGCCGGAGAGGGCTCGTGGACCGAGAATATCGCCGAAGGACAGATACGCTTATCTGCCCCGTCGTTTTTCCAGGTCAATACCAAGGGCGCCGAGATTTTGATTGAGCTCGTTATGGACGCCCTCGAACCGCAGGAAGACGAACTGGCCGTGGACCTGTACTGCGGCGCCGGCACCTTTACCCTACCGCTCGCCCGCCGCTGCGATTTTGTCGCCGCCGTCGAAGCCTATGGCCCGGCCGTGCGCGATCTACGCCGTAACCTCGAGATCAACAAGCTCGATAACGTCGACGTCATCGGCGGCGACGCGGTGCGCGAGTTCCCCGATCAGGATGCCGATGTCTTGGTAGTCGATCCGCCGCGCGCAGGCTTGGCGCCCGAGGCGATCGACCTCATCGCGAGCACGAGCGCCCGCGATGTCGCCTACGTGAGCTGCGACCCAGCGACTCTGGCCCGCGACCTCAAGCGCTTTGTCGAGGAGGGCACCTTCTCCCCCGTAAAAATCACGCCAGTCGACCTGTTCCCACAAACCTTCCACTGCGAGACCGTCGTCCACCTTAGGCGCAACTAGCCACTTAATCATTGCTCAGAAAAATCATTGGGAAATCGAGCGTGGCAAGCGGAGGTCTTCGGGGTATAAGACGGCTAATTGTATGCCGCCTATGAAAGGAACCCTCATGCCCAGCGTTGCCGTTCTCGCCGCCGATGGCTTTGAAACTATTGAATGCTTGACCATGGTCGATGTCATGCGTCGCGGCGGTGTGCGCGCCACGCTCGTCTCGATCATGCCCACGCGCGAGGTCGTAAGCTCGCTGCAGATTCCCGTAACTTGCGACGCACTCTTTGACGAGATTAACTTTGACGAGTACGACTGCGTCGTGCTGCCCGGCGGTCTGCCCGGCGCCACCAACCTGCGCGCCGACCAGCGCGTCTGCGACGTAGTCTGCGAGTTCGCCGCGACCAAGCATGTTGCCGCCATCTGCGCCGCCCCGTTTATCCTGGGCGAGCTCGACCTGCTCGAGGGACGCCACGCTACGTGCTTCCCCGGCTTTGAGAAGAGCTTCCCCGAGGGCGCCTATACCGGCGACAAGGTCACGCACGACGGCAACATCATCACCGCCAGCGGCATGGCCCAGTCACTCCCCTTTGCGCTTGAGCTGCTGCGTGCGCTCGCCGGCGACAAGGCTGTCAAGAAGGTTGCCGAGGGCATTCAGCTATGATTTTGGCTTCGCAATCACCGCGCCGCATCGAGTTGATGCGCGAAGCGGGCTACGACATCCGCGTCATTCCCGCTGACATCGACGAGACTCCTTTTGATGACGAAACCCCGCTTACGCTTGTCAAGCGCTTAGCTCGCGCCAAGGCTGCCGCCGTTGCCGCCGAGCACGCCGAGCCCAATGAGCTGACCATCGCGGCCGACACCATCGTCACCTTCGATGACAAGATTTTGGGTAAGCCGGCAAACGAGGACGAAGCCCGCACCATGCTCCACGAGCTCTCGGGGCGCACGCACCAGGTCGCAACCGGCGTCTGCCTCGTTAGAGCCGGAGACGCCACGGCCCCGCACGCCGCCGAGAGCCTGTCGTTTGTCGATGTGACCGATGTGACGTTCTATGAGCTCACCGACGAGCAGATTGAGCGCTACGTCGCCTCAGGCGAGCCCATGGACAAGGCAGGCGCCTACGGCATCCAAGGCACAGGCGGCCGCATGCTCGTGCATGATGTTTCGGGCGACTTCTACAACGTGGTGGGCCTGCCCATCGCTCGCGTCGCGCGTGCGATTCAAAAACTATCGTAATTGCATCTGGCGCTGGGTATCCCCCAGCGCCTACAATTTCGGCGTACCGTACGGATCCCGACCGGGCATAAGGCCCGGCGGAAAACCGATAGGAGTAAAACATGGATACACTGCTTGAGGCCATTGACGTTTGCGATGTCGATGGCTTTTGCTTTGGCAACTATACGGACGAGGAGGCCGGCACCGGTTGCACCGTAATCGTGGCACCCGAGGGCGCCACCGGCGGTGTTGACGTTCGCGGCGGTGCCCCGGCATCGCGCGAGACCGACCTGCTGCGTCCCGAGAACACCGTGGACAAGGTCCACGCCGTCTGCCTTTCGGGTGGATCGGCCTTCGGTCTGGAGGCCGCAAGCGGCGTCGCCCGCGAGCTCGAGAGCCGCGGCATCGGCCTTCCCGTCGGCCCCACGCAGGTGCCCATCGTGTGCTCCAGCTGCATCTTCGACCTCGCTTTTGGCGACCCCACCGTGCGCCCCGACATTGAGGCCGGTATCGCCGCCGTGCGCGAAGCACTCGACCACACCCCCACCAAGCTCGAACAGGGCAACGTAGGCGCCGGCACGGGCGCCACCGTGGGTAAGCTCATGGGGCCTGCCACCTGCATGAAGGCCGGCCTTGGAGCTGCTGCCGTGACGCTCGGCCCCATCAAGGTGGGCGCCGTGGTCTCGGTCAACGCCTGCGGCAACGTTGTCGACCCCTTCACCGGCGAGTGGGTTGCCGGTATGCGCGCCGCAGCCGATAGCGACCAGATCGTCGACATGGAACTCGCAGCCTTTGCCGCCGCCGGATCCATGCAGATGCCGCTCGACCGCACCAACACCACCATCAGCTGCATCGTCACCAACGTGGAACTCACTAAGGCACAAGCCACCAAGGTCTCCCAGATGGCCGCAGACGCCTACGCACACGCCATCCGTCCCACGCACACCACCAACGATGGCGACACCATCTACACCCTCGCCAGCGGCAAACTGGGCGCCCAGGCAAGTGCCGCCGTTCCCCTAGACCTGCTGGGCATGCTCGCCGTAAGGACTTTGCAAACCGCCATCGTAAACGGAGCCAAAACCGCCAAAACCTCCCACGGCATCCCCGGCGCCGCAAAGTAAACTAGCTCGTCCGGTTGCCCGGTGGGGCTTGGTTATGTTTGCTGCTCTACAGTCCTGACTCGCACGAAGAGCACATTAAGTGCTCTTCGGCTCGTGCGGAACTCGCGACAAACATAACCAAGACCCACCGGGCAACCTGCTCAACAAGATCTCTTTCAGCCCAGGCCCCTGTGTACCGCGCGTCTAAGATCTTCAAATTCAGATTGCTGACATAAAGCGAGACATAGCAGAGGACCCCTGGTCCTTAACTTGATACGAGTTCCGCACGCAAAGGAGGCGCCAGTGGCGCCTCCGTCTTGCGCAGGACTGTTCGAAGTAGCAAGTTAAGGACCAGGGGGCCCCGTTACCCGAGTGCTTCTGTGCTAGTTGAATTTGAAGATCTTTGAGGCAAGACGGTATAGGCCGAGTGTGGTTTTGTCACCGACACGACCGCGCAGATTGGTGAAGAACCCGACCACGCCGTAGCGGGCACGACGATACATGCGCTCGTCATAGGCCTTCAAATCATTCCACAGCGTCTTTAGGCGCTCGTCGGCGCAATCTTCCTCGGAAAGCTTGGTGAGCACCGAGCAAATCGCCATCATCATGGTGAAGTACCCCATCATGTACGAACGCAAGCGCGACGACTCAACATCGCTGTACAGATGGTACGACTCCATCATGATACGTGTAACACGGAACTGCTGGTCCAGACGCTTGACCATCGTTGCCTCGTTGACGCTCTGGCCTTCGCGACCGATAAAGTAGCGGTAGAGGTCGATGTCGGCGTAGTACATGGTCTTGCAACGCGGTAGCGGCACGTAGGCGTAGATGTTGTCCACATAGAACGTGTGCGGCGGCATGGGAAGGTTGGACTCGCGCAGCACATCCGTGCGATAGCACAGGCTGTGCATGAGTAGGTTCTGGTCCAGGCGGAAATGACCGATCTGATCCCAGGAAAAGATCTTTTTGCGCGGCAGGGCAAATTTGTAGCCAATAGCGGTATGCGTGCCCTCGTAAACCTTCTCGTACACGTAGTTCGAGATAAACAGGTCAACGCGCTGGTCACGCTCTTCAAAGCCACGCAGAATCGACAGTATAGTCGAAAGAGCCGCAGCATCGAGCCAGTCATCCGAGTCGACGACCTTGTAGTAGGTGCCCTGTGCCTCGCGCAGACCCGAAAGGACGGCAATACCGTGGCCGCCGTTCTCCTGGTGCACCGCGCGAATGATACCGGGATAACGTGCCTCCCACTCGTCGGCCTTATCGGCCGTCTCGTCCTTGGAGCCGTCGTCCACTACGATAATCTCGATATCGGTGGCGTAATTGCTCCCCTCCAAGATGGAGGTGATGCAATGGTCCATGTCCTTGGCGGCGTTATACGAGGGAATACCGAATGTTATGACTTTATGCATGGCAGGCGATAATCTCATCCGAAAGATCGAGGGCGGAATTGGTCACAGCGTCCATATCGTAGTAACGATACTCGGCCAGACGACCCACCGGGTGGAAGTTCGTCAGGTTCTGGACGCGCTCAAGATAGCGCTCATAGAGCTCACGGTTCTCGGGCTCAAGAATGGCGTAGTACGGCGTCTCGCCCGAGCCGGGCGTATAGGCCTTGGAATACTCCTTCATGATGGTGGTCTTGCCGGGCAGGATCTGACCGGTCATGTTCTTGAACTCGGTAATGCGCGTGTAGTCCTCGCTCGTGGTGTAGTTGAAGGTGCCCACGGGCTGGAACTGGTCCATATCGAGCG
>DBEYYU010000051.1:0-15192 GCA_048184855.1 Collinsella aerofaciens
CTTCGACTCGAATTCTTGACGGCCTGAACAATCGTCAATATCGGTCGGAGGGGTGGCTTTGTAAAGCCGTTTGTCTCCACCCGCGTAGCGGGTGGTTTAAAGCTGGCCGCTGCGCGGCCAGCGGACTAAAGTCTTGAAAATCAAAAGGGTCCCGGCCGAGAATTCGACCGGGACCCTTGGACAGAGCTATGTTCGGCTTTCGCCGTGTGCCTGCGAGTTACTCCTCGACGAGCTCAAACTGATCGGGACCGACGCCGCACACCGGGCACACGTAATCCTCGGGCAGCTCGGGCGTGTCGACCTCAACCTCGTAACCGCAAACGGTGCACACAAACTTATACGTCTTCTTTTCCTCAGCCATGATGTTCTCCTCTCGAACGTGACTGCTGGTGTACTTACTTATTAGTATATATTCTCAATAGTATAATGCAAGTATTTTTAGAACATTTCTAGCCTTGATACGACGAGGCTTTGGGCGGCGTCTTGCCCTTTAGCACCTTGTGATAGTAGTCGTACGTCAGCGGCGTCTCGTCGCTCAGGCGCTCGGCATCCTCGACCTCGCCAATAAACAGCAGATGCGTGCCCACATCCACAGTGTCGATCAAACGGCAGCTAAACAGGGCCGCCGCGTGCTCGGGCACATAGGGCATGCCTAGAGCCGTCTCGCGGGTCTCGTATTTGGCAAACTTGTCATAATCGCTGCTGGTGCGGAACCCAAAGTTACCGATGTAGAGCATGTCGGCGGTCTGATCGATCACGGTCAGCACGAACGCTTTGGCCGATGCGATGACGCCCGAGGTGACATTGTCCTTGTTCACGGCAACCGAAATACGCGGCGGCATGGACGTCACCTGCACCGCAGTGTTGATGACGCAGCCGGCGCGCAACCCGTCTGCCGCAGCGCTCACCACGTACAGACCGCTCGGCATGGTAAAGAACGCAGTTTTGTCCATAACGATCACTCCCCTAACTCGGGTTGGAACCTCATGAATGTATGTACCCACAAAAAAGGCGGCACCCATAACGGACGCCGCCTTTGAGACATATGTGTCAGAACAGTAAGAAAGATGAGACGCCCGCAGTTGCGGTGAAATAGGGACTGAATAGCCCCTCAAACAGGCAAAACAGTCCGTATTCCACCGCAACTTATACAGAGTGCCTAGCGGTTGCGTTCCTTAAGGGCGCGGTCGATCTCGCGTTGGACATCACGCTTGGCCATGTCCTCGCGCTTGTCGTAGAGCTTCTTGCCGCGGCCCAGACCCAGCAGCAGCTTTACGCGGCCGTCGGTATTAAAGTAGAGTTCCAACGGAACCAGCGCATAACCACGGTTGCGAAGTTTGCCGTCAAGAAAGTCGATCTCCTTGCGGTGCAGCAGCAGACGACGCCGACGGTCGGGATCGCGATTCCACACGCCACCATGGCTATAAGGGTGGATATGCAGGCCGACGAGCCAGCACTCGCCGCCACGAATCAGCGCAAAAGTGTCAGTGATCTGACAGGCGCGCTCGCGAATCGACTTGACCTCGGTGCCGCTCAGCTCAATACCGCACTCAAACGTCTCATCGATAAAGTACTCGTGATGTGCCGAGCGATTCTTGGAAATGAGTTTGCGCTCGCGCTTACTGGGCATCGCCGGCCTCCTTGGCGCCATCGGTTCCCTTGTCGGCACCTGCGCGCTTTGCCTTGCGCTCGGCATTGAGCTCGGCATCGCTCTCGCGCACCAGTTTGATAATCGCCGCGCAGGCCTCCTCGCCCACCAAGTCGCGAGCACGCACCGTCAGGCGCGTCGCCTCCTGCTTGTCGCCGTCGCTTGCAGCATCGGTCGCACACATGATCAGGCAGATGGCGATCTCGGCCGAAGGTGAGGTCGGCACGCCCTGCAGGGCGAGCTCACCCATCACGTGGTCGTCGCTCTCATCGGCGGCATCCGGATAGGTGGTATGGATCTTGTTGAGCAGGCGCGTCGTATGCGCATCGTTGGGCGCCAGGCGCAGCGCCAGACGCGCGCAGCCCACGGCAGCCGAAACGTTCTCGGTCTCGGGCTCCAAGAAGTACTGACCTAGATTGGCGTAAGCGCGGGCGGCGCACTTGCCATCGCTTGCACGCTCCAGCACCGAGAACGAGAGCGATGCCCATTCCTGCTTGTCCTCGAGAGCGCGGAACAGCTCGGCCAGATCCAGGCGGTAGTTGCAGTTCATGGGGTCCCAGCGCACGGCCTGCATCAAGGCGTTGCGAGCACTCACATAATCCTGCTGGCGAATGTAGGCAAACGCCATGTCAGAGTACAGGCGGTCAAACGGCACCTCGACCTGCACGAGCTCGCGCGGATCCTTCTCCACGCGGCGATAGGCCAAGCGCTCAAACTTGCTATCGAAGCTAAAGTATTGACGCTTCTCCTCCGTCTTGCACTCAGCGTCGATATACTCCTCGGCGAGCTCCACCAGACGCTCCAGCAGCGGCGTCGCCGTAGCCAGGTCGCCCTGCGCCAGATAGTTCTCGGCATACGTGATGTCTTGCAAGCTGATGGGCAGATCCATGGCTACTCCTCGATCCGGGCGGCAGACTCAACGCGCGCCTTAAGCATCGGTCAATACACAAAACCCGGGTCTCTTACGAGGCCCGGGCATTCAATTTTGGTAGCCCGTACCAGATTCGAACTGGTGATCTCCGCCTTGAGAGGGCGGCGTCCTAAACCGCTAGACGAACGGGCCATATGTAGCAAATGCAATGGCTGGGATGGAGGGAGTCGAACCCCCATTGACGGAACCAGAATCCGCTGTCCTGCCATTAGACGACATCCCAATGACTGCATCGCTGCGCTCGGCTGTGCCTTTGCGCAAGAAAGAAATATACGGGAAGTCTCGCCGTGACGCAAGCCCCAATTTTGACTTTTTTGAAATTCAGTCAAATTGGCCTAATTTAGTCCAACCCGTGAAGGACCTGTGAAGCCGACCGCTGTACACGAAGGGCAAAACACCGCGAGCGGTAGCCGTCAACCGTTGGCAGATTCTACCGCGAAAACGATAGCACCAGGCAACACAATCGAAGTATCAATGATCGCGTAGATATCGAGGTACCATGGACGAAGAGCTTGATTACCTATGGGAGACCCTGGGCCTCGAGATCACTGCCGACCTTTGGCCCGAACGGGACAAAATCCATCCCACACTGCGCCCCGCCATTACTGTGGTGCAGGCAAAATACCGCCGTGCATCCTTTTTGATCATGCGGATGTCATGGCACGCGGGACTCCCCGACCTTAAGCGAATCCAGGCAAGCCTCGTCGAGTTGTCCGGTATGCCGACCGTCATATCCGAGGCGCACCTGGAGCAGCGCCAGCGCGAGCGACTGCAACAGCAGCGGATTCCCTTTATCTGCCCCGGCGTTCAGGCATATCTGCCCTTTATGGACGAGGAGTACTGGAGCGGCAAGCCCAACAAACACGTAAAGGTCTACGATCCGCACGAATGGGCACAGCTGGCGGACTGACTGGGGCAGGCCCGCCGGCGGAAAGTGCGTCCCAGATTTCAAGCTCAAACTGGTCCCCACTTTCCCGTCGAGCCCTCAACCGGAAACCGTGTCCCACAATCGAAGCTCAGAATGGGACGTGCTTTCCGCAACCGGCCACTTTGGGAAAGCGCATCCCATTCTGGAAGCGAATTCCGGGTCGCACTTTCCGCAGCCGCTACAGCAACGCCTCGGCCCAAGCCGCTTCCCTAAAGCCGGGAATCGCAAAGTCGTCGCCCACCAGCAGCGGACGCTTGACCAGCATGCCGTCGGTCGCCAGCAGCTCGTAGCACTCCCGATCCGTCATGCCCGCATCCAGACGCGCCTTCAGGCCCAGCTCTCGATATTTCATGCCCGACGAATTAAAGAAGCGCCGCACCGGCAGCCCCGAACGAGCAATCCAGGTCGCAAGCTCATCAGCCGTGGGATTGTCCAAAACGATATCGCGATCGATATACTCTACCCCATGTTCGTCCAGCCATGCCTTGGCCTTCTTACAGGTCGAGCACTTGGGATATTCAACAAACAGTACAGTCATGGGAATCCTCCGAATATAGATCGGCCAACGCAGGCACACGCCACACGAGGCGCCTTCGTATGATGGGCCAATTGTAGCCCGCGGGTCACACGTTAAACGAACCGTACCCCGAATCCGCGCTTGATAAACGGCAGCAGTTCCATTGCCTCGGGCGTGATATGGCCCGCAACGTTCATGCGCTCGTCACCGGGAAGATCGACCTGCGCAATCTCAAGCTCGCCTTCGTAGCGCCCATATCCGCTATTGCTCACAGCGATCGACCCCGCCTTTCGCGGCAGGCCGGCTCCGGCATCCGTCGGCACGGAATCCGGCTTAAGCTTCGTACGTGACTCCTGAGACCTAAAGATGAGGACACTCGAGTCGGGCCGGTCGTGATGAATCTGCCCGCGCACATAGGCATAACTGAGCTCAAGCTCGCATTGCAGGTCCACGTATCCGGCGGAAACTTGAGCAAACTGCGCCCAGCCCGCATCGGAAAGATCGGGGTCGCCGACCAACACAATGTCGCAATCGGCGCCATGTGCAAGCTCAAGCATATTGAGGGTAACCTTTGACGCGCGACCGCGCTGCGCCTCGACCGTCGGCAGTCCCTCGAATACCGGCCCGCGAACGTTAGCATCACCCGGCACAAAAGCCATGATTTCGAATCCAAGCGCCGCAAGACGAAGATTCACCCGAGCAATGTCCTCCAGAGCTAAACCGGTATAAGGCTTGGGGTAAAAATTGTGGCAGGCGGCAAAACGAGTCACATCGGCACCGGCCTCACGCCACGATGCGATTTCATCAGAACTCACTGTCGATGCATTGACCACAATGCGAAATACACCGGACAGCTCCGCGACCCGCTGGGCGCTAAAGCCATAGTCCAAACGAAGGTATTCCAACCCCAGATCGCGCAAGTCCTCGATGCGCTCAAGCCCGAGCAAATCGCACGTGCGAGGCCCCACATCGGCAATGAGCGCAATGCCGCGGGCGGAAAGCAGCGACAGCACATGACGGACCTTATCGGCATACGCCGCTCCCCCATCCTCGGGAATATGCAGCGAGGTGAACGCATAGCGCGCACCCGCCGCGGCACCACGCTCAATCGTCCGCTCAATATCCTGCAGAGGGCTGGAAAGATAAATCGAAATACCCGTTTTCACGCTTCAACGCTCCTTTAAAAAAGGCCGGCGGAGCAGTTAGCCCCGCCGGCACAACCATAGCATCAAGAAATCTGCCGCGCACCGCGAGCCCCGAGCAACACGGCTCGCGATATCAAACTACTCGCCAAAGAACTCGTTGATCTTCTGCTCGTCGACGCCAAAGAACCACGTCAGGACAAAGCCGGCGGCATAGGCAAGCAGCATAGCGGCAACGTAGCCGAGCTGCTGGCCAGGAACAACGATCAGCAGGCCAAACAGACCGGAAACGCCCTGAGAAACCGTGCCGATGTGAAGCAGCGCCGCGAGCGCGCCGCCAAATCCGGCACCCAGGCAGGCCGTCACAAACGGACGAACGAGCGGCAGCGTAACAGCATACATCAGAGGCTCTCCCACACCCAGGATTCCAACGGGAATGGACTCTGCGACGTACTTCTTGAGCTTGGCGTTCTTGGTCTTAAAGTACAGCGCCAAACCGGCACCGACCTGGCCGCCGCCAGCCATCATAAGGATGGGAAGCAGGTAATTGATACCCTTGGTAGCGCCGTCGGGATCGTTGAGCATAGCGTGGATCGGCGTGAGCGCCTGATGCAGGCCGACGGAAACCAGCGGCAAGAAGCCTGCCGACAGGATATAGCCGCCCAGGACGCCCAGCTTCTCGAAGATAAAGGTCAAAACGCTAAAGATGGCAGTCGTCAGCCATGCGCCAACCGGCTGGATGACGAGCATCAGAGCAAAGGCGCCGATGATGAGCACCAGCAGCGGAGACAAGAACGTGTCGAGTGCGTTGGGCATACCCTTGCGAATCTGACGCTCCATCCAGGCAAAAAATGCGCCAGCGATGAGAGCCGCGATCATGCCGCCCGCTGCGGGGTTGTACTGCGCATTGGTGAGCGGCAGCAGAATGGCAGTGGCAGGATCAGCCGCGCCAGGCGCAAGCAGGGGCATGGCACTGTTGGCGATACACATCATGCCGGCGATGCCGCCCAGCGCAGCGGAGCCACCAAACTCACGTGCCGCGTTATAGCCCACCAAGATGGGCAGATAGGCAAACAGGGCCCAGCCCATGGAACGAATGCCCTGGTACCACCACTCGCCTGCAAGCGCGCCTGCCGTCGAGACGTTAATGACGTTGCAGATACCGTTGATGAGGCCAGCCGCAATGATGCCGGGAAGTAGGGCGACGAAGACATTGGAAATCTTCTTGAGGAAGGCCTGAACCGGCTTGGACTCGTACTTGGCCTTCTGCGCGGCCTTGTTTGTGGCCGCAGCGTCAACCACGCTCTCGTCAGCAACGCCTTTCGCAAGGCCGGTGAGCTTGGAGAACTCCTCGAGCACCTTATTCACCTTGCCCGGACCCAGCACGATCTGCATCGTGTCGTCCTCGACCAGGCCCATCACGCCGTCGAGTGCCTTAATGCCCTCCGTGTCGACGTTGCCCGTGTCTTTGACGGTCACGCGCAGGCGCGTCATGCACGCCGCGTTTGCGAGCACGTTGTCTTTACCGCCCAAAAGGTCCAGCAGCTTTTGAGCCAGCTCTTTGTTCGTCATAACTCCTCCTTGTATTGGGTATCTCGTCTGAATGTCATATCAGCTCACGCCGCGCACCTATTGGGCATCGGCATTGCTCTTCTCATGGCCACTCACCGCAGCACGGACATGGCCTCGCGCCCGCTCAAGAGCTACCGTAGCCTGCTCGGCATCGCAGTCCAGCAGTACCGAGACAATAGCGGTTTTTACGTGGCCGCCGGCATCTGCAAGCGCCTGAACGGCGCGCTCGCGCGTGCAGCCGGTCGCCTCCATCACGATGTTCTGGCCGCGCACCACCAACTTCTCGTTCGTCTGCTGCACATCGACCATCAGGTTTTGGTATACCTTGCCGATCTTGACCATGGCACCGGTCGAAATCATGTTGAGAATGAGCTTTTGAACCGTTCCCGCCTTGAGCCTCGTTGAGCCGGTCAGCACCTCGGGACCGGGCACGGGCTCAATGGCAAGATCTGCGCTCTCCCCGATCTTCGACCCTTGGTTGCAGGCAATTGCAATGGTCTTGCACCCAGTTGCCTTGGCGTACACAAGGCCGCCCACCACATAAGGAGTACGACCGCTTGCCGCCAGGCCAACGACAAGATCCTTGTCCGAGAGTCCACGCTCTCGCAGGTCGTTCGCGCCAAGCTCCTCGCTGTCTTCGGCACCTTCGACAGCCTTGATAAACGCCGTCTCGCCTCCGGCAATGAGCCCGACAATCAGATCGGGTGACACGCCAAACGTGGGCGGACACTCCGAAGCGTCGAGTACGCCCAGACGACCGCTGGTGCCTGCGCCCATGTAAAAGACGCGCCCGCCGCGCTCGAGTGTCTCAGCAGCCCAGTCGATTGCTGTGGCAACCTGGGGCAACACTTTCGTGACCGACTGGACGGCACGAAGATCCTCATCGTTCATCGTCGTGACGATTTGCAGCGATGTCATCGTATCGAGGTCCATTGACCTTTGATTACGCTGTTCGGTCGTGAATTTTGTTAAATCGAGCATTTCATTCACCTCATCTTTCCTGTTTCTCGATGTAGTTTTGCTTAATGACATGCGTCGCCCGTTCGTAGTCGCTGGCAACGTAAGCAGCGTACAGGGCATCGACAACCATAAGCTGGGCCATACGCGAAGCCATGGCACCGCTGCGGACCAAGGGTTCACTCGCAGCGACGCCGAGCACGGCATCGGCCATGGTGGCAAGCTTGGATGATCCATCTACTTTGGTAACGGCCACTACGGGACAGTTGTGGCGTTGAGCCTCGGCGGTGCAGTCCAGCACCTCTTGCGTCAAGCCCGAGTAACTAAAGGCGATTGCCATATCGCCCTCATGCATGTTCTTGGCACATAAGAGCTGATCATGCCAGTCGTCGTACAGATGGCACTCTTTGTCGACACGCATGAGCTTTTGCGCCAGGTCGTGCGCGACCAAACGAGAAGCACCAATACCGAACAGATTGACCGCGCGTGCCCGCTTAAGACGGGCCGCGCATCGCTCCAAGACGGTGTAATCGAGCGTTCGCGCCGTCGCCTCGATCGTGCGCACGTTGCTTTTCATCACCTTCCCCACGATGCGTTCGACGCTGTCATCCATGGAGATGTCCTCGAGAGCTACGTCTTTCTTGTCACCTAAGAGCGCCAGCTCGGCAATCAGTTCGCGCTGGAACTCCTTGTAGCCCGCAAAACCCAAACGCTTGCAAAAGCGCAAAATGCTCGAGGGCGAGGAGAACGTGACATCGGCAAGACCGCGGACGGACAGCCCGACCACCTCGTGCGGATGAGCGCTTACATATGCGATGACATTGCGTTCCGCCGGGCTCGCGCTGAGCTCACGTTCGCGAAGCCGCAAAAGCAATCCGTTTGCCATCTCAAACACCTCCGTTGAGAAGAATTAAAGACCAACGAACGATTCGTACCGGATACAAACAGCTTTTGCGGTACATTGTGCCGCATCGTGGCGCACAAAGGGCGAGCGTTCTACCGCTCGCCCCTCAAATCCGACCGCTCGGAAATACGCGCGACACAAAATAATCCAACAAGGTCGCATTATCAGAAACGGGTTTGTTACCGGCTAGCGCCTCGCATGGGCGCCGATCGGCCGAGTCGCATGGCGCACCAACGCCGCCGTCAGCAATACCAACAGCATGGCGATGACATAGCCCGCAGCATCGAATCCTAAATCGATAACGTCGAAATGCCTGCCGGGAACAAAGATCTTATGTACCTGATCGCCAACGGAGCAGGCGGCGCAAAAGAGCAATACGGGCACGCAACGGGAGCATACGCTCCACGGACGCCTGGAAAAGCAAGCCACGACCACCGAGGCGAACAATCCGACGAAGAAAAACTCTACGGTATGGGCAACGCGACGGACGTTCGTGCCCACCCACATGCGAATGGAAGCAAGTCGGCCAGACCGGACATTCGAGGCAGCCGAATCGGTGCCCCCGGCCATTCCGTTCTCCGTCTGGGCTTCGCCCGTGGCATCGACAGCCTGAACGCCCGTAGCCTGGCCCTCCACCACACGCGCGGTAGACTCGCTCAGCAACGACGTCTCCACCGCATTTTGCTCCGTCAGCACCCAGATGCCCGCCAGCGTTGCAACGAACAGAACAATCGCGGTCCATCCGATTATTTGTTTTACGCGCGCCAAGGGCCAACCTCCTTTTTTGAATATCAGCGAGTGTAGCCCCAAATGGCATCGTCACCGTATCAAAATTTGAATCGCAACAGGAAGCGACAAAGCGACGCAAACCCCTACCCCGCCTCGCGCATCCAGCGATCGAACGTCCCCACGCACACGCCCAGGCACTTTGCTGCCTGGCTGCGGGTAATATCGCCCGCCTCATAGCTATCGCGCACCGGCTCAAACTGAGGAGGGCACGGCTTGCGAGGTCGACCGAAACGGACCCCTCGCGCCCGCGCCGCTGCAATCCCCTCCGCCTGGCGTCGATGGATATTCTCGCGCTCCACCTGCGCCACGTAGCTCAGCAGTTGCAGCACAATATCGGCAATCAGGACGTTGGTCACATCCGGCGCGCCGCTGGCCCTAGCGCGCGTGTCAAGCAATGGCATGTCCAGCACCACAATGGCAACCCCGAGCTCCTTGGTAATGCGTCGCCATTCCTCAAGAATCTCGGAGTAATTACGGCCAAGTCGGTCGATAGAAAGCACCACCAGCACGTCCCCGTCTCCCAGGACGTGCAGCAGCTCGCGATAACGCGGTCGATCGAAGTCCTTGCCGCTCGCATGGTCGGCATAAATATTCGCCGAGCCCACGCCATAGGCGCCCAGCGCATCCAGCTGCCGATTAAGATTCTGATCGCGCGAACTCACCCGCGCATAACCGTACACCGTCGCCATCTCATCCCCGCTTTCTTGTAAACCTGCCAAAAGGGACAGGTTTATTTTGGTAGGTTTTACCTCTCAAATAGCAGGTAAGCGGGCGGCCGAACAGACGGCAAGGTAGTCACGATTCAAATGCGAAGGACGGTCCCGAAAGGCCGCCCTCCGCTCCCCCACCATCAGTCGGGATTTGGCTAATGGATAAGCTTGAAGTCCAAGTGCCCACGCGTGGTATTGACGCGCGAGACCTCGATGATCACGCGCTGCCCCAGCTCGTAACGGGCGCCCGTGTCGGCACCTGTGAGCGTTAGCGCGTCCTCGTCGAACTCGAACCACTCGTTGCCCAGGCTCTTGATCGAAACCAAGCCTTCGACCTGCGTTAGGTCCAAGCGTACAAAGAGGCCCATGCTGCTAACCCACGAGACGGTTCCGGCATAGCGCTCGCCCAGACGGTCCTCATAGTACTGGGCAATCTTGATCTTTTGCGTCGCATGGCTGGCGGCATCTGCCGCGCGCTCGGCATCGCTGCATGCGCGGCAGATCTGCGGCAGAATGCGCGGCAGCGACTCGCGCCCCTTGCCGATCAGCCGCGGCGTACGGACCAAAGCGTCCTTGCCGCCGAGCTGCTCATAGGCCAACTGCAGTTTGAGCACGCGGTGCACCACCAGATCGGGGTAGCGACGGATGGGACTCGTAAAGTGACAGTAGCACGGCGCGGCGAGCGCAAAGTGGCCCTCGTTGCGCGGCTTGTACAGCGCGCGCTGCATGCTGCGCAGAAGCAGCGTGTTGACGAGCGGTGCGTTGGCCGTACCGGCGGCAGCATCAACTGCAGCCTGCAGCTCATCGGGGCTCCCCAGGGCAATACCGGCAGCACGGCGATCGTCGATGATGCCTAGCTGCGCCAGCGCAACGGCGGCACCGTGCAGGCTATCGGGGCTCGGATCCTCATGCACGCGATAGCAGGCCTCGATATCACGGTCTGCCAGCCACTCTGCAACGCACTCGTTGGCGAGCAGCATGGCTTCCTCGATAAGCGACGTGGCACACGAACGCTCACGCGCCACAATCTGCACGGGCACTCCGTCCTCATCCAACAGAGCACGAATCTCGGCCGTGTCAAAATCGACTGAGCCGCGGGCGCGACGGATACGACGGCGAAGTTCGGCGAGTTCGTTGGCGGCGACGAGGAAATCGCCGAGGTCGATGTTGTAGCCGCGGGCGGCCTCCTCGCACGCAAGACCGCGCTCAAGCGCTTCCTCGTGCGAGGCCTCAGCAGCCTCAACATCCTCAGCGGCGCCTTCCAGCACCGAATACTCAACCGCGCCGGCACGCACCAGCAGCGCCTCGGCGCCGTCATAGTCCATACGCACACGCGAGCGAATCACGCTGGGGTACGGATCGTAATGCCGCACGCGACCCTGCGCATCGAGCTCGATATCGACGGTAAACGCAAGACGGTCCTCGTCAGGGCGAAGCGAGCACAGGTCACAGGACAGGCGTTCGGGCAGCATGGGAAGCACGCGATCGGCCAGATACACCGATGTCGTACGATGGCGAGCCTCAAGATCGATATGTCCGTCCCAAGCCACATAGTGTGAAACGTCGGCGATATGCACACCCAGCTTGTAGCCACCCTCGGGCGTACGCTCCAGCGAAATGGCATCGTCAAAGTCGCGCGCGTCGACCGGGTCGATCGTGATGACAAAGCGGTCGCGCAGATCGCGGCGGAGCGGGTCCTTAAGCGCCGCGGACACATCGAGCGAAAGCCCCTCGGCCTCGTCCAGCGCGGCCTCGGGATAGCTATCGGTATAGCCGTAGCGCGCCATCACATATTGAACGCCCAAATCGGGCGCATCATCTCCGCCAATGCGGCGCTCGATCGTCACGGTGCCCGATTCCAGGCGCGTCGGGTAGGTCAAAATGCGCGCGACAACAGCATCACCCGGGTGGACACCCAGACGATCCGCCGAGGTATCCTCGGGCAAAATGAAGAAGTCGGCCTTCAGGCGCGAATCGAGCGGCTCAATCACACCGAGCGGACCGGCGGTCTGGTACGTACCCACCACGCTTATGGCTGCGCGCTCAACCACGCCTTCGATCACGGCGCGCCGCTCACCGTGCGGGCTGTTCTTAATGCTCACGGCAACGGTATCGCCGTCCATGATCTCACGCTTGCCGCGACCCATGACCTTGTAGTCGCCGTTTTCGGTTACAACGTAGGCGCTATGCTCATGGAGCTGCACGCGCCCGGTCAGGCTCGGACGGCGTTCGCTGCGCACCGGCCCGCGCTTATTGCGAGCTCCACGCTTATGCTTGTTATTGCGCCCCATGGCGCCTCCTAACTATCGATTGCGAACTCCAAAGAGTCTACCCAAATGATTCGCTTTCCTGCCGTCCCCTAGGGATCAAAAAACGGGCCGCCCCATAAGAGACGACCCGTTGGAAGGGGTGAATTCCAGGCATGCTTACACGCGCAGGTAGCGGCGCATGGCGATGGCAGAACCAAAGAGACCGATAATCACGCCGACCAGAATCAACGCAGCATAGGTCACCAGGTAGTACTGCATCGGCAGGGCAAACGACATCCAGCCGATGCTCTCCTGCAGACGCGGAATCATCAAATTGCGCAGCAGCTCCAGAACGCCGATGGAAAGCAGCGAGCCCAAAATGGCCTGCAGCACGCCCTCGGTGATAAACGGGCCACGAATGAAGCCGTTGCTGGCGCCGACCAGACGCATAATCGCAATCTCACGACGACGCGCCGTGATGGACAGGCGAATCGTGTTGTTGATAAAGATGAACGCGATAAAAGTCAGCAGGCCAACGAGCACCACGGCGGCGATGCGGATGTAGTTGGTCACCTGGAACAGGCGGCTCACTCCCTCCTGGCCGTACAGCACGCTCGCGTTGACGTCGCCGTCGTCCGCGATCTTTTGGAAGTCGGCATTCTTCTTGAGCTTCTTGGCCGTGCTCTCGACCTGAGACGGATCGTCCATCTCAATCGCAAACGAGGCGGGCAGCGGGTTCTGGCCGTCGAGCGCGCTCATGGTGGCGTCGGCGTTACCCGACATCTTGCTCGTGTACTCGGCCAGCGCGTCGTCCTTGTCCTTATAGGTCACGGACTTGACGTTATTCCACGTCTTAAGCTCGGCCTCAAAAGCCTGAACATCGGCCTGATCGGCGTCATCACTAATGAACGCGTTGATGACAACCTGATCCTCGACGGTGCCGATCACGGAGTTCAGCATCGCAGAGCCCATGATGAACAGGCCGATGATAAACAGCGAAAGGAAGATCGTGATGACGGCGCCGAGCGAGGTAGTCCAGTTACGGAAGAAGTGGCTGATTGCCTCTTTGAAGGAGTAGCCCACGTTAGTTGGTGCCATAGTTGCCGTAACCTCCCCTCTCCTGGTCGCGGATGACGTGGCCGCCCTCGAGGGCGATCACGCGACGGTGCATGCTATCGACCATCTCGCGGTCGTGCGTGGCGACGATCACGGTGGTGCCGGTGCGGTTAATACGCTCAAGCAGCTTCATGATGCCCAGCGAGATCGCCGGGTCGAGGTTGCCCGTGGGCTCGTCGCAGATCAGCAGCGGCGGACGGTTGACCATAGCACGGGCGACGGCAACGCGCTGCTGCTCGCCACCGGAAAGCTGGTCGGGCAGCGAGTCCATCTGATCGGCCAGACCGACCAGGCGCAGCACCTCGGGCACCTGGCTGCGAATGACGCCCTTGGGCTTGCCGATGCACTGCAGGGCAAACGCCACGTTTTCGTAGGCGGTCTTTTGCGGCAGAAGCTTAAAGTCCTGGAACACGGCGCCAATCTGGCGGCGCAGGAACGGAACCTTGCGGTTCTTGATCTTCATGAGGTCCTGACCGGCAACCAGGATGCGGCCGCTCGTCGGCTTGACGTCGCGGTTGAGCGTCGACAGCAGCGTGGTCTTACCCGAGCCGGAGTGACCGACCAGGAAGACGAACTCGCCCGGATAGATCTCGATGTTGATGTCGTCGAGTGCAGGCTTGTTGGGCTGTGCCGGATAGATCTTGGTGACATGCTCCATAAGGATGACGGGCTCGACACCGGCCTGCTTGGCCATCTTCTTGCGGCTGGCCTGCGGATCGATGGGCGCAAACACCGACGTAAAATCGGGGTTGTTGAGCGCGTTATCGAGGCTTGCGACCTCGGCTGCCTGATCGCTCTCGACCACCGGGGCAGCAGGCTGCGTGGGGTCGGGAATAGCGGCAAAGAGACCGGACTGCGCAGGCTGAGGAGCCGGCGTCGCAGGGGCCAAGGGGTCGGGAATGCCGGCCATGGTAGGCTGCGGCGTGGCGGCACCAGCCTGAGGCTGCTCCACGCGAGCGGTCACGGCCTGAACGGGCTCAAAACCCGCCGTGCCGGAAAGCGCGACATCGCTGGTTGGATTGTAGGCAAAGGGATCGGATGCCGGCTGTGCCTGATCTGCCGGCTGAGCGGGGGCCTGAGCAACAGGCTGGCCCTCTGAATCCGGAGTGGCGAAACGACTGCCCTGGACGCCTGCCTGCGTCTTGGGGGCATCATCGCCCGCACCGGAGGTACGGAAGTGGTTACCCACTGGTGCTCCTTATCGTCGTGCGTTTAAACTACATGAGCGCTTTGTATTTTAGCAGCATTAGCTTTGCTGCACATAAGAAGCATGGCGTGGTTAGGGATCCCGTCGGCCGGACACAGGGTTACTCTCCAAATCGTCCTCGGACATGTCGGAGCCCCCGCTGCGCGCTTCGCGCGGCGGGGGCTCCTCCGTCCTGCGGAAAGATTTGGAGAGTAACCCTGTGCCCGGCCTGCGATAACTAAGGGGTCGCCGCGTTTATCTTGAGGTGCTGCATATACAAAGCTGGAAGGGTCTGAATTGCGCTTTGTCGATATATGCCCTTTTTCCTGATGGGACCGTGCTTGAGGGGCGTCTTCATGAGTTGCGGTGAAATAGGGACTGTTTTACCAGTTAAAAGGTCTAATGGGGGTGCGGACAGAAAGTTGGACCGCGGGGCGGTCCGGACTGGAGGTTCGCATGTACAGCAGGGAGAAGGTCGAGCTCTTCCTCCTGGCGACGGAGGACGGCATGGGGCCCACCGCCGCCGCGAAGTTCGCGGGGGTC
>DBEYYU010000052.1:0-6567 GCA_048184855.1 Collinsella aerofaciens
TACATCCAGCCATCGACAAACGGTATCTTAGGCGCTGTATTTGTTGGCCTCGCCAAAGGTGCCAGCCTCGACGATCCAGCCATCCTTCATGATGACGTCCATGTTGTCGGTGTTGAGCACGTGGATGTCGGCGGCGACGTCACCGTTGACGACCAGCAGGTCGGCGCACTTGCCGGCCTCGATGGAACCGGTCTCGTCCTCGATGTGGCACATCTTGGCACCGTTGAGGGTGGCGCAGGTGATGGTCTCGACCGGGGTGAAGCCGATCTTGTCGACGAACTCGTACATCTCCTCGATGGAGCAGGTGCCGTACGGGGTGACGAAGGAGAAGGAGTCGGAGCCGATCGTCATGACGACGCCGCGCTTCTTGGCCTCGCGCAGGCAGTCGTAGTTGCGCTGCAGCTCCTTCTCGACCAGGGTACCCTCGTACTTGTCGTGCAGCTCGGGGACGTAGACGGGCGGATAGGTGGCGTACCAGGTGGGCAGGAAGGCGATCGTCGGGGTGAAGAAGGTGCCCTGCTCGGCCATGAGGTCCATGGTGCGCTCATCGATATCAAAACCGTGAATCAGCTGCTCGCAGCCAAAGCGAACGGAATCGTAGGCAGCGGCGTGGTTGTTGTAGCAGTGGCTCCACACGGGGATGCCGACCATCTTTGCCTCTTCGACCACGGCCTGGATCTCCTCGGAGCAGTAGTGCTGGTCGCGACCGGAGTCCCAGCGCCAGATGCCGCCACCGGTAGCCCAGATCTTGATGGCATCGGGGTTCTCGCGCAGGCGACGACGGACGGCCTTGCGCAGATCCCAAGGACCGTCGACCTGGTCGCCCCAGGGATGGGATTCCTTGTTGAGCTCCTGGGTGCAGTGGTGGGAGTCACCGTGGCCGGCGACGCGGCAGAAGCCGAGGCCGGTGGCCAGAACGCGCGGACCCTTAAAGACGCCCTTGTCGATGCAGTCACGGATCTGGATACCAAAGCGGCCGATCTCGCAGACGGTGGTGAGGCCGTGGGTGAGGCAGTCGTAGGCCTGCTTGACGGCGACGGCCTGCTTCTCGAGGAGCGGCTGCATGACCCAATCGGTGTCATCGTCGGTCAGGTTGCCCGAGAAGTGCAGGTGGGTGTCGATCAGGCCGGGAAGGACGGTCTTGCCGGCGGCGTCGATGACCTCAACGCCCTCGGGAAGGTCCTGCATAGCGCCGGCGTACTCGATCTTGCCGTTGTCGTCGACGAGAACGAGGGAGTTCTCGACCGGCTCGGCACCGGTACCGTCGATGAGCTTGCCGCCAACGATTGCATACTTAGTGGACATGGTTCCTCCTTATGGATCCATATAGTGGGCGAGGCCGTGTTGGGTTAAGGCCTCACAAAGCTACCCAAGTGGTGCCGGGTTCGGTGCGCGGGAGAGAGGATTCCGCGCACCCGATCCGCCCCGGCTAGGCGTTACTTTTTGCGGGAATTGGTGAAAGCCATGAGGGCCAGGCCAATAGCCAACCAACCGATCACGATGCTCCACTCCACCATGTTGAGGGAGGCGGGAGAGAACGGAATCACGAGCAGGCCGATGATGATGGCGCAGGCAGCGATAGCGAGGCCGATGCCAAACTTGCCGCCGGGCACCTCGTAGGGACGAGGCAGGTCGGGCTCGGTGAAGCGCATGCGCAGGCAGGCGAGGGCGACCATACCGCAGGAGAAGATGAAGGCGAGAGCCGACACGTTGGTCAGAGGGATGAGCATGTTCTTGCCCAGGAACGGACCGATGACGGTGATGACGCCCAGAACGACGCAGGCGAGCTTGGGAGCGCCGGACTTGGGGTCGACCTCGGCGAACTTCTCGGGCAGCTGGCCCTTGCGGCCCATGGCAAGCATGATGCGGCTCGTGGCGCCGTAGAAGGAGTTCATCGGGCCCATGGGTCCAAGCGTGGCGATGACGAGCATGGCCAGGTACAGAAGCATGTTGATGCCCTTGAGGCAGGCAAGCGCGGGAACCGGGCTCTTAACAAACTCATGCCAGTCGAGAATGGTGCCGAACGAGTAGATGCAGACCATGTAGAAGCCGCCGGCGGCCAGCAGAGCCAGGGAGATGATCTTGCCGAACTTGTTCCAGTTGAGGCCCTCGGCCGCTTCCTCAGCCTGCTGAGGAATGGTGTCGAAACCGGCGTAGAAGAACGGGGTCAGAACCAGGACCGACACGATGCCGGCGAACAGGCTGGTGCCCTCGGTAGCGGCCTTACCGCCGCCAGCGCCGGTGACCTGGGAGAACACGGGCATGGCGTTGTCCGGCGAGCCGGTGAACAGCGAGACGCCCATGGCGAGCAGCATGCCGCAGAGCAGAGCCTTGGTCAGGAAGGCCTGGAGCTTGGCGGCCGAGCTGGCACCGCGGAAGTTGAGGAAGATGACGTAGGCTGCGAAGCCGAGCGCGATCAGCGTCGGGAACAGGTAAACGTCGGCGCCCAGGATGGTGTAGAGCTTAACGGCGCGCAGCCACTCAAGACCGGGCAGGCTGCCGAACATCTCGGACACGAGGGTCGAAATGGCGATGGCCTCCCACGGGCACAGGATGCCGTTGCCCAGGGCCAAAAGCCAACCGGTGATGTAGCTCAGCGTACGGCCAAAGCTACGATCGACATACTCGACGATGCCGCCCGAGATGGGGATAGCAGCCGTGAGCTCACCGAAAACAGCTCCGACGGGCACGAGGAAGATTGCACCCAAGAGGAATGCGATCATAGCGGGAACGGGACCGCCGCCCACGACCATCCAGTCGCCGACCTGCAGAACCCAACCGGTACCGATGATGGCACCGAAACCGATGGTGAAGAAGTTCCAGAGCGAAAGCGTTTTCTTCATGCCGCCGTTATCCTCGACTGCAACTTCTGCGTTCTTGTCCGCCATTGTTCCCCTCCTTTCCTTTTTGACGCCCCTTGACGTCACCCCTTGCGCGGTCTGTTTTGCCGCGCTCTTTTATTTCGTGGCTTTAAGATACGGCCTTGGCGCAGCAGCTCCGCTTGTAGCTCGACCGAAGGCAGAACTGCAAAACGAGCGGCGCCGTTTTTGGGACGAACGGCACGGTTTGCCGCTCATTGTTGCCACCCGTCCGACGGGCGTACGCTCATCGGACGCATATAGAGATATTTTTGAGGCCGTGTGTTTTGCGCCTTTCATACCGTTTACCGAGCTTTTGACGCACAGGCCCATTTGTTGCACATCTTTTTTGTAGGATAGACAGATTATACATGAGACAAGGCGGTACGAATGGCATACGGATACAACGACGGTGATCAACGGCGACAAAGCGTTCGCCTTGCTGGCCGTACCACGCCGACGCCCAGAAGTGCCACGAGCAGCAATCCGCAACGTTCTCAAGAGCAACCCAGGCCTTCGTCTCGGCAGCAGGCAAGCAGAACGCGGCAGAGTGGCCGTCTGAGCACGGGCACAAGCGCGCAGCAAGATAGCCGCTTGGGCGCGCGCACTCGACAGCGTCAGGCCGAGGTTCCGCAACTGCGCCGCAACGGCGCACGTCAGCCCGGCATCCATATCAACCGCTTCTTTTCGCATCCCCAAGGCGGACGCGACGGCAAGCCCTACCGCTCGACATCGCACGCGAATGCCCCCGCCCTGCCGGCTCGTCGACTTCGCCTCGCACTGTGCTCTATCCTTACCTGTCTGGTCTTTGTGCTTATGAGCTCCTGTATGTCCCACGGGTCGGCCGGTCTCGAGCCCACCGCCGAGGACAAGCTGCTCAAGGCCCCCGTCGCACCCGGTTATTCTTTCGCCTTTTCGACCCCACGCTCGCAATGGCAAGCCGGCACGATGCCCCATATCTATCAGATCGACCCTGCGTGGTCGGAGCTGCCTTACGCCGGCGGCACCATCCGCCAAAATGCCTGTGGGCCTACGTGCCTCACCATGGTCTACATCTTTAAGACGGGACGCACCAATATGACCCCCGTCGATATGTGCGCGCTTTCCGAGGCGGGCAATTACGCCCCCACCGGCGCAACCGAATGGTCGTTTATGACGAGCGGCGCGTGGCAGTTGGGACTCAACGGAACGGAACTCCATATCGATCGCGAATCGATGACTCAGGCACTGCGTTCGGGAGCGCCCGTCATTGCCGCCGTTCGGCCGGGCACCTTTACCAGCGTGGGCCACTACATTGTGCTTTACGGTATTGACGACGCCGACCAGATTGGCGTCTACGACCCCAACTCGGCCAGCCGCAGCGCCCGCCGCTGGGGCGTCGTAGAGGTCCTTAACGAAGTCGAAGCCATGTGGGCCTACTACTAGTCATTGGGGATAATCATTGGGGACAGACTTAAATGAGTAGCCCCAGGCTGCCAGGAACTGCCGACACGGAAAGCGCATCCCATTTTGGAGCTCAATAGCGGGATGCACTTTCCGTTAGCGGCCCGTTTGGGAAACTAGGTTCCACTTTCCGGCAACATTCCGGGATGCATTTTCCGGTTGAGGCCCTCAAGGGAAACTATGTCCCATGTTGGACGCTCATTCTGGGATGCGCTTTCCGCAGTTGATTGATGCGGGCTTTAAGGACTGTTCCAAGCTGCCAGCAGAAAAGGAACGTCCCCAAGTGCCGGGTTTCCGCAGTCATTGGGGACAGACTTAAATGACTAGTCTTTTAAGAACGTCCCCAATGACTACCCACAGAATGAGGGTCTCATCGGGGACTAGGTAAATAGCAAAAGCCCCCGCGGCCGAAACGGGCCGCGGGGGCAGCAGGCTTGCAAGGGTTAACTCAAGTCCTCGCCATTTGATGCAATGACCTTTTGATACCAGCAGAAGCTGTCCTTTCGGTAGCGATCGAACGTGCCTTTGCCCGTATCATCGGCATCGACATAAACAAAGCCATAGCGCTTCTTCATCTGCCCCGTCGAGGCCGATACCAGATCGATACAGCCCCACGGCGTGTATCCCATCAGGTCAACACCGTCCTCGACAATTGCATCGCGTAGCGCAAGAATATGCCTGCGCAGGTAATCAATATGATACGCATCGTGGACTTTGCCGTCTTCCAGCGCATCGAGTCCGCCCACACCGTTCTCAGCGATAAAGAGCGGAAGATGGTAACGATCGTGGTAGCCGGCAAGCGTCACGCGCAAACCCAGCGCATCGATCTGCCATTTCCAGGCAGTCTCTTTATCCTTGAGGTACGGATTGCGCAGCGTCGGGAACACGTTGCCCTCCGCCTTCTCAGCGATCACCTGGTCATCGGCGCACACCAAGCGCGAGCAATAGTACGAGAACGAGATGAAGTCGACGGTATGCTCGGCCAGATACTCCGTATCGCCCGGCTCAAAGGGCACGTGAACACCCTCTTTCTCGAGCGCACGCAGCTTCCAAGTAGGATAGGCGCCCGCAGCCATCACGTCAGTGTAGAAGTAGCGGCCGCGGTCCTCCTCATACGCAAGCCATACGTCCTCGGGCGCACAACGGTACGGATAGGTCGCACCGGCAGCGATCATGCAACCCACCTTGTTTGCGGGATCGATCTTGTGCAGGATCTCGACAGCGCGAGCGCTCGCCATAAACATATGGTGCGAGAACGCCGCGGTCACGGCTGCACGGTCACGCTCATCCTCGAGCGTGACGCCCGCGTTGAGATAGGACAGCGCCACGCTGTTGATCTCGTTGAAGGTGAGCCAATAACGCACGAGGCCCTGGTACGCACGTCCGACGGTCTCGACGTAGTGCGCATACCGCTCGATCATCTCTCGGCTTTGCCATCCACCATAACGCTCGACCAGAGCCAACGGATAGTCGTAGTGCGACAGCGTCACGAGCGGCTCGATTCCGTGCTCGCGCAGCGCCTCGAATACCTGACGGTAAAACTCCAAGCCCTCACCGTTGGGCTCGGCCTCCATCCCTGTGGGAAAAATACGGCTCCAACAAATTGAAAGACGCAGGCACTTAAAGCCCATCTCGGCAAAGAGCTCGACGTCCTCGCGCCAATGATGGAAGAAGTCGTTGCCCCAACGGCATGGATACAGCCTGTCCGGATCATCCACGGGCTTTTGCCTGCCAAACATCACATCCCAGCGGTCGGGACCCTGTGGAATCAGGTCGGAGTGCGACATACCGCGGCCGCCCTCGTTCCAGCCCCCTTCGGCCTGGTTGGCAGCGAGCGCGCCGCCCCACAAAAAGCCCTCGGGCATACCGGCAGCAGACGTTCTGTCAAAGTAACCCATGCTACTCAGTATCCTTGGCAGAAGCTGCCGCGGCGTTCTCCTGCTCCTGTGCCAGGAGCTGGTTGTCGTACACCTTAAAGAACGGGTACCAGACCACAGCCATGACCACGATCAAAACGATCGTAAATACCCAGATGCGCGGATCGAGGCACTGGATAAAGCCCTGAACGAAGATGGAGAACGTGCCGCTCACCAAGATGTAGAAGTTAGAGACAAGACCCAGTGAGATGGGGGTGCGGACAGAAAGTTGGACCGCGGGGCGGTCCGGACTGGAGGTTCGCATGTACAGCAGGGAGAAGGTCGAGCTCTTCCTCCTGGCGACGGAGGACGGCATGGGGCCCACCGCCGCCGCGAAGTTCGCGGGGGTC
>DBEYYU010000053.1:0-19095 GCA_048184855.1 Collinsella aerofaciens
GGACCTCGACGACTTCGTGGTCCATTGGAACACGAGGAGGCGCCAGGTTAAACTGAAGGGACTGACCCCGGAGGAGTTCCGGAGACAGTCCCTTGCGGCGTAGTTCTTATTTAAGCCGTCCAGGTTTTGGGGTGCAGTTCAGCATTCGACGGGGCGGTTTATGCATTTGGCCGATTAAGGATGCACTGCCAAACTACTAGAACTTGACGGTCGGGGCCTGGCGGGCTGCTTCGGCGGCCTCGAAGCCCTGGCGCTCCTTAAACTGAAAGATGCCGGCAAAGATGACAGCCGGGAACGTCTGAATGGCGTTGTTGTAGCTGAGCACGCAATCGTTGTAGCTCTGGCGTGCGTAGCTAATCTTGTTCTCGGTATCCTCGAGCGATGCCTGCAGCTGCGTAAAGTTGGTGTTTGCCTTAAGATCGGGGTAGGCTTCGGCTACGGCGAAGAGCTGACGCAGCGCACCGGTCAGCACGTTGTCGGCTTCCATCTTGGCCTCGGGCGTGGTGGCCTTGACGGCGGTGTTACGCGCGCTGATCACGGCGGAGAGCGTCTCCTGCTCGTGCTTGGCGTAGCCCTTGACGGTCTCGACCAGGTTGGGGATCAGGTCGTTGCGGCGCTGCAGCTGCGTATCGATGTTCTGCCAGGCGTTATCGATGCGGTTACGCTTGGTGACCATGTTGTTGTAGATGCCGGCGATGGCGCAGACAATCACAATGACAACAACGATGCCGATGATGACGGTAATCATGATGTCTCCGTTTCGAATGGCCGCGGCGGCATGCGCCAGCTGCCGTTGGTATAACGCTACTAGTATACCCGCAACGTTTTGCCGTGCCGAACTTTCCGGCAAGCGTTATGTTTTCGGCGGGGTCGGCACCGGGGCAAAGCGCGCGAGGTACAGGTGTAAGATATGCGACAGATTGACGAGTGTTGTCTTTGCCCTGAGGATGGCGATACGGATGGACCTTCGCATCAAGAAAACCTACCGCGCCCTGTTCGATGCCTTTACCGAGCTTCTCGAGGAGCATCGTTTTGAGGACCTGACGGTTGCCATGCTGTGCGACCGCGCCATGATTCGCCGCACGACGTTCTACAAGCACTTTCGCGACAAGAACGATTACTTTGCCTTTTATATCGATGAGCTCATGTCGGGCTTGCCGCAAAAACAGCCCGATGAGGCCGGCGCAGTGTCTGCCGAGGACGTGCGCGCGCTTCGGCACGCGATTTTGGACGATGCCATGGATTTGATTCTGGCGCACGAGCAGCTCATGGATAACATTTTGGCAAGCAGCATGTCGGGCATGTTGACCAACGTTATTTGCGACCGCATTGCCCGTTCCATCCGCGAGCGTGTGATGAACGTGCTTGCCGAGGATGCCCTGGCCCCCGTGTCACTCGAGACGACGTCTGAGTTTGTCGCCGGCGGTATTATTCGACTTTTCACGATATGGTGGGAATCGGGCCACGATCTTGAGCGTCGACCTGAGATAGCCGACGTGGTCGATGCACTGTTTGAGCGGACCATGACACCGGTGCATCACTAAAGTGGCGGAGAGAGGGGGATTCGAACCCCCGGAACGCTCTCGCGCTCAACGGTTTTCAAGACCGCCGCATTCAACCGCTCTGCCATCTCTCCGTGAGTCGTAATGATAGCATCGTTTTGAATTTGCAACAGGGAAGGCGAACGATGACGATCACCGAAATCGACGAGAAGTTCATGCGCGAGGCGCTGGCGGAGGCGCGCGCCGCTGCGGCAGTGGGCGAAGTGCCCATTGGCGCTGTGGTGGTGCGCGCGGGTGAGACCGTCGCGCGGGCGCATAATCGTCGCGAGCTCGACCAGGACCCTTCGGCTCATGCAGAGTTCGCGGCCCTGTGCGCTGCCGCTCGGTCGCTCGGTCGCTGGCGCCTTTCCGATTGCACGGTCTACGTGACGCTCGAGCCTTGCTGCATGTGTGCGGGAATTATGGTTAACGCGCGCGTGGGACGTTGCGTGTATGGCGCGGCCGATGCCAAGGCGGGTGCGCTGGGCTCGCTGTACGACCTCAATGCCGATTCGCGCCTGAACCATCGGTTTAATGTGACCGCTGGCGTGCTGGCGGATGAGTGTCGTGAGGTGTTGAGCAGCTATTTTAGTGGGCTGCGTGACACCGATGGTGCTGCGTGCGGCTGTGGATCTGATCTTGAGGCGCATACCGCTCATGCCGAGGCGCTCGCTGGTGCTGGAGATATTGCCGTTGAGGCGGTCGATTTTGGCCCCGCATGCCGCCGGCCCCGCCGTGTGCTGCTGGCGATCGACTCCTTTAAGGGTAGCGTTTCGAGCGCGCAGGCGGAGGCGGCGGTTGCCGAAGGCGCACGCCGTGTGTGGCCCGATGCCGAGATGGCCGCGTTGCCGCTGGCGGATGGTGGCGAGGGAACGCTCGACGCCATCGCCGCGCGCGGTGGCGAGCTCTCAACCTGCGAGGTTGCAGGCCCCTTAGGCGATCGCGTGTCTGCCCGGATGCTGGTGGACGGCGAGCACAAGTCGGCCGTAATCGAGATGGCCGAGGCGGCGGGTATTGGGTATTCGCCTTGCACGGAGTCGGCGGCGTTGGCGGCCACAACCTATGGCGTGGGCGAGCTCATGCTTCGCGCGGTCCGTGCGGGGGCAAAGACCATCTATATTGGCTTGGGCGGCAGTACCACCAACGATGGCGGCGCCGGCATGCTGCAGGCGCTGGGCGCCCACCTTGTCGATGAGTGTGGCCGCAATATCGCTCCCGGTCTCGCAGGACTTGAACACGTGACGAGTATCGATTTGGCACCGGCGCTTCGGGCACTGAGCGGTGCGCGCGTTGTCGTGCTTTCCGATGTCGAGAATCCGCTCGTGGGGCGTCGAGGCGCACTGGCGGTGTTTGGCGGGCAGAAGGGCCTACCGACGGATGACGCCGCGGCGCTGAGCAGGTACGACAGCTGGATGGTCGGCTATGGCCGCCTGCTCGATGCGGCGATTACCGGGGTGCGGGCTCAGGGGTTGCTGCGCGTGCCCGAGGGCGCGCGGACATTTGGCTCGGTGCTCGGCGTGCCCGGTGCCGGTGCCGCAGGCGGCCTGGGCGCCGCGTTGTTGGCACTTGGCGCCGAGTTGCGTTCGGGCGTGGAGACGGTGCTCGATCTCGTGGGGTTTGACGAGCGCGTGCGCGATGTCGACCTGGTCATAACGGGCGAGGGCAATATGGATGAGCAGTCCGCCGCTGGAAAGGCGCCGGTGGGCGTGGCGCGTCGCGCCAAGCGATGTGGCAAGTCGGTGGTCGCCGTCGTGGGCGGTCGTGCGGACAACTTGGATGTAGTGTATGAGCAGGGTGTCGACTTGGTTCTGCCGGTTTGCCGCAAGCCCATGGACCTTGACCGGGCGCTCGGTGTGCAAGAAGCCACAACCAACCTCATCTGCGCCGGTGAAGCGGCCGCTCGATCCTACGACCTTGGCCGTATCTAAAACCCATCCCCTCGATAAGTTGCGGTGAAATACGGAGCGTTTTTGCCTTTAAGGGGCCAATTCAGTCCGTATTCCACCGCAACTTCGAGAATGGCCATTCGAGGTTGACCGCCTTGTGCCTTGGGTCGGACCGCCTGCCACGAAACGTGGCCATCTACTACGTTAAACCGGCCACCCTCGACCATCCCGGAATTTACAAAAACAAAACCGCAGGTAGAAAGCTTGCCGATTTTCGAAAAAGTCGGCTATGGTCGACCCCTGTGGCCTAAACGTAGTAGATGGGTCCTTTCTGTGGTGCGGCACCAAGCCGGTCATTTTGGGATGGGACTATTTTGACTACTCATTGGCTGCTCTGGCAATCGGGCTGCAAAAGTAGTCAAAAAGTAGTCAAAAAAGCTCCGTCCCAAATTACCTACCTTGCTCTGGCGGGCGGGAGCAGGTAAGATATACCGAGCGCCTAGCGCGTTCGATGGGTTCGGATGACGACATGTTCCGAATCTGGTCAGGTCCGGAAGGAAGCAGCCATAAGGAGCCTCTGTCGGGCATCCGAATCCATCGAGCGCACGGGCGCTTTTTGGTGCCGGGCCATGTCGTCCAAAAATCACCCGTAAAGGCGCGTTTATCTAATTTAATCTATCCCTTGCGGAATGCGGCTTGCTGGCGTTGTCTGGGCATTGATGGCTACGTGGTTCAAGAGGCGGCGATGCTGTTGCTTGAATTTTTGCAGTTAAAGAGGCCCGTTTCCTTAGGTGGGGAAACGGACCTCTTTTTGTCTCTGGGCTTGTGAATTGGCGGAGACAATAACCGTTGGCAGCTATTTCGAGTTCTTGATGCGGCGTGTGGCTGTGGCGGTTATTCCGAGTCCCATGGCGGCGATTCCTGCGAGTGCTATTGCGCTCGGTGCTGTGTCGCCCGTGTTCGCGAGCTTGCCGGCGGTCGTATTTGCTTGCTTGCCGCTGCTCGAGTTCGCCTGCTTGGTGGAGCTTGGTAGGGCGTCTTTGCCGGTTGCAGGTGAGACAACGGGCGGTGTCGCCTCGGCGGGTTGCGTTGAGCCGGAGGGAGGCGTCGTCTCGGTCGGTTTCGTTATCTCGGGCGAGGTGGCCTTGTCTGCCGCGGCCTTTGCCTCTTCGTATGCCTTGCAGGCGTCGTCATAGGCCGCTTGCGCCTTTTCCAAATCGCCGAGGAGCGCATTTCGCTTGGCTATGTCCTCGTCGATGTGGGCTTTAGCTTTCTTTGCCTCACTTTCGAAATACTGAACCTGTTTTTCCTGGCTTTCGAGCCGGCGTTGGTAGCGGTGAAGATCATCTTCACAAGATTCTTCTCGCCTTTCTGCCGTCATGATCTCCATGCGCAACTGCTTAATATGCTCCTTAATAGCTGTGCTGGGCGCCTCGCCGCCGAGTGCTTCAAGTGCCTTATCTAATTCTGCCTGAAGGCCGCTTGTCCGGTTGTGGGCCTCATCGTATTTGGCTTGGGCTGCATCGACGTTCGCTTGCATGGCGGGAAGGGGTTCCCTCCGTTTGCCGGCTTCCGCCACCACCATGTCGTAGAGTTCTTGAAATGCGGCAATGTCATCATCGATTTCCGCAATTTTCTCGGGACTTGCGGCGTCTTTTGCGGCCTCGAGGTTTTTGAGCGCTTCCTGCATGGCTGCATACGCTTTTTCTTTTGCGGCGGCCGCGTCTTCCGTCTGCAAGGCAACTGCACCGGTGGGGGCGCTGGTTTCTGCCGCGATCGCCGTTACGGGGGGCGATTCCCGCGACAAGTGCCGCGGAAAGGGCGATGCCCACAGTTGCTCGTCTTGCTCTTCTTGCGAGAATGTCGTTCATCTCGGCACCTCATTTCAAGGGTCGGCGACTAACTTGGTAGCACTAATGTAAATATACCATGCTAGTTGACCCGACACTGGCTGGGTGTGCGCGTATACCCCTCTGAAAACTGAATCCCGTTAGAAATGACGAGTTGTTTACGCTTCTTTTGGGTTGGCGGTACTATCATGGTTCGAATTGAATGTGGATGATGATAGGGAGCGCCTATACATGATTGAGCTGCTCGGGCGTTTTGGTGGCAAGTTTCGCCGGTATATGGTGATTGGCCCAGCGTGCAAGCTGATCGAAGTGATTTTTGACCTGCTGACGCCGTTGGTGATTGCCCAGATGATCGATAAGGGTATTGGCGCACACGATGTGAACGCTGTCGTCCACTACGGCATGGTGCTCGCCGCCATGGCCGTGATCGGCATCTCGTTTACGCTCGTCTGCCAAAAGATGGCGGCGCTCACCTCGCAGGGCATGGGTACCGATATCCGCGGCGCGCTCTACGAGCACATCAACAAACTGAGCTATGCCGAGCTCGACCGTTTTGGCACGCCGTCGCTCATCACGCGCATTACCAACGACGTCAATCAGGTGCAGCTGGCCGTGGCGCTGGGCGTACGCATGCTCATCCGCTGGCCCTTCTTGGCGGTGGGCTCTATGTGCGCGGCCCTTGCCATCGACCTTAAGCTCGGCATGATCTTTTTGATTTGCACGCCCGCCATTGGCCTGGTGTTTTGGTTTGTCATGGCGCGCTGCATTCCGTACTACAAGCAGCTGCAGGCAAAGCTCGACCGCATCGCGCTCATTTGCCGCGAGGGGCTTTCGGGCGCCCGCGTGGTTCGCGCCTTTGTACGCGAAGATCACGAGCGCGAGCGCTTTGCCCAAGCCGCCGATGACCAGGCCAATACCGCCATCGCGGTGGGCAAGCTCTCGTCAATCCTTAATCCCGTCACGTTTTTGGTGATGAACCTGGGCGTGTGCGCCATCCTGTGGGTGGGCGGCATCCAGGTCAACGTGGGCGAGCTTACGCAGGGCCAGGTCATGGCGTTTGTGAACTACATGACGCAGACCCTGACCTCCATCGTGTACGTCGCCAACCTGGTCGTGGTCTTTACCAAGGCGAGCGCGAGTGCTTCGCGTATCAACGAGGTGCTCAACTGCGAGCCGAGCATCACCGACGAGGGCAATCAGTCGGTTGCGCTGCCCAAGCCGAGCGAACTGGCGGGTGGCGCTGTTCCGGTCCCCGCGCTGAGCTTGAGCCATGCGAGCTTCTCCTTTGGCGCGGGCGCGGCAAATGCCGTCAACGATGTGACCCTGGAGCTCCCGCTGGGCAAGACGCTTGGCATTATCGGCGGTACGGGTAGCGGCAAGTCCACGCTCGTCTCGCTTATCCCGCGCCTGTACGATGCGAGCACCGGCAGCGTGAGTGTGATGGGCGCCGACGTGCGCACCTGGCCGCTCGACCAGCTGCGCCGTGTGGTCGCGACCGTTCCACAGCGTGCGTCGCTGGTGAGCGGCACCATCCGCAGCAACCTGACCTGGCGCGACGAGGCTGCGACCGACGAGGACCTCTGGGCGGCGCTCGACATGGCGCAGGCGAGCGAGTTCGTGCGCAACAAGCCGCAGGGGCTCGATACCCCGGTCGAGGCGGGCGGTAAGAACTTCAGCGGTGGCCAACGCCAGCGCCTGACCATCGCGCGCGCCCTGGTGGGCTCGCCTCAGATATTGATCATGGACGATTCTGCCTCGGCGCTCGACTTTAAGACCGACGCGGCGCTTCGCCATGCCATCCGCGAGCGCAGTGTGCGCGGTGCCGCCGAGGGCGGGCTGCCGCTCACGACCGTCATCGTGAGCCAACGTGTCTCGACCGTGCGCGACGCCGATATGATCTGCGTACTTGACCACGGTTCGGTCGCGGGCCTGGGCGCGCACGATGAGCTCTACACGACCTGCCAGCTCTACCGCGAGATTTGCCAGTCGCAGCTTCGCCGCGAGGAGCTCGAGGGCCAGCAGGGGAGTACGGCGCCCACGCCCGCTCCAAGCCCCGCGCCCGTCCTAGGCGCCGCGTGCGCCCCCGCATCCGTTTGCGCAAAGGAGGGCTGCTAAATGAATCCGTACACTTCCTCCGGCTCGGTCGCCACGATGACGGCCAACGTGTCCGGCAACGATAACCTCAACGACCTGGGCGACGGTCCGCGCCATCCCGGCGATCCCGAGCGCTATCCCGTGGGTGCGGTGACCCACCGCCTGATGGGCTATGTTCGCCCGCACCGCGTCTCGTTTGTGGTATCGTTTTTGAGTGCCGCCGTCTCGGTGATTCTGCAGCTCTACACGCCCATCCTCATTGGCGAGGGCATCGACCTTATCGTCGCCGCCGGGCAGGTGGACTTCGATGCGCTGCTGCCGCTCGTTACCAAACTCGCGCTCGTCGTGGTGGGAGCAGCGGCCTTCCAGTGGCTGCAGGGCTATTGCGTCAACCGCTTGTCCTACGAGACGGTGCGCGACATGCGTGTGGAGGCGAGCGACAAGCTCAGCCGGATGCCGCTCAGCTTTATCGACGCCCACGCCCACGGCGACCTTATGAGCCGCGTGGTCAACGATGTCGACCAAGTGGGCGACGGTCTGCTTCAGGGCTTTACCCAGCTTTTCACCGGCGTTATCACCATTGTGGGCACGCTCGCGTTTATGCTCTCCATTAACCTGACCATGACGCTTGTAGTGGTGCTCGTCACGCCGCTTTCCATTTTTGCAGCGGGCGCCATCGCCAAGCTTTCCAACAAAAGCTTTACGGCACAGCAGCGTATTCAAGGGCAGCTCGGTGGCCATATCGAGGAGTATGTGGGCGAGCAGAAGCTTGTCGACGCCTTTGCCTATGGTCCCAACGCTCAGCAGCGCTTCGATGCCCTCAATGCCGAGCTCTACACCGCGGGCGAGCGCGCGCAGTTTATGGGTTCGCTCTCCAACCCCGGCACACGCTTTATCAATAACATCATCTATGCCGTGGTCGCTGTGATCGGCTGCGTGGGCGTGATCACGGGCGTGCCGGCGACGCTTACGGTGGGCGGCGTGCAGATTTTCCTGTCCTATGCTAACCAGTACACCAAGCCGTTCAACGAGGTCACCAACGTCATTACGCAGATCCAGACGGCGTATGCCTCGGCGCGCCGTATGTTTGCGCTGCTCGATGCGCGCGAGCAGGAGCCCGATGCGCCAGATGCCGTGGAACTTGCCGCACCGCAGGGCGAGGTCGCCCTTGAGCATGTGGACTTTAGCTACGTGCCCGACCGCAGGCTGCTGCAGGACATCTGCATCGAGGCTAAGCCCGGCATGCGCTTTGCCCTGGTCGGTCCTACGGGCTGTGGCAAGACGACGCTCATCAATTTGCTACTGCGTTTTTACGATATCGATGCCGGTCGCATTGCGGTCGATGGCCGTTCCTCGCGTGACTACACGCGCGCAAGCCTGCGCCGCGCCTTTGGCATGGTGCTGCAGGACACTTGGCTGTTCGAGGGCACGGTGGCGGACAACATCGCTTACGGTTGCCCAGGAGCTACGCGCGAGCAGGTTGTCGAAGCCGCCAAGCGCGCGCACGCGCACAAGTTTATCGTGCAGTTGCCAAGCGGCTACGATACGGTCATCGGCGAGGACGGTGGCACGTTTAGCCAGGGTCAAAAACAGCTGCTGTGCATCGCGCGCGTCATGCTCACCGACCCGGCTATCTTGCTGCTGGACGAGGCGACCTCGAGTATCGATACCCGCACCGAGCTGCAGGTGCAGGCGGCATTCGACGAGCTCATGGCCGGTCGCACAAGCTTTGTCGTGGCGCACCGCCTGAGCACCGTCCGCAACGCCGACTGCATTCTGGTGATGCGCGACGGGCAGATTATCGAGCGCGGCACGCACGACGAGCTGCTAGCGGCAGGCGGCTTCTACGCCGAACTCTATCGCAGCCAGTTTGCCCAGTGAGCAAGCCCGTGGGGCAAATTAATCAATCGACAGACGGTGGTTTACATCTGTCACGTTAGTACTAAGATAGTCATCTAATAAATTGCATTAGTGGCTTTAGTTTTGGGGGAAACGAGGCAACGTGACTATGACGTGCTCTCTGGTGGTTAACAGCAAGAGCGGTAATACCAGGATGGTTTCGGGCGCGATCAAGCGCGCTCTGCAGGCTGCGGGTGTTGAGTTTGTCCATGCCGCGGCGTTGAGCGACGATGCGGATGCAGATCAGGTCGCGCTCGAGGCGCAGGGCGCCTGCGCGGCCGACACGGTGCTCGTCGGTTTTTGGTGCGACAAGGGCGCGTGCACGCCTTCGGTCGCGGCGTTGCTCTCCGCCTTGCACGGTAAGCGCGTGTTCCTGTTTGGCACCTGCGGCTTTGGGGCCGACCAGAGCTACTATCAGCAGATTATCGACCGCGTAACTTCCAATTTGGCTGGGGATGCCGAGCTTGCGGGCTGGGCGATGTGCCAGGGCAAGATGGGCCCCGCGGTCAAGCAGCGCTACGAGGCCATGCTCGAGCAAGATCCCGACAACGCCCGATTTAAGATGCTGCTCGACAACTGGGTTGCCGCGAAGGACCATCCCACCAAGGAAGATCTGGATAACATGGCTGCAGACGCCAAAAAGGCCGTTTTGGGCGAGTAGAGCGTCGCTCGCGGTGCCGCGCGTTCAATCGTACAAACGTGAAAGCCTCGAGATTCTCGAGGCTTTTTTCTTGACAGGAGACCGCGCCGTGGCAAGCGTTTGGGGTGACATTTTCCATCACCCCGATGACGAGACCGTCCTGGACGACACACTCGCATGCGTTCGCTGGATGTATGCAGAGTGGGACGGGCTTTCCGGATGGATGGGGTTTCGGAAAGTGCGTCCCAGAATTTGCCTTTGGAGTGGGACGCAGTTTCCGGTTGAGGGCTCTGGTGGAAACGATGGCCCACAATTTGAGCCCGGAGTGGGATGCAGTTTCCCAACGGGGCCGTAAGCGGAAACTGCATCCCACTCCGGACGTGAATTCTGGGACACGGTTTCCGAATACAAAGAAGGCCACAAGACGTGGCCTTCGACTTATATATGTTCAGCGGATACCCCTATGACAAGCCGCGCTCCAACAACAGGGCGTCTGTCCGGGCGGAGGCATATAAGGTTCATCGCGAGTTCCGCACGCAAAGGTGGCCACTTAATGTGGCCTCCGTCGTGCGCAGGACTGTCCGAGCAGGGAACCTTATATGCCGCCGCCCGGACAGACGTTTCAGTTATGAACTCGCAGCTGGTCGCTACTTGATCTTGGTCGTACCCGGTGCCAGGTTGGGGTCGGTTTCGTTGGCCTCGGTCTGGAAGTGCTCGGTGTACACGTTCTTGCCGTCGCGGAACATCTCGTAGTACTGCATCTTGGCGTAATCCTCGCGCGCCTTGGTTGCGGCAGCGGCAGCGGCGTCGTCACCGGTGACGTTGGAGGAGAGCGCCCAGCGCAGGCTGGCGTCCTCGTAGCCCACGGAGTTGATAGCGGGCAGCGACTCGCGCAGCGTCATGTGCGCTTTCTGGTAGTCGGTCAGCGGGGCACCGATCAGCTGCATAAGCTGCGTGGACAGGTAGTTGGTGGACAGGTCATCGACCTCGCTCGTCTGGTCGCAGCCGGCAACGTCGTAGTTGGCCCAGATGATGTAGTCGGTCTGCCACAGGCGCTCTTGATGCGTAGCGTCGTCCTCGCCGGTAAACCACTTATCGTTGAACTTGGACGGGAAGAACGGCTGGTGATCGCCCCAGAACACCACGACCACCTTGCGGTCGAGCTTGCTCAGGGCGTTAAGGAAGTAGCGCAGCGCCTGGTCGGACTGCTCGATGCACGAGACGTACTCGTCGACATCGGAGAGCGTGCCGTCCTCGACGGTCTTGGCGTCCAGATCGGTCGTGTCGATGTTCAGGTGCATCTGCTTGTCGACCGGCAGCAGGCCCGTGTCGTAGCCCGAGTGGTTCTGCATGGTCACGTCGAAGATAAACTGCGGATCGGCGTTCTGGTCGAGCAGCTCAAGAATCTTGTCGTAGGTCGCCTGGTCGGTCACCATGCCGCGCAAGGTGTCGGCTCCCTGGAAATCGTTGATGGACAGGAACTGGTCAAAGCCAAAGTCCTTGTAGACGTTCTCGCGGTTCCAGTTGGTTGCGTGATTGGGGTGCATAGCCGTGGTGGAATAGCCGAGCGATTTGAACTGCTCTGCCAGGTTCCCGGTCGTTTCCATGTTGTAGATGGTGTAGGGGTACACGCCCGAGCCCAGGTTGGCCATGGAGTTGCCGGTCATAAACTCAAACTCGGTATTGGCGGTGCCGCCGCCGTAGGCGCTCACGTAGAGCTTGCCGCGGCTGAGGCAGTTGGACAGGCTCTTAAAGTACTGCGGGCCCTCGTAGCCGGCGCGCATGTTCTGATAGATCGACAGATCCGAGAAGGTCTCGTTCATGATGGCGATGACCGTGGGCTTCTCGCTGTCGAACTGCTCCTTTGCGGCGGTGCGCTCGTCACTCTTGGCTGCGTCGGACTTGTCGTAGGCCTTGGCGTACTTTTTGAGCGTGGCCTTGGCATCGTCGACGGAGTAGTCGGCGGGTTTGGGCGGCTTGATGGACTGCGCTGCACTAATAAAGGCGGGCAGGTAGCCCTCGCGCCAGTAGCTCTCGAGCGGGCGCCAAGTGTAGACGGTGATGCCGAGGGTGTTGTAGTAGTCGATGAGCGTGACGTGCGCGGTCACGCCGCCTAGGCACAGCACGGCGACGAGCAGATTGGTGAGCAGCATGCGCTTGGCGTTGGCGGCGCCCTTCTGACGGTGCGGTGCCACCAGGCCGGCGTACTCGCACAGCAGCATGGCGATGGCGGTAAAGCCCATGGACAGCACGCAGAACAGCGAGATGGAGAAGGTGTAGCCGGTGCCGGCGACCGCGGCGGCGGTGGAGATGGCCGAAAGGTCGCCCGGCTGGATGGGCATGGACTTAAACGTGATAACGAAGAACTCGGCAATGCCCAGGACAAAGAGGGCGAAGGCCAGGACAGCCGGAGCTGCGCCGTGGCGCTGGAACAGGAAGAACAAGCCGGTCATGAGCACGGTGATGATGGCCCACTCGAGCAGGATGCACAGGGGGTAGACCCAGGTAAAGTCGTGGTTGGACGAGACTTCCATGCCCAGCAGCGCAAAGACGCCGGCGAGCAGCAGACACAGGACGGCGGCGACGAGTGGCTTGCCCACAAAGGCGCCGCGCAGACGGGCGAGCTTGCCGGTGGGGGCGGGGGCGTCGGGCGCGGCGAACGCAAAGACGCGCGGGGCGATGCGGTCGCGTGCGATGCTGGCCCAAGCGCAGCCGGTGAGGATGGCGTTGGTCAGGATGAGCATCACAAAGGCGAGCGGCTCGTTTTGGGCGACGAGGCCAATGGCGCCCCAAACGGTCAAAAAGACCTGGAACAGGCCGAAGGCGACGCTCCACCCAAGAGCGCTTTTGGCAACGGTGCCCGACTGAGCGCGAATGGCCTTGGCCTCGCGCAAGACAAGGTAGACGGTCGCCGCAAGACCGACGAGCGAGATGGCGGCAGCGAACATGCTGAGACTCCTCACAAACTTAAAACCTACGAAAGCGGGGGTTTACCCGATTGTTACCAAGATATGCGCTGCAATTGGTGGCTGCGCACAACAACCAGCCATATTAACGCGCACGTGTGGCGGTGTGGCGCAATGTAGTGGCGACCTGCGCGATAATGGACGGGAATTACACGGAAACGTAAAGGCTTCTTAAAGAATTGGCGAGGATAGAGCTATGGGCGAGCAGGTTTGTATGACGGGTGCCGAGTACTGCGGCGGAGCTGCGGGCGTGGATACGAACGGTTATCCGGTCGAGACTACGGGCAATGCGGTGCTGGACATCTTGGAGCATCGCTCGTCTACGCGTGCCTTCGCGCGCGATGACGACGGTCGCCCCGTGGCGGTGACCGACGAGCAGCGGGCAGCGATTCTGCACGCGGCGAGCCGTGCGCCGTCGGCAGGTGCCATGATGATGTATTCCATCGTGAGCATCCGCGAACAGGCTACGCTGGACCATCTGGCCGACCTGTGCGACCACCAGCCCATGATCGCCAAGGCGCCCTGGGCACTCATATTTGTGGTCGATTATGCCAAGTGGATCGATCTGTTTGAGCACGTGGGCTGCTTTGAGCCCGAGTTTGTCGAGCGCACGGGTAAGGCGCCCCGCCGCGCGCCGGGTTTGGGCGACTTTGCCATCGCGGCCCAGGACGCCGTGATCGCCGCGCAAAACGCCGTGGTTGCCGCCGAGGCTCTGGGTCTGGGGAGCTGCTATATCGGTGATATCGTCGAGGATGCCGAGGAAGTTGCCGAGCTGCTCGATTTGCCGCCCTATACCATGCCGCTGTCGATGCTCATCATCGGCACGCCCCGTAAGGAGCGTCCGGCCATTGCGCATCCCGTGGTGAACCTGGTGCACGAGGAGCGCTACTGCCGCGCCGATGCTGCGACCATGGACGCGCAGGTGGCCGAGATGGACGCGATGTTTCGCCCGCATGCCCGCGAGGTGGGCGAGCGCGTGGTGGATATCTACACCCGCAAACACACTAGTCCCTTTATGGCCGAGATGAGCCGCTCCATGGAGTGGTGGTTCAAAAACTGGCTCGGAAAATGACAGATGAGGCAAAGGGACAGTCCCTTTGTCGCATTCCATATCGCCGTAGTGGCCTAAAGGCCGTATAAATGTTTATCTAGCTGGGAAAACGGTGCCGTGCAAGCGCAGGTCGATTACCTATAATCCCTTCGAACATTAAAGTTGGGAGGAAACCGGCTTATGGAACAAAAGGCCAAGGAGGCAGCTTCGCACGCTGCGATTCCTGTGAGCATCTCGGCGATGCTCGTCACGCTGGGCGTGGTGTACGGCGATATCGGCACCAGCCCTATGTATGTAACCAAGGCGCTCGTTGCCGGCAACGGCGGCATCGGAAGCGTCACGGAGGAGTTCGTGCTCGGCGCGCTCTCCCTTGTCGTGTGGACGGTCACGCTGCTGACCACCATCAAGTATGTGCTCATCTCGCTGCGCGCCGATAACCATGGTGAGGGCGGCATCTTTGCCCTGTACAGCCTGGTCAAGCGCTGCGGCAAGTGGCTTATCATCCCCGCCATGCTGGGTGGCGCCGCGCTGCTCGCCGACGGCATCCTGACGCCGGCCGTTACCGTTACCACGGCCATCGAGGGCCTGCGCACCATCCCGGCGGTCCATGCCGTGCTGGGCGATGACCAGGGCCGCGTCGTCGCCATCACGCTCGCCATCATCATCGTGCTCTTCTTGGTACAGCGCATCGGTACGGCCAAGATCGGTCACGCCTTTGGCCCCATCATGACGCTGTGGTTCCTGTTCCTGGGCGGCACGGGTCTGTTCTTTGTCTTCCAGCACCCCGCCGTGCTGCTGTGCCTCAACCCGGTGCGCGGCATCGCCTTTTTGCTGAGCCCCAACAACCACGCGGGCATCATGATTCTGGGCAGCTGCTTCCTCGCCACCACCGGTGCCGAGGCGCTCTACTCCGACATGGGCCACGTCGGCCGCGGCAACATCTACGCTACCTGGCCGTTCGTTAAGTGCTGCCTGCTGCTTTCCTATATGGGCCAGGGCGCATGGCTTATGAACAACGCTGCCAACCCCGAGCTCATGGGCATTGCCGACCTCAACCCGTTCTACCAGATGCTCGCCCCGGGCCTGCGTCCCTTTGCCGTAGGCCTTTCCACCGTTGCGGCCATCATTGCCTCGCAGGCGCTCATCACCGGCGCATTCTCGCTGGTGTCCGAGGCCAGCCGTCTGGACCTCATGCCGCACATGCAGGTCTTCTACCCTGCCGAGACCAAGGGCCAGCTCTACATCCCCATGGTCAACAACGTCATGCTTGTCGGCTGCGTCATCGTGGTGCTGCTGTTCCAGAACTCGGCGCATATGGAAGCCGCGTACGGCCTTGCCATTACGCTGACTATGATGTGCACCACGCTGCTGCTCTTCTTCTACCTGCACGAGGAGCGCAAGCTCAAGGTTGCTCCGTGGATCTTCGCGGCCTTCTTCCTTTTGCTCGAAGGCTTCTTCTTCGTGAGCTCGCTCACCAAGTTCTTCCACGGCGGCTATTTCACCATCCTCATGGCTGCACTCATCATGGGCATTATGGTGTGCTGGTACAACGGCACGGCGGTCGAGCAGCGCCAGTTTACGCTGCTGCCGCTGCGCAGCTACCTGCCGCAGCTCAAGCGCCTGCGCGACGACGACCGTTACGAGCGCATGAGTGACAACGTCGTGTACCTGACCAAGGACACCCATACCGACTACATCGACCGCGATATCGTCTATTCGATCTTGGACAAGCATCCCAAGCGTGCCCGCGCCTGGTGGTTCGTGAATGTCGAGACCATGGACGAACCGCACACCTTTGCCTATTCGGTCGAGACGTTCGGCACCGACTACGTGTTCCGCGTGCACCTGTACCTGGGCTACAAGATCAACCAGCGCGTCAATGCCTACCTGCGTCAGGTTGTTCAGGACCTGGCTGCCACCGGCGAGCTGCCGCCGCAGACGCATGACTACTCGGTCTACAAGGATCCGGGTAACATCGGCACGTTCAAGTTCGTCCTGATCCGTAAGCTTCTGGCGCCCGAAAGCGATGTGGAGCCCAGCGAGCGTACAGCCATCACGCTCAAGTACATCATTCGCCGCGCCGCCGGCACGCCCGCGCGTTGGTACGGCCTGGAGAACTCCAACGTGAGCTTTGAGTACGTGCCGCTGTTCACCAAGTTCAAGGCCGTGAACAAGATGCAACGCCTGGCTCCCAACGAGCGGCCGTAGACGTCGGCGGCTACACGGAGTTGGTTTTTGATGGATAAGCATGAGGCCGGGGAGGTAAACATGGATACAAAGGCGCTCGATGGCCGTGAGGCGGTGGTCGAAATGGTGCGTGAGGCGCGCGTCGACGCCGCCGAAGATCGGTTCTTTACGAATCGTGCCAACATGGACATGGCCGACCGCGTGATCTCGATCGTGGCACTGGTATTTGGAGCGGTGTGCGTGTGTGCCCTGCTCGCGCACGTGCTGTTTGTCTAGCGACCGCCGGTTGCAAAGGCTATACACTTGGAACCACCACAAGGGAAACCACCACAAAGGTGCCTGTCCCTGTGTGGTGGTTTTTGTTTTTGAGAGAGGGGCGGAACGCTGAGGGACGTCCGTACGGACGGCGATATTGCCGATAGCTTTTGGTGGCGGCGCACAACGCTGACGCGCCGCACTCCTCTGTATGACGCCTGCGTATCGGTGGGGCTGCTGGTCGCGGCGACGATTGTGGGCGCGCTGCTCGACCATCCGGGTCTCGCGCCGAGCATCATGATCGTCTATGTGTTCGCCGTTCAACTGTGCGCATTCTTTACCTGGAGTCGCCTGTATTGCTTGCTGAGCTCGGCTGCCGCCGTGGCGCTCTACAACTTCTTGTTTGTCGACCCGCGCTACTCGCTGTCGCTTATCGACCGCGGCTATCCCGGCATGTTCTTCATCATGTTCGTGGTCTCGCTTGTGTCGAGCTCGATTGCGTTGGCCCTGCGCCGCGCCTTGGCACAGGCTGCCGCCAGCGACCGCCGCACGCATATGGTGCTCGAGACCAATCGCATGTTGCAGCGCTGCGCCGACGAGCAGCAGATCGTTCACGCCATGGCCACGCAGCTGGCGCGTCTTTCGGGCTGTCCGGTCGTGTGGTACAGCGCCGACGCCGAGGGCGATGACCTGCTGCCGCGTGCGACATACACGGCCGTGGGCGATGCCGCGCCGGTGCACGAGCTGGCGCCGCAGATGCCACCGCGGCTCTCGGCGTCCGCCTATGTGGGAACGCCGCTCGATGCTACGTTCGGCGGCTCGGCGTTTTATGGCATCTACCTGACGGTTCGCACAGGCGACGGCTTCGCGCGCTCGGGCGACCCCGCCTCGGTGGTGGGCGTGCTGGCTATCGTTGCCGAGCCCGACGTGCTGACGCACGAGGAGCGGACACTTGCCGATGCTATCGTGAGCGAAGGCGAGCTGGCGCTCGATCGCGCCCGCGCCATGGAGGCCCGCGAGGAGGCGGCGGTGCTTGCCAAAAACGAGCAGCTGCGCGCCAACCTGCTGCGCTCCATCTCGCACGACCTGCGCACGCCGCTCACCAGTATTTCGGGTAATGCCGATGTGCTGCTCGACCAGGGCTCGACCGGCACCGCCGTGCTCGACGCCCAAACGCGCCGCGGCCTGCTCTTGTCCATTCGCTCGGATACGCAATGGCTCAACGCCACCGTCGAGAACCTGCTCGCCATCACCAAGCTCGAGGGCGGCGGTATGCGCCTGTCGACCACGCTCGAGCTCATGGACGATATCGTGGAGGAGGCGCTGCGCCACGTGAACCCTGCCGTGCGCGAGCACGACCTTAAGGTGGTGGCGTGCGATGAGCCGGCGCTCGTCAACGTCGATGCGCGCCTGATGGTGCAGCTGGTGGTCAATCTGGTGAACAACGCCATCACCTATACGCCCGCAGGCTCGCATATCATGATTTCGATTAGCGTCGACGATGGACGCGTGGCGTGCTCGGTGGCCGATGACGGCCCGGGCATTGCACCCGAGGATCGCGAGCGCATCTTCGAGTCGTTCTATACCGCCAACCATGGCCTGGCCGACAGCCACCGTAGTGTGGGCCTGGGGCTTTCGCTCTGCCGCTCCATTGCGCTGGCGCATGGCGGTAGCATAGAGGTTGCCGCGGCGGACCCGCACGGCTCGGTCTTTACGATTGAGCTTCCCGTCGCCGACGTTTCGTTTGATAAGGAGTAGCGCTGTGCCGAACTCTGCCGTAAAACCGCTCATCTTGGTCGTTGAGGACGACCCCGCTGTCCGCAATCTTATTGTTGCCGCGCTCGAGGCGCACGGCTTGCGTCATATGGCCGTGGAGACCGCCCATGCCGCCATCGCTGCCGCCTCATCGCAGGCACCGAGCATTGTGCTGCTCGACCTGGGTCTGCCCGATATGGACGGCGTCAAGGTGGTGGAGTCGGTGCGCGCATGGTCGGGCATGCCGATTATCGTGGTATCGGCGCGTAGCGAGGATGCGGACAAGATTCGCGCACTCGATGCCGGCGCCGACGACTACCTGACCAAGCCGTTTTCGGTCGAGGAGCTGCTCGCGCGCATTCGCACGACGCTCAGGCGCCTTTCGTATGCGCAATCGGGCGGCGTTGCCTCCGAGGGCACGTTCGATGCCGGTGAGCTGCATATCGACTTTGATGCCGGCATTGCCACGATGGATGGCGAGGAGCTGCATCTGACGCCGATTGAGTACAAGCTCTTGTGCCTGCTGGCACATAACGCCGACAAGGTACTAACGCACCAGTTTATCCTGCACGAGATTTGGGGCACGGCAACTAAGAGCGACCTGGCGAGCCTGCGCGTCTTTATGGGCACGCTGCGCAAGAAGATCGAGTCCGACCCCGCGCATCCGCGCTATATCCAGACGCACGTGGGCATCGGTTACCGCCTGGTCACCCAAGGGTAGGACGGCGTCCGCCATCCCACTATGAGTTGCGGTGAAATACGGTCTATATTTGCCTAATTCCAGGTAAAACTGTTAGCGCCGGGCGATTTTAGCCGCTAATAGTCAAACTATTTTGACCAATCCCGGTCACCGAATAATGGCCACCGTGCCTCCCCGCCGCCACTACGCTGGTGGTGCCAACACGCCGGCGTTAGGAGGACCATTGAGGTGAACGAGAGACACGATGACCTACAGGAGATTATAGACGCGG
>DBEYYU010000054.1:0-11532 GCA_048184855.1 Collinsella aerofaciens
TGGAGTGGGAAGGATAAACTGGACTTTCTTTTAAGGATCCTCAAGCGTATTGCCGCTCGTATTCCACTGGAGACATGTAGCCCAGGGTGGAATGCATGCGCACCCTATTGTAATAGAGCTCTATGTACTTGAAGATGTCCTGCTTGGCCTCGTCCCTCGTCCCATAGCTCCTCTCTTTCACCAATTCCCTTTTCAGCGTCTTGAAGAACGACTCGGCCACCGCGTTGTCCAGCGGCGTGCCGGGCCTTGATACCGACTGGACTATGCCATGCGAGTCCAGACACCGCTGGAAGGAACGGGAGGTGTACTGCGCGCCCTGATCGTCATGGAAGACGAGGCTGCCGTCATCTGGCGGACCCTCCCTGCCGACCGCCTGCTCCATCGCGTCGATCGCGACCTTCTCGGTGATGCGCTCGGACATCGACCAGCCCACGACCTTGCGGGAGAAGGCGTCTATCACGGCTGCGAGATAGAGCCACCCTTCTCTTGTGGGTATGTAGGTGATGTCGCCCACCCAAAGCCTGTTGCGCTCGCCCACGGTGAAAGCGCGCTCTACCAGGTTCAACCGAGGGTCTCCCGGCTCGACCTTCTTCTGGATGCGGTGTTTTCGGGTCGCGCCCTTTCCGGCAAGTCCGAGCTTCTGCATGATGCGGAGCACGCGCTTCTCGCTCACGACGATGCCGCTTTTTCGCAGTTCGCGGTTGATGCGCCGGTAGCCGTAACGGCCCTTGTGCCGCTCGAAGGCCTCGGCGACGAAACCTTCGATCGCCTCCCGCTCTATCTGGGCGTCGGACTTCTTCCGGCCGAGATACTCGTAGAAACCGGATTTCGAGACTTTCATCAGCCCGCATGCCTTCCTGATGGGGCCGATCTCGCCCCTATGCTCTTTGAGGAACTCGAACCTCACGCATGGTCTTGACTCAAGAAGGCCCGGAAATTTTTTAGTATCTCGTTCTCGCGCTCGAGCTCCTCGACCTTCTTCTTGAGCTTCACGATCTCGTAGTCCTTGTTGATCTTCGGGGAGCCGTTTCCGGGGAACGCGCCGTCTCCCATCTCCTCGTATTCGCGGGCCCACCTTCTCAGCGTCGAATCCTTTATGCCGAGTTCCTCCGATAGGCCTTTGACCGTCATTTCCCCGGACAGGACCACCTTTGCCGCCGAGACCTTGAACTGCCTGTCGTATCGCTTTCTTCTTTGGGTCATCTTGAACACCTTTCGCTCTTAACTAGGTGTCCAATTCATCATACCCACTCCATGGATACGCCTAGGCGCGGTCCAAGAAATCGTCCGCACCCCCTAAGCGCCGAAATATAGCACTCGGGATCCTTCTTAAACATCTGAGCCCATACCTCAAAATAGGCATCGATGTCCTCCTGCGAGGCGTACTCGTTAAAGCAGTTCTTGACGGCATCGGACTTGTCGGGGTTGTAGCGGCGGCCCAGGTTCTCGTACTTGAGTACACGATCGATCACGGCACGCTCTTCGTCGGTCACCGAACCGTCGCAAGGAGCTTCCACGATGGTGCCGTCCTCCTTAACCGTAGGGTTGACGCCCGAGTTAAGGCCGTCGTGCTTTTGGACGAAACGAGCCGTCTGTTGGAACGGAATCGAAAGGATTTCGCGCTTGGAACCAGGCGTGATGTCGTGCGCTGGCATAAAGACCTTGGTGAAGTACATATTAGAGGCAAGGCAGAGTGCAAGCACCGCAAGAACTCCCACCCAGCGGAAACGCGGGATGCCGCCCGAAGGCGCAGCACCAGCCTGCTTGGCTGCACGATGAGCCACATGCGCGTCCCATGCGCAAAACGCCGCCGCGATTACGCATGCCGCCAGGGGAAACACCAGGCCGCCGTTGCGCAGAAACGTGGAACCCATGGCGCCCAGAGTGAGCAGCAGCCAGTCATGTCGCGCAAAGAGCACGGGCCTCTGTTCGCCCGCACGCTCGGCATTGGCATCACGACGGGGCAAGCCACATGCCACGAGCTTGACGGTCTGTACCAGCAGCACCAAGAACGCGTCGGCAAAGAGCACGTCTTTGGTGAGCAACGCCGCGTAGTTAGAGAACATCGGCATAAACGCAAAGAACAGCAGGATCGCACCGCGAACCGGCAGGCTCACGCCCAATTTGCGCAGCGACGAAATGGAATAGGCCATGCAGGCAGCCGTGATGACAAATTGAGCGCAGGTGTAGATGGTAAGACCCGCGTTAGCGCTGTTGAACAGCGAAAGCCCCAGCTGAACGCACGAGCCGATAATGGCCGTGTGCACTACGGGATGATGCCCGTTGAGCAGCACGTTGGGGTTGAGTAGGCGCAGGTAGTCGCTCGTGCCGTTGGGATAGTTGAACCACTGGCGAATCTGCGCGCCCGTATCTCCCATAAAAAGGCCGGGCAGCGAAGCGATGAGCATGGGCGTCCAGGCGATCATAAGCACCAGGAAGGGCCCGGCAAAGGGATGGACCGAGAGCACGGCGTGAGCCACACGCCATACGCGGCCAAAGTGCGCCTCGGAAAACGGAATGCGCCGAGAGCTCAGCCAATCTAGACACTCAAAGGCAAGGTAGAAGGCAACGACCGCCAAGAGCATCCAGCCCGCGCCGCCAATCCAGGCGCAGATGATGCGGGCTTTGTCGCCAAGGACAATCTCGGCCGAGTCGGTGAGGTCGTAGCTGCGGCCGAACACCATGCAGATGGCGAAGAACAGCGACGGCAGAATGATCGATGGACGCCAGGTGTCGCCACGGCCAAAGAACACGTAGCGAAACGGCAGAGTGAGCAGGCAGGCAAGCGCAAGCAGCATGACCGCGTCGGTATGGCCGGCAAACGAGAGGAGCACCTCGTAGCACACGTACAGCATGCCCGAGGCGTTGGGGTCAATCGCCAAGACTGCGTTGCTCGATACCGGGGCGGGATCGATGGAAAACGCCGTGGTCGCCAACAGCGCGAGCAAAAATGCGATGAGCGTCTGCTTGGCGGGGTAGCGCTTAAACCAGACGATGCGGGCAGCGTCGCGCGCAGCCGTTGTGGAGAGGTCGGAATCCTTCACAGTCCGAAAGCCTTTCTAGAAACCTACCAAAAAGGGACAGGTTTATTTTGGCAGGTTTTATCTGGGGAAACGTTACGGTTCTGTCATCGTTGCCCAGCGAACCACCACAAAGGTGCCTGTCCACTTTGCGGTGGTTAGGCGTCGAGGTAGATGCGCTGGGGCTGGTTGCGGCGACGAGCAAAGATGATGAGCGCCAGGCCCGCGATTACGAGTGGCAGACTCAACAGCTGACCCATGGTGATGACGCCGCCCAGCAGATAGCCCAGCTGCGCATCGGGCACGCGCACGAACTCAATGAGGAAGCGGACGATGCCGTAACCCATCACGAACACGCCCATAAACGTGCCTTGGGGCAGTAGCGGCTTTTTGCGGCTGAGCACCTGCAGAATGCAAAAGAGCACGATGCCCTCAAGAAATGCCTCGTAGAGCTGGGAGGGGTGACGCGGCATATCGCCCGCGGTGCCGCCAAAGATCACGCCCCAGGGCAGATCGGTCGGCTTGCCCCACAGCTCGCCGTTGACAAAGTTGGCGCAGCGTCCCAGACATAAGGCCAGCGGAGCACCGATAACGGCAAGGTCGGCGATGGTCCAGGCGTCGAGCTTGTACATGCGGCACACGAGCACGCCGCCGATGATGCCGCCCACCAGGCCGCCATGGAAGCTCATGCCGCCTTCGTTGGTGGCAAAGATCTCGAGCGGATGCGCCCAGTAGTAGCCGTCGCCGTAAAAGATGACGTAGAACAGGCGGGCGCCAATGATAAGGCCAAAGACCACGCCGACCACGACACTCGTCAGGTCGTCAATCGTGATGTTAAAGCCCCAGCGACGCTGTGTACGGTACATGACGACCGCCGTGAGCAGGGCGCCGACGACGTAGGCCAGGCCGTACCAGTAGATGGTGATGGGGCCCGCCGAGATCGCGACAGGATCAAGCATATGGTAGAAGTCGTTGAGCATGTCGACCCTCCTACTCCCTACATACAAATGCGGCCGCGGGCCTTGCGCTCGCAGCCGCATATTTGGGCGTAACGTCTATGCGGAGTATACCGTCCGCAGCTTTCGCATCTTAGAACGGCGCGTACTCGTCGTACAGGTCGTCGGTCTCGCCGGAGGCATTGACCTGCTCGACACGGGTAACGCCGGGCACATGCTCCTTGAGGATACGCTCGATACCCATGGACAGGGTCAGTGCGCTCATAGGGCAGCCGGCGCAGGCGCCCTGCAGCTCCAGCTTGACGACACCCTCGTCGTCGACGCCCACATACTCCATATCGCCGCCGTCAGCCTGCAGGTTGGGGCGAATCTCCTCAAGAACCTTCTTAAGCAGCTCTTCGTTAACAGCCACAGGGGCTCCTTTCTCACAATTACGCGGGCGCGCCCGCGGACAGAAGCTATGTTACTACAGCCATGTACCCGCTCACGAGCCGTCCATGCGCGCAGACGCGACTTTCACGAGTAGTCAATTTGGGACGGGGCTCTTTGAGCTGCGTTCGTCGTCAGATAGCGACAACGCATATTACTGTCGAGCCTGTCCCCCGGTACCAATCTGAACATCGACGATGACCTGGCGGTAGCTGATGCCGCAGGAGTCGAGAATGCGGCGGCTGATACGGCCGTCATCGGTGTCGGCATACTTATTGTCCAGGTAGACGACCTCGCCCACGCCCACCTGTGCCAGAATCTTGGCGCAGTCGTGGCACGGGAACAGCGTGACGTAGACCGTGGAACCCTCGAGGTCCTTGAGCGAGCCACGGTAGTTGAGAACGGCGTTGGCCTCGGCATGGACCACGTAGTTGTGCTTGTCCTGCAGCGGGTCGTCGCTCGTACCCCACGGGAAAAAGTCGTCGTTGAGCGCCGAGGGTGTACCGTTGTAGCCCACCGAAAGGATGCGGTGGTTGGTGTTGGCGATGCACGCACCCACCTGCGTGTTGGGGTCCTTGCTGCGGCGCTGCGCGGCGATAGCCACGCTCATAAAGAACTCGTCCCAGCTAATGACGTCCAAGCGCTTGCCTGACGAAGTTTGATGAAGATCGTCCGACATGGCAGACACCTCCGTAATCGCAATAGTTTGACCCATTGTAGCAGGTGAAAGGTGGGGGCGTTTATCCCACCGGCGCCCTCACCTTTACACGCGGCGGGGCTTTTGGTTGATGCGATAGAGCTCGGCGAGACCCCGCAACGTCAGCGCATCGTCGACCGTCAGACTGTGACCGACCAGCGACGCGAGTGCCTCGGCATCGTCGCCGGTAATGACGATGGGCACGCTGCCCTCCCCCGCGGCCTTGGTCGCGCGCATCTCGGCAAGCACCATGTCGAGCATGCCGTCGATGCGGGCCACCTCGCCCAAGACCACGCCCGAGCGCATGGCCTCGCGCGTGTTGCGGCCGATGACGTGCGTTGGCGCCGAAGGCTCGACCTGAGGCAAACGCGCCGCAGCAGCCGAAAGCGAGCGGGCGCCAAGCGCCAGACCCGGCGCGATGACGCCGCCCACAAAGGTTCCGTGCGCGTCGATGACCTCGATATTGGTCGTTGTGCCCAGGTCGATCACGATGCACGGAGAGCCGTAGACGGCACGGGCCGCCACGGCGTCGGCGATGCGGTCGGGGCCGATCTCGGCCGGGTCGTCGTAGTGCACGGGCATGCCGGTCTTAAGTCCCGGTCCCACCGTGAGCACGCGTCCCGTGCAGGTACGGGAAAGAGCTGCCTTCCACGGGCGCTCGAGCGCCGGGACCACGCAGCTCAGCACAGCAGCCGCGGGCACAAGCGCACCCGGCATGCCCGCGTCGGCCGCCAGTGCGGCCATGACCTGCACGAGACGCATGCGCGCCTCGTCTGCTGTGATGCTCGACGGCGTGGTGATCTCGCACGTCTCAAGCGGACATCCCTGCGCCGCGGCCGAATCCTCTGCAAACAGACCAAAGCGAATGAACGTGTTGCCCACGTCGACCGTCAATATATATGCGCACCCATTAAGCATCGTCGGCGCTCCTTTCGTCTGCCCAGCAGTATATCGCCTACCTAAACCAGTCATCCCGAAATGACTAGCTTGCGGTTATACTGGTGCGCGGTCGCGCGCGAGCTCACGCGGCGGCCCTTGGTAACCCGACTTCCCGCGCTGTATCCGTAGCGGCGCTCCCGGGGGAAGCGGATATACGCAAAGGAGTTTTATATGAGCAATCCCTCGAACCGTGCTTCGATGCGCGGGCAACTCACGCTGCGCGGCGTCGTCATCGGCGTCCTTGGCTGCGTAATCATCACGGCAAGCTCGGCCTACACCGCCCTCAAGATGGGCGCCCTCCCCTGGCCGATCGTCTTCGCTGCCGTCATCTCGCTGTTCTTCCTGAAGCTCATGGGCAATGCCAGCCTCAACGAGGCCAACGTCACCCACACCATCATGTCCGCGGGCGCCATGGTCGCCGGCGGCCTGGCGTTTACCATCCCGGGCGCCTGGATGCTGGGCTATGCCGACCAGATCAGCTGGCTCGACATGTTTATCGTGGCACTCGCCGGCACCATCCTGGGCCTGCTGGCCACGGCACTCATCCACCGTCACTTTATCGTGGACGCCGCGCTGGAGTTCCCCACCGGCAACGCCGCAGCTCAGACCCTGCGCGCGACCGAGGCCGGCGGCAAGACCGGCAAGCAGCTCTTTGGCTCCATGGCCATCGCCGGCATCTACAGCGTGCTGCGCGATGCTCTGGGCATTGTGCCCAGTATGCTGTGCACGCTCAACATCCCTGGCGTGACCTTTGCCATCTACAACTCGCCCATGCTGCTCTCCGTCGGCTTCCTTGTGGGCTTCGCCCCGGTCGCGTTCTGGTTTGCCGGCGCGCTGCTGGGCAATTTTGGCATCATTGTCGGCGGCACCGCTGCCGGTCTGTTTGACGCTATGACCGCACAGGGCATTGTTAAGTCCCTGGGTATGGGCCTCATGATGGGCTTTGGCGTTGCCGTCGTCCTCAAGGACATCTTGCCGCAGGTCGCCGGTATCGTCCGCGGCCTCGCCGCCGACAGCTCCACCGACACCGACGAGCAGTCGCTCATCTCGGGCTCCCTTAAGCTCGACGCCGGTATCATCGGCCTGGGCGCTGCCGCCATCGCCGTGATCATCGCCATCGTGCTCGACCTTGGCCCCGTTCCGGCCGTCATCGTCACGCTGTTCACCTTTGTCACCACCATCATGAGCGCGCAGAGCTGCGGCCAGACGGGCATCGACCCCATGGAGATCTTTGGCCTCATCGTCATGCTCATCGTTGCCGCCTTCGCGCAGCTCGCTCAGGTCAAACTGTTCTTTATCGCCGGCATCGTAGCCGTGGCGTGCGGCCTTGCGGGCGACGTCATGAACGACTTTAAGGCCGGCGCCGTGCTGGGCACCAACCCGCGCGCGCAGTGGGTCGGCCAGGCCATCGGCGGCATCGTGGGCGCCCTGGTCGCCGCCGCCGTCATGGTCGCGCTCGTCACCGCCTATGGTCCGGACGCCTTTGGTCCCGACAAGAGCTTCGTTGCCGCACAGGCAAGCGTGGTCGCCACCATGGTCTCGGGCATCCCGAGCGTGCCGTGGTTTGCGGGCGGCTTTATCGCCGGCATCGTCATGTACTGGCTCGGCATTCCGGCCATGATGATCGGCCTGGGCGTGTACCTGCCGTTCTATATGTCGCTCACGGCATTCCTGGGCTCCTGCGTCAAGCTCGCCTACGACAAGTGGTCCGCCCACCGCGACGCCACCGCTGGTCTTTCTGACGAGGAGAGGGCTGCCAAGGACGCCGCCTTCCAGGAACAGGGCCTGGTTGTTGCCAGCGGCCTGCTCGGCGGCGAGTCCATCGTCGGCGTTATCCTGGCGTTTGTCTCCGTGGGTCTGAGCCTGCTGGGCTAAGCTGAGCAGCTGCTCGACAGCAACCATATTGCCTACGATTTGCCCGGTCGGTAGCTTTCGCGGCTACCGACCGGGCTTTTTGATACCAACGCAAAGAAAGGCCAGCGCGCTGCGTTTAACAGCGCGCCGGCCTTATCGGTTAAGCTATCGAAGCGTTCCTGCTATGAACCGAAGTTCGTTGCAGAATCTACGCTCGAAACGCTACATCTGCTTGCGACGACGATCGCTCAGCGTCACACCAGCGGCCACGAGGGTGATACCGCCGATGACGAACACCTCGCCCGCAAGCGCGGAGTCATCACCGGTCTGGGCGAGCGCAGCGTCCGCAGCCTTCTTCTTGGCGACAGGAGCCTTTGCAGCAGCCTGCGCAACCTGAGGCTTGGCCTGCGGCTCAGCCTTGGGATGATACTTGTCGTACTCGGCCTGCGCGGCAGCCAGGGCATCCTTGGCATCGCCAAGCTCAGCCAGCGCGGCGGCATAGGCGTCGTTGGCATCGGACAGCTTGGCATCGGCATCGCTCAGAGCAGCCTTGAGACCAGCGGCGGCATCGACGGCAGCCTTATAGCGAGCGTAGGCAGCGTTCAGCTTGACCAGCTTCTCGTTGCCCGTCGTGCCCGCGGCAAGGGATGCCTTGTGGTCGACAGCCTCAAGATCAGCCTTGAGTGCCTCGTCGTTGGCAAGCTCTGCCTTGGCCTTGACGATATCGAGGTTCGCATCGACGACGGCTTCGTTGGCGGCCTCGAGCTGCTTCTGGGCATCGGCGACACTGGCCACGGCAGCGTCGCGGGCGGTCTTGGCGTCGTCGACCGCTTTTTGGGCTCCAGCGAAGCGCTCGAAGGCCTTGTTTGCGCCGGCCAGCTCGCCCTCGGCGGCCTTGGCCTTCGCCTGTGCGTCGGACAGGGCCTGCGTCTTGGCGGCAACTGCCTGCTTGGCGCCCGAAAGAGCGGTCGCGGCGTGCGTATCTGCGGCCTGAGCCTTGTCTACACCAGACTGGGCGGCAACGTCGGCCTTCTTGGCATCGTCAAGCGCGCCCTGCTTGTTCGCAAGATCCGTCTTGGCGGCATCGAGCTTGGCGGTAAGGTCCTTGACCGAAGCCGTAGCGTTGCCATACGCCTCGCTGGCCTGGTCGGACTTTACCTTGGCGGCGTTGTAGACGCTCTGAGCATTCAGTTTACGAGTCGACGCCTTAGAGGCGTTCGTCTGGCAATCGGCGAGCGTCGCGTTGGCCTTGTCGAGAGCAGTCTGCGCAGTGGCAGCCTCGGCCTTAGCAGTATTGAGGTTCTGCTGAAGAGCGTCAATGTCAATACCAGAAGCATCGAGCTCGCTCTTGGCAGCATCATAGGCACCCTTGGCGGTTGCAGTGGCAGCCTGAGCGCTCTCGTACTCGCCCTTGGCGGTGTTCATGCTCGTATCGGCAGCTTTAAAGGTCTCTTGAGCGTCAAACTGCTTGTTGAGTGCAGCGTTATAGGCAGCGCTAGCAGTTCCAAACTTTTTCTGTGCTTCAGTGAGCTTGCTCTGAAGCTCCTTGAGCTGTTGCTTTTGCGCCTGGGTGCCGCCGGCGCTATAAGCAGAGTCGATATAATTGTTCACGAGCTTCTTGAACTCGGAGACAGTGAAGTCTTTTTGGCTCGCGCTTCCGCTATAGTCGAAAATAGTTACCTCGGAATCGGTGTTCTTACCGCTACCGGTTGCGATGCCGATGGCCTCGTTACCCGCATCGATAATGTTGAGATAGTGGCCACATTTCGAATACACGTTGTTATAGTTCCAATAGATGTAGTCAGAATCGTAGCGATGGGCTGCGAGGTCGCTATTAGTAGCAGCCTCTTGGTCAAACAGCTCCTTCTCCTCCGTATAGAGACCGGTGTAGGGCCAGCCGAGTGTGTCGACAGTCTCGCCTCCCATGTAGACGCCGCCACCACCGGCGAGATTCTCACTAGAATCGAAGTACAAATTCGAGTGTCCCCAAATATTCGATGAATAGGATGCGTTGAGCGCTGCTGCAGCCGTCATACGGAGGCTAACGCTAAGCTCCGACTGACCGTTGGCCTTGCGGATGTTGTTCTGAGTATCGAGATACGTCAGCGCATTGCGCAGCTGCTCGAGAGAGAGCGGATTGGTCTTGCGAGACATATCCTGATCGACATAGCTGTCATACCAGCTAGCCTTGTCATATCGCTCGTCCTTGTTGGGCGCGCCAGTGAGCATAGACGATGCAGCGCTGGCATTGGCCTTCTGCTGGGCAGTAAAATCGCTGCTGTTGCTAATGTAGGCCATAAAACCGAGCATGCCATTATTGATGATGTCTTGATCGACAGTCATGTTGGACTTGAGCTCGGCAATCTGCTGCTCAAGCTTGTCCACCTCTGCGCTAGCGGCATCGCTGGCAGCCTCCGCAGCGTCTGCGGCATCGCAAGCCGCCTTGTACTCGGCTCGTTTGTCGTCCCTATCCTTTACGGCCTGATCGTAGGCAGCCTTCTTGTCTGCCTCGGTCTGCTGGGCTTGATCGTACGCGGCCTTAGCGGTGTTGTACTTGTTCGTCAGGTCGCCGAGTTTGCCGCTGACTTCGTCGTATGCGGTCTGCGCGGACGAAACGGCAGCGTTGGCGGCGTTGGCTTTCTCTTGCGCGGCAGTGACAGCAGCCTGGGCGGTCTGCAGATTCGCCTGTGCGGTGGCGTCGGCAGCCGTCGCGGCATTGAGCTCCGCCTGCGCGTCCTTGAACTCACCGGCAGCAACGTTCTTGGCGGCCTCGAGCGCTTTCAGGTCGACGCCCGTGCCAGAAGTAGCGGCATCGAGCGCAGCCTGTGCCTGGTCCAGCTTCTTCTGGGCGTTGGCCTGTGCGGTGGTTGCGGTGGCGAGGGCAGCGGCAGTCTCCTGCTTCTTGGCCTGGGCGGACGTCAGAGCAGACTCGGCATCGCTCTTTGCCTGCTCGGCATTGGAGACAGCCGTCTTAGCGGCATCGAGCTCACCCTTGGCCGTCTTCACATCGGCATTCGCCGCATCAAGCTTTGCCTGCGCGTCCTCGACGTCCTTCTTGGCGGCCTCGTACTTGTCCATACCCATGGCATCGAGCTTAGCCTGGGCATCCTTGAGTGCCTTCTCGGCCTCGCCCTGCTTGGCCTTGGCATCCTTGAGTGCCTGGGTCTTATTCTCGACACTCTTGTTGGCCTGATCGAGCTGATCGTTCAGGTCGCCCAGCTTCTTCTGCTGCTGCTCGGTCTTTTCGACGGCTGCCTTAAGCTCGTCGATCTTCTCCTGAAGCGCGGCTACCTCGGCCTCGTTCTGCTCGGCGGCGTTATCGGTCACGGCCTGCGAGGCCTGATTCTTTTGCTGCTGCGCCTGCTTTTGAGACTGGCCCGCCGCGTCGGCCTTTTTCTGGGCGGCATCGTAGGCGGCCTGAGCGTCCTTGAGCTGCTTTGCCGACTCCTCGGCCAGCTGGGCAGCCGTCTTTACGACCGCTTGGTTACCGGCGGCAACGGTATTCTCTACAGAACTACCCCCATTACAGTCTGAAATAGGCCATCGATAAATTTCGATGGCGAGCATTCGGCGCATTGCCTACGATACGGGCAAGCCCCGAGGGGCCGCCGATCGGGCGCCTCCGGATGGCCGTCTG
>DBEYYU010000055.1:0-30486 GCA_048184855.1 Collinsella aerofaciens
CCATCATCATTATCTGCGGTCTGTTTGCCATGCAGCGCGCCGGCACCTCGTCAATCGGCAAGCTCTTCGGCCCGCTCATGACGCTGTGGTTCCTGTTCCTAGCAGGCGCCGGCCTGTTCAACATGCTCGGCAACCTGTCCATCTTGCGCGCGCTCAACCCCATCCGCGGCATTATGTTCCTGTTCTCGCCCATCAACCACTCGGGCATCATGGTGCTCGGCTTTGTCTTCCTGTCGACAACCGGTGCCGAGGCACTCTACTCGGACATGGGCCACGTGGGCAAGGCAAACATCTATGCATCCTGGCCATTTGTTAAGGCGGCCCTTATCCTCAACTATCTGGGTCAGGGAGCTTGGCTACTCGCCAATAACTCCAACCCCCAGATGCTCGCGATGGATATCGTTAACCCGTTCTATATGATGCTTCCCGAGCCCCTGCGCCCCTTTGCCATTGTGCTTTCGGCCGTGGCGGCCATCATCGCCTCGCAGGCGCTCATCACCGGCTCGTTCTCGCTGGTATCCGAGGCCACGCGTCTCAACCTTATGCCGCATCTGCGCATCCACTACCCCAGCGACACCAAGGGCCAGCTCTATATTCCACTCGTCAACAACATCATGTGGGTCGGCTGTATCTTCATCGTGCTGCTGTTCCAGAACTCCGAGCGCATGGAGAGCGCCTATGGCCTCGCCATTACCGTGACCATGCTTATGACCACGACGCTTTTGACGAGCTATATCGCCGGCATCCTCAAGCACAAGCTGGGCGCCTGCATCTTTGCCCTGCTCTTTGGGGCCATTGAGCTGTGCTTCTTCGCTTCGTGCCTCACCATGTTCTTTGACGGCGGCTACGTCATGATCTTCCTGGCCGCACTGCTGTTCGGCCTTATGTATGTATGGCGTCGCGGCACCGCCATCGAGCGCACGCAGACGGTCCTGCTGCCGGTCTCCAAGTACATCGACCAGCTCAATCGCCTGCGCAACGACGAGACCTATCCCGTGCTCGCCGACAACCTGGTGTTCCTCACCAACAGCCCCGACCCGCTCACGCTCGACCGCGACGTGCTCTATTCCATCCTGGACAAACATCCCAAGCGTGCCAAGGCATATTGGTTCATTAACGTGCATGTCACCGATGAGCCCTATACGCACGAGTATTCCGTTGAGACCTTTGGCACAGACTTCCTGTTCCGCGTGCGCTTGGACCTGGGCTTTAAGGTCAACCAGCGCATCAACGCCTACCTGCGCCAGATCGTTGGCGACTTGATGACATCGGGCGAGCTGCCGCCGCAGCACCACACCTATTCCATCTACGAGACACGCGGCAACGTGGGCGACTTCCGTTTTTGCATGCTGCGCAAGATGCTCGCCCCCGAAACGGACATCAACCGCAACGACCATCGCGTCATGGCCATCAAGTACGCCGTCCGCCGCGCTTGCGGAAGCCCGGCACGCTGGTACGGTCTTGAGAACTCGGCCATCATCATCGAGTACGTGCCGCTGTTTGCCCGCATGCGCCCGGCCGTTAAACTCGTGCGCACCCAGGTGCCGCTCGAGGTTCAGATCGAAGAGGCCGAGGAAATGGAAGTCGACATCTTCTCGGACGACTTGGTCAACGGCAACGAGGCCGGTAGGGACATGAACGTCGATCCCACCGAGCTGCTCGAGAGCGTCGCCGATACGCCCGAACAGCAACAGCTCGACGGCCTCGAGAGCACCCAGTTCAACGACGCCAACTTCTAACACGCCACCAGCCATTGACGACGACGGCCTCGCATCTCATAAGAGGTGCGAGGCCGTTTTATGTCGCAACGGACCAGTGAGCTACGAACGACGCGGCTCGGGAACCACGAGCCTATCGGGGCTCGCGCCCTCGGCATCCATCAGGCTCACGTAGCGAATCGACGGATCCCCATACATCGCGTAGTAATAATTGCCCGTGCGCGCGCTAAAGCATCCGGTGTAGATAGTCTTCTCGAACTTGCCATCGCCCATCCTGGACGCTCCCTCGATCATCACCACGCCCTCGAGCGAGCGGAACATGCGAACGACGTTTTCGGTCTCGCTCTCCTTTTGCGGGTAATTGGCATTGAGGTACGCCGCCTTTACAAAACGGCTCGGCGAATAGCAATCGCCCGGAATGCCGCGCATGCCGGCACCGGCTCCATAGGGCTTAAGCTCGGCGCCACGCCACGTCGCCGTTTGCGGAAAATCGCTTGTAGCGGTGATATAGGTGCGTAGGTTTTCCATATGCCACGGGAAGGTCGGCTGGTTGGCAAGGGTGTCGACCGGATCGTCGTATACATGCAGGCCGTCGGCCATCATCTCGACCACGATGCTGCGCTGGCTGTCGCCGATAATCCAATGGAGCAGTGACACGCCCAGCCCCTCTCCGGCAGATTTGGCGACAATCACCGTATCGCGCAGCGCGGCCTCGACCTCATCGACCGTCGAGAACGTCGCTGCCACCCACAGGGGAAACTCATAGGCCGCGATATTGGTCTTTCCATCAACCGGGCCCTCGGCATACTCGGCATAGCCGGGAAAGTTGAGCCCCGCCACAGCCAGACCCGCATCGTTACCGCAATCGAAAAACATGGGATAGTTCTTGTAATCGATGCACATACCGATCACCGCGTGCGCCGCTGTCGCGTCGTCGATAAACGAATACGGAATGTGAAACCCGCGCGGCATCACGCGAACCTGTTGGCCGTAGTCAAAGCTCCAGTCGAGATTGCGGCCCAGATACATGTGGCCAGAATTATCGGTAAATCGAATACTCGTACACATAGCGCCTCCTAGCTTTACGTTCTTGCTAATTTCATTGTCTCCAAACAAAAAGGCGCTAAACACAAAAGCCCGGACATGACAACAATGTCATGCCCGGGCCAAAAGAGACGAAGTGCGGTGCTTTGGTCCCCTTAGACCAACTTTCCAAGACAGTGATCGATCATATGCTGGATCATTTGTGCCTCAAAGCCCGCGTAGTCGCGGCGGCACTCCTTCATCTTGCCGTCGACGATCTGGTCAAAGGCAACCTTGCACTTGATATAGCGCGTGGACTTGGTGACCTCCTCGTGCGTCAGGCAGCTCTCCTCCATCTTGCTGGCACCCAGGCCAAACACCAGACGGGGGTTGTAGAGCACATGGGGCTCGCCGGCGTCGTCCAGATAGACGCAGACCTTCTTGGTGACGCCGATCTGGTTGGCGGCAAGGCAGCCGGCATCGTCGAGCGACTTGATGGTATCAATCAGGTCCTGTGCCACCGACTCGTCCTCGACGGTCGCAACCTCGCAACGCTGGGACAGAATAGCCTCATCGTGGCAGAGCTCTTTAATCATACGTTCCTCCATAGGGGTCGTTGTAACTGCTTAAGTATACGGTACCCACACATTTTCATGCGAAAAATACCGTCTGTCTGCTACAAAGCGCCGAACATCAACATGCGAGGAACATCAGCCTTTCAAAGGCGATATAGTAGTTGAGTTCGTGTCAATCGGCCTAAACTCGGGGCCGAACAAGGAAAGGGTATGCATGGACGAACTTTTTCACGTCAGTGAGCGCAAGTCCACAATCGGGACCGAACTTCGCGCTGGACTGACAACATTCCTGGCGATGGCCTACATCATCGCCGTCAACCCTGCGGTGCTCTCGGGCGCCGGCATCGATGCGGGGGCGCTCGCCTGCGCCACCTGCCTGGGCGCCGGCATCATGACCATCTGCATGGGCATCTTCGCCAACCGCCCGCTCGCCTGCGCGTCGGGCTTAGGCGTCAACGCGATGATCGCTGGAATCACCACCACCGTCTGCGGCGGTGACTGGCACGTGGCCATGAGCGTCATCTTCCTTGAGGGCGTCGTCATCTTGCTGCTCGTGCTTTGTGGCCTGCGCGAGGCCATCATGGACGCCATCCCGGTTGTCCTGCGTCACGCCATCTCGGTGGGTCTGGGCCTGTTCATCGCCATGATTGGCCTGTGCGATGCCGGCATTATCACCGCTGGCGCCGGTACACTCGTCGGTCTGGGCGACATCACCTCCCCCACCTTCATCGTCGGCATCATCTCCATCCTGGTGACAGTCGCCCTCGCCTGCCGCAACGTCCCCGGCTCGCTGCTCATCGGCATCGTCGTCGCCGTCATCGCCGGTATCCCCCTAGGTGTGACCCAGGCTCCGACCGGTATCATCGCCCCGCTCGATTTCTCGAGCATCGGTGGCCCCATCGCCGACGCCGGCGGCGTGCCTGCCATCGTCAAGGTCCTTACCGACCCCGCGCTCCTCGTCATCTCGTTCTCGCTGCTCATGAGTGACTTCTTCGACACCATGGGCACCGCGATGGCCGTGGCCAAGCAGGGCGAGTTCCTCACCGACGACGGCAACGTCGAGAATATCAAGGAGATTCTGATCGTCGACTCCGCCGCCGCTGCTGTGGGCGGTTTCATGGGCGTCTCCTCCATCACCACCTTCGTCGAGTCCACCTCTGGTGCTGCCGACGGTGGCCGCACGGGCCTCACCTCCGTCACCACCGGCGTGCTGTTCATTCTCGCCGCGTTCTTCTCCCCCATCGTCACCATCGTTTCCAGCGCCGCCACCTGCGGTGCTCTGGTCTACGTCGGCTACCTCATGATGAGCGAGGCCTCCGAGATTGACTGGTCCGACGTGTCGCAGGGTTTCCCGGCGTTCATGATTGTCGCCGGCGTGCCCTTCACCTACTCCATCTCTGCCGGCATCGGTCTGGGCTTTATCGCCTACGTAGTCGTCGCGCTCTTTAAGGGCGAGGCTTCCAAGATCAAGCCGCTTATGTGGATCGCAGCCCTTGCCTTCCTCGTCTACTTCTTCGTGGCGTAGCGACATAGTCTGCTAAAGCAAAACAACAAGGCGCGGAATCGCATCGAGCGGCTCCGCGCCTTTCTTTTAGCGTCTACCCCCGTGCCAGCGTGCGACAATTGAGGCTGTCAATATCACAACACCGAGAGAAGCCTGCCTTGGAAGCGCATCATAAGCAGATAACCGTTTATTCAGAGTGTGTGGAAGGCGCGCCCGTCATCTACCTCCCCGTGGTTATGGGCGACGGTAGTGAAGTCTACGAGCGCTGCCGAGAGCTCGACTGCCCGCCATTCACCCTTATCGCCATTGGAGGGCTCGATTGGAATCGCGAGCTGAGCCCCTGGGAATGTGAGGGAACTATACGAGATGCCGAGTCCTTTGGCGGACAGGCGTCTGAGTTTCTCGATGAACTGCTGAATCAGATAATCCCAGAGGCCGAATCATCACTTCCCTGCCCGCCCACCTGGCACGGCATTGCCGGCTACTCGTTGGCGGGTCTTTTTTCCCTGTGGGCACTTTGGCAAACAGATGTCTTTGAGCGCGCGGCAAGTGCATCGGGGTCGCTGTGGTTCCCCGGCTTTATCGACTACGCGCGAGAGCGCACGATGACAGCCACGCCCGACGCCGCCTATCTGTCGCTCGGTAAAAAGGAAACCAAGACGCCCAACCGCATGATGCGGCACGTACTCGACGATACGTGTGCGATGGAAGAGCTGTTTATCGAGCATGACATTCCAACAACGCTGGAGCTCAACCCCGGCAACCACTTTGCCCAAACTGACCTGCGCATGGCGCGCGGCATCCACTGGATACTGACGCATTAAAAATGGCGTCCACGCGTACATACGCATGGACGCCATTTTTTGATTTAGCTGAACACAACTACTATTCGACAGTCTCCTCGAGTTCAGATACGGCGGGCGTCGAGGACTGGGACATGGATGTCCTTTCATGATGGAAGGGCGATCAGGCATATCGGATAACCTGCTCGAACGATACGATCCGAACCATTGTACGTGATACGCCATGTTTCGCGCGCGCCGTCACCTGCAAACGGTAACGTTACTTCCAAACGCGCTCAGCAATGCGCTTGACCAGCGCGATCTTTGCCCACTGTTCGTCCTCGGTCAGCTTGTTGCCAATCTCGCAGCTGGCAAAGCCGCACTGGGGCGACAGGTACAGGTTCTCGAGCGGCACGTACTTTGCGGCCTCATGGATACGTTCGACGATAACGTCTTCGTCCTCAAGCTCTGCCGCCTTGGTGGTTACCAAACCCAGCACGACCTTCTTGCCCGGGGCAACGTACTTGAGCGGCTCAAAACCGCCGGCGCGCGGCGTGTCGAACTCCAGATAGAACGCATCGACATCCTCATGCGCAAACAGGTACGGCGCGATGGGATCGTAACCGCCCTCAAAGGCATAGGTGGAGTGGTAGTTGCCGCGGCACACATGCGTGTTGATGACCAGATCGTCGGGCTTGCCCTCGATGGCAGCGTTGTTGAGCGCCACGCCCAACTCGCTTACCTTTTGCAGGTCGACCGGGCTCATGCCGGTTTTGGCGACAAAATCGGTATCGCAGTAGATGCCCCAGGTGCAGTCGTCAAACTGGATGTTGCGGCAGCCTGCTGCGTACAGGTCGGCGATCACCGTGCGATAAGCGGCTGCAATGGCGCCGGCAAGTTCCTCATCGGTCTTATAGACGGCACGCAGGCTCTCCTGCTGGCCGTCGCAGCGATCGAGCGTAACCTCAGAGAACGTCTGGATAGGCGCCGGGATGGTCTGGCGTGCGACCTGGCCCTCTCCCTCAAGCGCCTTGACAAACTTAAAGTGCTCGACGAACGGGTGGTTCTCGCCGCTAATGGGACCGGTAACCACAGCGGTGTCGGCCGTCGTCTCCTCGTCATGGAACATATAACCCGTGCGTGAGGTACGGCGCTCAATGCCGTTGAGTCCCCACATAAAATCGAGGTGCCAGTAGCTGCGGCGGAACTCGCCATCGGTAATCACCTGCAAGCCGGCAGCCTTCTGCTTGGCCACTAAGTCGCGGATGGCCTCGTCCTCGACGGCCTTAAGGCCGGAAGCGTCGAGTTTACCCGCGACATAGGCGGCACGGGCGTCCTTTACAGCCTGCGGACGAAGAAAACTGCCGACGATATCGGCACGAAACGGCGCGTTCGGTTGAATCGAAGTGCTCATAGATATCTCCCTTTGCATTGGTTGCTTTACTGGGACAAAGTATGAGCGCTCATATAGCCATCGTAAAATATACGTTTATAACAGTTTGATATAGATGCTTCCTATATCAGTTGGGACTGCCATGAAGAGATTTGACCTGTACAGGACGCAGCAGTCTAGATATGCTGACGGATCGCGTCGATATAGGCTTGGCCATAGCGCGTGAGCGTCGTGTTTTTGCGCGTGATGATACCAATCTCCATGTACTCGTCCACATCGAGCGGAATGGAGATAATACCTGGACCGTTGAGCTCGTGGCTGATCACGCCCGAACACACCGTGTAGCCGTTGAGGCCCATGGCCAGGTTGAACAGCGTCGCACGGTCGCGCACGCGGATATTCTTGCGGCGCTCAAACGTCGAGGTCAGTTCCTCGGAATAGTAAAACGAGTTGTAGCTGCCCTGCTCGTAGGACAGGAAGGGATAGTCCTCCAGGTCCTCGAGCGTCACGCTGGAGCGGCCCGCCAGCGGATGGTCGGCGCACACAAAAACGTGCGGCGTGGCGCAGAAGAGCCCTTCGAACACGAGCTCGTTGGCCGCCAGCATGCGCTCGATGACCTCGCGATTGTGCTCCGACAGATACAGGATGCCCAGTTCGCTTTTCATATGCGCGACGTCCTCGATAATCTCGTGAGTCTGCTCCTCGCGCAGGGTAAAGTCGTAGCGCGCGGCATCGAACTCACGGATCACATCGACAAACGCATTAACGGCAAAGGAATAATGCTGGCAGCTCACACTAAAGTGCGGCACCTGCTCGGACGCGCCCTTGTACTTGCCTTCGAGCAGATCGGCCTGGTCGAGCACCTGGCGCGCGTAGCCCAAGAAGGTCTCGCCCTCCTCGGACACAATGACACCCTTGTTGGTGCGCTCAAAGATATGCACACCCATCTCGTTTTCGAGATCGCGGATCGATGCGGTAATCGAAGGCTGCGACACAAAGAGCCGGCGCGAGGCCTCGGTAATGCTGCCGCATTCGGCAACTTTGACGACATATCTGAGCTGCTGAAGCTTCATGGCTTTCTCCCTAGACGTTTGTGACGTCGAAACCCGCCGTGTCCATTTGGCTCATAAACGACGGCATCTCCCCCGTCGCGGCGCAGGCGGCAATCTGATGCAGAGCCCCGGCAACCGCATCATCTGCCGCAGCGCCGATATGCCAGCGTGCGGCAGCCGTGACGGCCTCGTTGGCATTGGCAACTGCAACGGAGTTGGGAACGGCATCGATCATGGGCAAATCGTTATCGGAATCGCCGAATACGGCCACCTCGTCGGGCATCAGGCCCAAAGCACGCGCCAGCTCCAGCGCAGCGCAGCCCTTGTCCCAGCCGGTCGGAAGAACGTCGAACAGGCGCACGCGGTTGTTGGGAAACACGAGCGAGAGCTCCGGCACCTCAGCGGCAACACGCTCGCGCAGCTCGGCGAGCTCCTCGCGCGAACGGGCACTCCAGATATTCGCCTTGTATACCAGAGCATCGTCAACGACAGGACGACAGGGAGCCTCTTCGCCCTTGAGCCACGCGTTGCCGCCTGACTTCATGGCGCGACGCACACGCTCGGGATCGCTTGTCACGCAATAGGCATCGTTATTCCAAAAGTCATCACCCAGACGGTAGACCTTCAAATACGTATCGTCGGTCTCCTGTTCAAAATAATCGGCTAAGCGCATAAGGACATCGTTATCGATTGCGCGCGAAGCGACTACTTCGCCATCGACAAACATCACCTGGCCGTTGCAAAACGCACCGGTCGAGAAGCACTCGGAGCGATTGCGGAACATCCAGCCCATCGCGGACGGCTGACGACCCGAAACCGGCCCAAAGTGCAAACCCGCCGCCTGCATGGCATGAATACCCTCAATGGCGTAGTCGCTGGCGCCGTCATGCCCGGCTGGAATCAGTGTATCGTCCATATCGGTCAGCACAAGTTTGATCATAAGGTCCCCTCGGTCATTCTTAATCCCATCTATTGTACCGACCCGCCAAAAAGGGACAGGTTTATTTCGGCAGGTTTCATCTGGGAAAACGCAAAGTCCCAGTTGTTACCTACCAAAATAAACCTGTCCCTTTTTGGCAGGTGCGCTAGTATAGGGAACAACAGATTCGATGCGGGAGTGCCGGCGGTGCAAACCACAAGGCTGAGAGGGCATGGGGCCCAATCCTTTGAACCTGTCAGTTAATGCTGGCGTAGGGAGCATGCCGCCTTTACAGGGGCGCTGTCTATGCACAGCGCCCCTTTTCTATGCCAAGGAGGCATGTGCAGTGATTGATTCGGAACAGCTTAAGCAACATATGGTCAAGGCCGTAGAGGAAATTCGCGCCACCAATCCGATGGCCGGCTCCATCACCAACACGGTGACGATCGACTTTGTCGCCAACGCACAGCTCGCCGTGGGCGGATCGGCCGCCATGGTCTATCTGCCCGACGAGGGCGAAGCGCTCGTTGCCGGCGGCGGCGCCATCTATCTCAACATGGGCACGCTCTTCCCTATCTACGAGCAGACGATTCCCCGCGCGGCGAAGGCGGCACACGACGCCGGCAAGCCCTGGGTGCTCGATCCGGTGGGCCTGGGTATCGGCAGCCTGCGCACCCAGCTGGTAAACGAGCTCAAGCAGTACAAGCCCGCCATCGTGCGCGGCAACGCCTCCGAGATTATCGCACTCGCCGGCCTGTGGGGTCTTGAGGGCGAGACGGCCGATCTGAGCCGCGTGCGCGGTGTCGATACCACCGACACGGTCGACGCCGCCCGTGGTGCCGCCGTGGCGCTCGCCCGCTACACCGGCGGCGCCGTAGTGGTCTCGGGCGAAGTCGACCTGATTACCGACGGCACGACCGTGGCCAAGTCCCACGGCGGCAGCCCGCTCATGTCCAAGATCACCGGCTGCGGCTGCTCGCAGGGCGGCGTGCTGGCCGTGTACGCCTGCGCCGCCGACCCGTTTACGGCCGCCGTCTGCGGCACCGCCGTCTACAACGTTGCCGGCTCGCGTGCCGCCGCTGTCGCCGACGCCCCGGCAAGCTTTAAGGTCGCCTTTATCGACGAGCTCTACCGCGCGAGCGCCCAGGACATCGCCAACAACCAGCTCGAGCTCGAGGAGGCGTAAGCCATGTCCGAGCCCGCAACCAATGCCGGAATGAACACGCTCATCGCCGTGGCCATCGCCCCGTGCGGCACCGGCGACGAGCTGTCCGCCGAGGTCGCCGAGGTCGTGCGCGTCATACGCGAGAGCGGCCTTCCCAACCGCACCACCTCGATGTTCACCGAAATCGAGGGCGACTGGGACGAGGTCATGAAGGTCGTGCGCGACGCAACCTTTGTGTTGGCGAGCAAGGGCATCCGCACCGAAGTCGTGCTCAAAGCCGATATTCGACCCGGATTTACCGACACCATGACCGGCAAACTCGAGCGCATGGAAGCACAGATCAAAAAGCAGGAGGAAGCACGATGAGCATCCGCGACAACCTTGATATCTCGGCCTATCTGGTACTCGGCCCCGAAAACACGCTCGGACGCCCCGTGGGCGATGTGGTGGCCCAGGCGCTCGACGCCGGCTTTACCTGCATCCAGGTGCGCTCCAAGGTGGCAAGCGCCCGCGAGATCATTGCGCTGACCGGCAACGCCGCGCAGGCAATCGCTCAGGCCGGCAAGACCGGTCAGGTCGCCCTGTTAATCGACGACCGCCTTGACTGCGTACTCGCCGCACGCGAGCAGGGTATTGCCGTCGACGGCGTGCACGTGGGCCAGAGCGATATTCCCGTCGAGGTCTGCCGCAAGCTGCTGGGCCCCGATGCCATCGTGGGCCTTTCGGCCCGTTGCGAGGAGATGCTCGAGTACGTCAAGACCGCCGACATGAGCCTGGTCGACTACCTGGGCATCGGCCCGCTCCACGAGACCGAGACCAAACGCGATTGCGGACGCGCGGCCGACGGCTCTATCATCACCAAGAGCTTTGAGGACCTGGCCGCCCTCCACGCGGCAAGCCCCGTGCCCATCGTGGTGGGCGGCGGCGTCAAGACAGCCGACCTGCCGCAGCTCAAGGCCACCGGCGTCGACGGCTTCTTTGTGGTGAGCGCCGTCTGCAGCGCCGATAACCCCTACGCCGCGGCCAAGGAGCTTGTCGACACCTGGCAGCAGGCATAGGCTCAGGCCGAGCAACTGATTCGCGGCCTCATATCTTCAGCAATGGAAAGCGCATCCCGGTTTGGACCTCCATTCCGGGATGCGCTTTCCGCATGCGACCCTTACCCCGCCAGATACGCTTTCAACGCCGGCAAAGTCGCCTCCGCATCTCGACGACCGATCTGATAGATGCGCTCGAGCTCATCCGGTTCGCGGCACAGCGACGGCACCTTCACCGATTCGCTCGGCCGCACCATAAAGACCTCGCCGGCAGCCTCGCGACGCGCCAGGTCATCGAGCGTGGCATTGTAGACCTCATGCCGATGCTCAAGCGCCGCGACAAACTCCGGGTAGTGACGGAACACGCGCCGCAGCATGGGCATAACGCTGTTGGGCTGCTTTACAAAGCCCGCCGGTTGCGTCAGCACCACCACGTTGCGGTCGTAGCCCTGCGCAAACAGCCATGCACTGGGAATAGAATCAGCCACGCCACCATCCAGATATTTGTGTCCCTCAATGACAACAGGACGCGTCGCCACGGGAATAGCCGACGACGCCCGGATCCACTCGATATCGCGCTCATCGCCATAGGGCAGGTCGTGGTAGACAGCCTTGCCCGTCTCGATATCGGTACACACGCACGTAAACCGCATGGGACAGGCGCGATATGTCTCCAGGTCGATGGGATCGCGCTCGATAGGCACCTCGTGATAGGCAAAATCGGCATTGAACATATCGCCGGTCCGCAGCCAGCTTGCTACACCCGCATAGCGCTTATCGGCACAATAGGCCTTGTTATAGCGAATGGCGCGGCCGATCTGGCGCGATTTAAAGTTGTAGCCAAACGCCGCACCCGCCGAGACACCCACCATATGGTCGCAGGTCAAACCGTGCTCCATCCAAACGTCGAGCACGCCCGCCGTATACATACCGCGGTAGCCGCCTCCCTCGAGCGCAAGCCCCACCGTGTGTGATGTCTCCGGCTGTGTCATGCAACCATCTCCGTTCCCATGCTTTTGAACTCAACAAGTATATCTGTCAACGTATGCCGTCAAAAACGTGTTTATAAGCATTTATCGAACGTTTCCCAATGCATTCCCCATGCCGTACCGCAATGCCCCTAGATGGCCTTAGGCATGAACGCCCTTAAGAACGTTGCGGGATAAACATCGCCCGCACCATGCCGACGTCATCGCACGCAACGTGAGATAATTCTCAGCAGAATTCACCAAAAGCAGAGGGAGTTTGTGATGAAGGTTCTTTTAGTCAACGGTAGCCCCAAGGCAAACGGCAACACCGCTCGCGCGCTTGCCGAAGTCGCCGAGCAATTGCATGCCGAGGGTATCGATACCGAGGTGTTTCAGCTGGGCGCCAAGCCCATTCGCGATTGCATCGGTTGCGGCCAGTGTGGCAAGCTCGATTGCCGCTGCACCTTTGACGACGACGTGGTCAACGAGCTCATCGCTGCAGCCGAGCAGGCAGATGGCTTTGTCTTTGGCTCGCCTGTCTACTACGCGCACCCCAGCGGCCGCATTCTCTCGGCACTCGATCGCGCATTCTATGCAGGCGGACGTGCCTTTGAGCACAAACCCGGCGCCGCTGTCGCCGTCGCCCGCCGCGGCGGCACGTCGACCACGTTCGATGTGCTCAACAAGTACTTCACCATTAAGCAAATGCCCGTGGTTGCTTCCACCTACTGGAATAACGTGTTTGGCCGCGTGCCCGGCGACGCCGATGGGGATGCCGAGGGCCTTGCCACCATGCGAAATATCGGCAAAAACATGGCCTGGCTCCTGCGCTGCATCGAGGCAGGACAGGCCGCCGGCATCAACGCACCCGAGGCAGATCGAGCAACGACCAACTTCATTCGATAGAGCGGCGGGACCATGAATATTCAAATCTTCGGGACTAAGAAGTCCTTCGACACCAAGAAGGCCCAGCGCTATTTTAAGGAGCGCCGCATTAAGGTGCAGTTTATTGACCTTAAGGAAAAGGAGATGAGCAAGGGTGAGCTTACGAGCGTGATGCAAGCGGTCGGCGGTATCGACAAGCTGCTCAACCCCAAAGCCAAGGACGAGGAGACGCTCGCGCTCATTCAGCACCTTACCCCCAGCCAGCGCTTCGACAAGCTGCTTGAGAACCAGCAGGTTCTAGCCGAGCCCATCGTGCGCAACGGCAAAAAGGCCACCGTCGGTTACTGCCCCGATGTGTGGGGAGCCTGGGAGTAGCTTGTGTTATTTGCCGGCGCGTGGGTATAAGAGCAGGCGTTTGGCATAAGATTCAGCTGTAAGCCATGTCTAACAAAGGAGGGCACATGCCCAACAAACCCGTGAAGATCATCATGCTTACCGGATACCTCGGTGCCGGCAAGACCACGCTGCTCAACCACATCCTCGCTAACGACGGCGGCATCCGCGCCGCCGTGATCGTCAACGATATCGGCGAGATCAACGTCGACGCCAGCCTTATCGCCGACGGCGGCCTTTCCGAGACCGACGACCTCATCCCGCTCACCAACGGCTGCATCTGCTGCACGCTTTCGGACGACCTTGCTAACCAGCTGCAGGGCATCGCCGATTCGGGCAACTTCGACTACATCATCATCGAGGCTTCGGGCATTTGCGAGCCTATCCCCATCGCCTACACCATCTCGAGCTTCTGCGACGAGGCCAAGGTGGGCGGCGAGCCCAAGCTCGCGCTCGACAACATCGTGGCCGTGGTCGATTGCGCCCGCATGTATGACGAGTTCAACGGCGGTCGCGACCTGCTGGCCGAGGATATCGACGAAGACGACATCGAGAGCCTGCTCATCCAGCAGATCGAGTTCTGCTCCACGTTGATCCTCAACAAGACCGATACCGTGACGCCCGAGCAGATCGCCGAGCTCAAGGCCATCGTGCGCAGCCTGCAGAAAGACGCCGTGATCGTCGAGGCCCAAAACGGTGAGGTCCCCATGGAGGAGCTGCTCGATACCGGCCGCTTCGACTTTATGCGCGCCTACAACTCCGCCGCTTGGATCGAGGCCATGGAGCATCCCGAGGAGCACGACGACCCCGAGGTGCTCGAGTACGACATCGAGACCTTTGTGTACTCGCGCCGCAAGCCGTTTGACCTGCAGAAGTTCACCGATTTTGTTGAGCAGGAGTGGCCCGACGAGGTCATCCGCGTCAAGGGTCCGCTGTGGCAGACCGGCAATCCGGACATGTGCTACATGTTCGAGCAGGCGGGCCACCAGATGCGCTTAATGGAGAACGGCCTGTTTGTCGATTCGGCGCCCGAGGGCGAGAAGCAGAAGATCATCGACGAGAACCCCGAGATCATGCAGATTTGGGACGACGAGACGGGCGACCGCATGACGAGCCTGTGCATCATCGGCCGTCACATGGACAAGGATGCACTCATCGCCTCCCTTGATGCCTGTCTGACCGACTGGCACCGCGCCTAGGTTTATCCAAGCGGGCATTTTTCCGCCTACGTAACCGCCAAACCACCACGAAGGTGCCCTTCGTGGTGGTTTTTCGTTCTGAGCCAAGGAGATTCATGTTCAACATCGTGCTGTACGCGCCCGAGATTCCGGCCAATACGGGCAATATCGGCCGCACCTGCGTGGTTACCGGTGCCCGCCTGCATCTGGTGGAGCCCCTGGGCTTTTCGCTCGACGACAAGACAGTGCGCCGCGCCGGCCTGGGCTACTGGCAAAACTTGGACGTGACAACCTATGCCGGCTGGGAGGATTTTCTTGCGCGCAACGACCTCTCCCCTGCCGATGGTAGCCTGCATCTGCTGACCAAAAAGGCACGCCGCACCTATGCGCAGAGTACCTACCGCGATGGAGACTACTTGGTCTTTGGCAGCGAGAGCTCGGGCATTCCCGAGCCACTGCTTGCCGCGGCGTCCGAGCGTTGCGAGCGCATCCCGATGCTGCGCGATTGCGACTCACTCGATAACGCCGAGGCCTGGGAAGCCCACGAGGAATCGCTGGGGCATATCGAGGACGGCCATGAGGCCATCCTTCGGCAGGATATCTGCGGCAACTTCGTCAATCCGGACGACTACCGCATCAGCGCACTCAACCTCTCCAACAGCGCCGCCATCGTCCTCTACGAGGCCCTGCGCCAAACAGGCTTTCCGGGAATGTGACAAAGGAACTGCCCCTTTGTCACATTCAGGCGCCACGCCGATGGCACACACGCCCAATTGATGCTCTAGATAAAGAGCCTCACTTTTAATCAGAATTAACTAAAGTAAAATGAAGTTAAACGGCGGTGTGAAAGGAGAGCCTTGTGGAATATCTCGAGAACCCGTTTACCCCCAGTTTTGGTGAGGTTCCCGCCCATCTCGCTGGCAGACAACAGATTATTCGGGATTTGGACCGTGCCTTCTTGAGCCAGCGCAGGCGCCCAGAATTGACCTCGATCTTCTCAGGCGCGCGTGGAACCGGTAAAACCGCTCTCATGTCGTCGCTCGCGACAAGGGCGGAATCCCACGGCTGGATAGCCGTAAAGACGACCGCGCTCCCGGGAATGCTTGAGGAACTCGAGTTCGGGGCGAAACGCGCCGCAGCCCATCTCATCGACCCGTCCAACCACTTCGAAGTCACCGGCCTCGGAATTGCACCGCTCGGCAGCATCGAGGTCAATCGTGTCCACGATGCCTCAACCTGGCGTTATCGCATGAGCGACATCATCGACCAGCTCAACGAGGCGGGCACCGGTCTGCTCGTCACGGTTGACGAGGTGGACCCGACACTCGACGAGATGATTCAGCTCGCAGCGACGTATCAGCACTTTGTGACCGATGGGAAACGCGTCGCCCTGCTCATGGCGGGACTTCCCAACAACGTCTCGACGTTGCTGAACCACAAGACGGTCTCGTTCCTTCGCCGCGCCCAACAATATCATCTGGGTCGCATTGCCGACTATGACGTGCGCGAGGCCTTGATTCGCACGATCCAGGAAAACGATCGCCTGGCAGATGCTGAGGGAATCGATAGAGCCGTTCGCTCGATCTCTGGTTTTCCCTTCCTATTGCAACTCGTAGGCTACCGTGCCTGGGATCTCACAAGCGATTCGAAGGAAATCTCGTCACGCGACTTTGACCTGGGAATCAAAATCGCGCGCGACGAGATGGACGACCGAATCCTCGCGGCAACCTATCGGGAACTCACTGCAGAGGACAAGCGATTCCTCATCGCCATGCTCGATGACGAGGAAGAGTCCACCACCGCTGACCTTGTCGAGCGCCTTAAGCGTTCGCCGCAGCAGGTCTCCCGCTACCGACGCCGCATGATAGATGCCGGCATCATCGGGGAACGAGGACGAGGGCTCGTCGCATTTGAATTGCCATTCTTCCGCGACTATCTCGCGGCTCAATGCGTGAAATAGGTATCAATGAGGCAAAGGGGCTGTCCCTTTGTCGCATTGCCTATAGGTAGCGACCGGTAATGCTCTTGGAGCAGGCAGCGATGTCGCCCGGCGTGCCGGCGCAGACGATTTGCCCGCCCGCGTCGCCACCGCCCGGTCCCATGTCGATCACGTAATCGGCGTTACGGATAAGGTCAAGATCGTGTTCGATCACGATAACCGTGGCGCCCTTGGCAACAAGGCCGTCGAACACACTCAGCAACACCTGGACATCGAGCGGATGCAGGCCAATCGTAGGCTCGTCGAATACGAATACGGCATCGTCCTGCACGCGGCCCATCTCGCTCGCAAGCTTAAGACGCTGCGCCTCGCCGCCCGAGAGCGCCGGCGTGGGCTCACCAAGCGTGAGATAGCCCAAGCCCAGGTCGTGCAAGGTCCGCAAACGCGTCTGAACTTTCTTGAGCCCCATCGTGGCGTCGAGGGCCTCATCCACACTCATGTCCATGAGCTGCGGCAACGTAAGCAAGCTCCCGTCCTTGCCCTCGCGATGGATATGCGAGGCGGCCTCGGCGTAGCGCGAACCACGGCATGCCGGGCAGACAATCTCGACGTCGGGCAAAAACTGCACGTCGAGAGATATCGAGCCCGTGCCATCGCACGTAGGGCAACGCAAGGCGCCGGTGTTGTAGCTGAATGCGCCCGCTTTGTAGCCGGCTGCCTTGGCTTCGAGCGTACGGGCGAAGGCGCGGCGCAGCTCATCATGGATGTCAGCATAAGTCGCCACTGTCGAGCGCACGTTGGCGCCGATGGGAGTGGCGTCAATCAGGTTGGCGCGGGCAATGCCTTCGGCATCGACCCAGCGCACGTGTCTTGGCAGACGCTCGCCATCTGCCTGCGCCTTGAGTGCCGGAATGATCGTCTCGAGCACCAGCGTCGTCTTGCCCGAACCCGAAACGCCCGTTACCGCGACCAAGCGGCCGCGCGGAATATCGACTTCGAGCGGCTTGACGGTATGGATGGCATCAGTTGCCATACGGATGTGGCCCTGGTCGAACATTTCGTCGTCAGTCACCTGTGGGCGCAAGCGTTTGGGGTCTGCGCGCAAAAACGGCGCGATACGGCTGCCCTGCAATTGCTCGACCTCGTCTACTGTACCGGCAGCGATCACGTTACCGCCGCCTGCTCCGGCGACGGGGCCCATCTCGACCAGATAGTCGGCTTCCGCCAGTACGCGCGTATCGTGGTCGACAACAACCACGGTGTTGCCGTCATCCACCAGATCGCGCATCACGCCCACCAAGCCGTCGACATTGGCAGGATGCAAGCCAATCGAGGGCTCGTCCAGCACATAGAGTACGCCCGTCGATCGGTTGCGCACCACGCGGGCGAGTTGCACGCGCTGGCGCTCACCCGTGGAAAGCGTGGCACCGACGCGATCGAGCGAAAGATAATCGAGGCCCAAATCGACCAGGCGACGGGCCGCACCCAAAAACGAATCGCAGATATCCGTCGCCATGGGCCGCATCTCGGGCGGCAAGGATGCGGGCACCCCGCGCACCCACTCAATCGCCTCGCCCAGCGTCATGGCCGCGGCCTGCGCCAGATTGATACCGCGCACTTGGGGCTGGCGCGCAGCCTCGGAAAGACGCGTGCCACCACAGTCGCGGCATGGCCCCTCGCGCAAAAAGCGCGCAACGCGTTTGAGCCCCTTATCGTCCTTAACCTTGGCGAGCGCATTCTCGACGGTATAGACGGCGTTGTAATAGGTAAAGTCGAGCGGCGTGGCGCCCTCGCCGTTTTTTGGAACGTAGAGAATGTGCTTTTTAACCGCCGGACCATGAAACACGATGTCGCGCTCTTGAGGCGTGAGCTGGTTAAACGGCACGTCGGTGCGCACGCCCATCTCGCCAGCCACCTGCTTCATCAGATCCCACATGAGCGTGCCCCAGGGAAGCACTGCGCCCTCGTTGATAGTCTTTGACTCGTCGGGCACCAGGCTCGCTTCGTCCACCTCGCGCATAACGCCGGTGCCGCCGCAGGTAGGACACGCGCCGCCGCTGTTAAAGGCAAGGTCCTCGGCACTCGGCGCGTAGAACGCGCGGCCGCATGTCGGACACGTGAGCGACAGGCCAGCGGCAACGTTAAGGCTCGGCTCCACGCGCGCCCCGCAGTGCGGGCACACGTGATGGGCGCAACGGCTAAAGAGCAGACGCAGGCTGTTGTTGAGCTCGGTCATGGTGCCAAAGGTGGAGCGCACACCCGGCACGCTCGGACGCTGATGCAGCGCGAGCGCCGCCGGCACGTGCAGTACCTCGTCCACCTGGGCGTGTTCGGCCTGCGTCAGGCGACGTCGAGTATAGGTGCTAAGTGCTTCCAAGTAGCGACGCGAGCCCTCGGCATAAAGAACCCCCAGTGCCAGCGAACTCTTGCCCGAACCCGACACGCCGGCAATACCCACGAGCTTTCCCAGCGGGATATCAATATCGATGTCCTTAAGATTATGGACACGCGCGCCACGCACCTCGATAGCCTGCGGGCTCATCTTCTGTTCCGTCACCTTTATCACCCTACTCATGCCATAAAACTCGATCGCGAATGTACGCGCCCAGCATGGGCACGGTAAACCGGACGAGGCCGTATCCGGCAGCCTCGATGACGCGCTCGCGAATCAGGCTTACGCGATATTTACTCGCCCAGCTCTGGGTGCGATCGCAGCGCTCAATGATATCCGCCATGCGTGTCGGCTTGCCCTCGTCAGCAGCCATGGCCTCGATAAAGAGGCGTTGTGGACTGCGCAGCCCGTAATACAAGGGAGCGTCCACTGCTTCATAGAACTCGGAGATGGCATCCGCGTGCCCAGCCTCGACATCGCACACTTCAATGACCTGCGAGCCACGCCGGACAGCAGCCCGCCACATGTAATATCCCACCAGCTGAACCATATAGGGATGCCCCATGCTCTTGCGTGCCGCAAGGTCCGCCGTCTCCGCGTCAACGTAAAGACCAGCGTCTTTGACCGTCTGGATATACGAATCGCGCACCTTGGGCAAAGATATCGCCCCCAGTGTACGCTGCTGGGCACGTCGCAAAAACGTCACGCTCGGCTCTTCGAGCAGATCGTCAACCATACTGGGTAAGCCGGCGAACACCAGCGCAAGACCGCGCTGGTCGCTATCGGGCAAGCCCGTGGCATCCTGGTCTCCGAGCACCTGCTGATAGAGAACGGCAAGAGCCGCCAGTTCCTCGATAGACGCCGATTGGGCCTCGTCAATCGCAAACAGTATGCCCTTGCCTGGACCGAGCTTCTTGAGCCGCTCGTTGACCAGCCCGCGTAACGTCTCGCCCTTTGCCCGCGCCGCCTCGACCGACATCCGGCCAAATGACGGCCCGAGCTCCATTGACGTCACAACGGGTTTATTCGAGCGAAGCGCGTCGGCCAAGCGGTCGCATAAGCCAAGCGAAGCGGAATCGGAGACAACCGCCCATCCGCGCTCATTGGCTAGACGTTGCAGCTCCCGCAGGAGAACCGTCTTGCCGCAGCCGCGATTTCCCGTAATGAGCATGAGCCTACCCGGCGCTCCGGCGCCGTTATCGAGCCCTTCCTCAAAATCCTCGATGACCGACTCGCGACCGATGAGTATCGGAGGCCGCTTGCCAGCCGTGGGCTTAAAGGGATTTGGATTCATGTCGGCCTCCTCGGATTGGCAAACCCTGGTAACAGTTATACCAACTTATACCGAGTTATACCAACAGGATGCGGCAAAGAGACTGACCCTCTATCACCTATGGCCGAAAAACTCGGCGTCCGCCGCTCGCCAGGGGCGGAAGGTGGCGGGATCGACCTTTACATGAGCTGCGGCGGGTACGTCGTACCATTTGACCGTGTAGCCGGCGCCGTGAGAGCAAAAGACCGAGTCGGGCGTGTTGGGCAGATCGGCCTCGGGCTCATAGGCGGCCGTCTCGATTACGCACTCGGCATCATGGCAAGGCGCATAGCCGGCGAACTCCAGGTACAGATGCCCACGACCACTCGTGTAGGCAGCCACCTCCAGCGCGTAATCCTGCACCTCAGATGCCGGCACGCGACCCACAAGCTTCGCCCGGTCTCCCGCCATCGTCGGCGGCTCGTACTCGGCACCCATGCGCGTGGTATCCGAGAGCGCCCGGCCCACGCACTCCCCCGGCACCTCGAGCTCAAAGCGATACCACGGCTCCAACAGCACCGCCGCGCCGGCCTCACGCGCCTGCATGAGCCCCTGGCGAATCGCGCGGTACGTGGCCTGGCGAAAATCGCCGCCCTCGGTGTGTTTGGCATGCGCGCGGCCACCCGTGAGCGTAATGCGCACATCGGTGATGGGCGAGCCGGTCAGCGCGCCCAGATGATCGCGCTCCATGGCGTTGGTGAGCGCCAGACGCTGCCAGTTAAGATCGAGCTCGTCGGTCGAGGTCACGGTGCCAAACTGTACGCCCGAGCCCGCCGGCAACGGCTCCAGGCGCAGATGCACCTCGGCATAGTGGCGCAGTGGCTCAAAGTGGCCCACGCCCTCGACCGGCTGCGAAATAGTCTCCTTATAGAGAATGCCGCCAGACTCAAACGTAACCGAAAGGCCAAAACGATCGGCCAACACCCGCTGCGCGATCTCGAGTTGCACGGCGCCCATCAACTGCAGGTGAATCTGCTCCAGATACGTATTCCAGCTTACGCCGAGCATGGGATCTTCGTCCGCCAGCTCAGTCAATGCTTTGAACACCGCGTGGACATCGTGTTCGCCCGGAAGCACCGTATAGGTGAGAACTGGCGCAATGACGGGCGCATCGCCCGCGGGCTCTGCGCCCAGGACGTCCCCCGGGCGAACGTGCGCAAGACCCGTCACGGCACAAATACCGCCAGCGGCAACTTCCTGGGCAAGCTCACACTTTTCGCCGTTATAGATGCGTACCTGGTCGACCTTTTGCTCCCAAGTGGAGGCGCCAGAGCATCCCTCGACAACTTGCTTTGCACGCAGCACACCGCCCGTCACCTTGACCCAGGCAAGACGCTCGCCACGGTCTCCACGACTCACGCGGTAGACACGCGCGGCGAACTCCTGGGGCCATGTTCGCTCGTACATCAGAGTGCACATACCGTCGAGTAGCTCGTCCACGCCTTGGTCCTTGAGCGCCGAGCCGGCAAAGCAGGGGAAAAGCTTGCGCTCGGCAACCATGCGCGACAGCGTTGCGACAGAAAGCTCGCCCGCTTCAAGAAACTCCTCGAGCGCCGCCTCGTCCAACGCAGCAGCGTCCTCCTGAACGGCACCGCCCGCCAACAGTTCGCTGGCATCCAGGCAGCCTTCGGAAAGACGCTGCCCGAGCTGCGCCAGCAGTGCATCGCGACCAGGGTTCTCAAGATCGATCTTGTTGATAAAGATGAACGTCGGAATGTCATAGCGCGCAAGCAGGCGCCACAGGGTTTCGGTATGCCCCTGCACGCCATCGTTGGCACCCACAACCAAAATCGCGTAGTCCAGGGCGCGCAACGTGCGCTCCGCCTCGGCAGAAAAATCGACATGCCCCGGTGCATCCACGAGCATGACGTGGGTATCGCCGTGGTCGAGTACGGCCTGCGACGAGAAAATCGTGATGCCGCGCTCGCGCTCAATCTCGTTCGTATCCAGATGCGAATCGCCATCGTCCACGCGGCCGCGCTTGCGAATGCGACCCGCATTGAACAGCATGGCCTCGGCCAACGTGGTCTTGCCGGCATCGACATGCGCCAAGATTCCAACGACCGCTTGCTTCGACATGGCTCTCCTCTTATTGCAAGCCCATCGCACGCGGCAACGGGCGTCCTCGTTCCACACTGGATGATACAATTTACTTGCCGGCGGGCGAAGCGGGCCCTATCCCCCGACCAAGCTCATCGCCCCGCGTTGCCGCGCGGCGATTTTCGTAGGTTCGCGCCTTGCGAAAGCCGGCTTTCAAAACAGCGCAGCGAACGAAAATGGCCCCACCCGAGGCCATTTTCGTTCGCGCGAATTATTGATATGAGGCGTCGCTCTTATGCCTCGCGCAGCCAGTCAAACGCGACACGCGGTGTGCCGTCCGACACATACACGATGCCGGCGCGCTCAAACCCCGCCTTGATGCTCGCCCCCTGCATGGGCAGGTTGTCCTGATGTGTGTCGATGCGCAGGTGATCGGCACGCTCCTTGGCAAAGGCAAACATCGCAGCCGTGATACCGTGCACGGTGCCGTCGGATGCCACGCGGTGCAGCACGGCGTATGGAGCGTCGCTACGCCATTGCCCGTCCTCAATTACGTCATAGCACTCGTCCGGGCCCGGTAAAAAGGCAAACGTCGCCACCACGCGGCCGTCGACTTCGCACACGTAACTGCCACCAGCGGCAATATCGGCAGCCAGTTGCTCGGACGAAGGCGTGCCCTCGGGCCACTGCGTGGCGTTGCCATGCGCGCGCATAAAGGCGCGGGCGGCGTCATAGATAGTCATGACAGCGGGAATGTCGGTATCGAGGGTTTTTCTGATCATCACGCGGCGGCCTCACATTTATTGGTATCACTTTGATTGAGCAATGATACCAACGTTTGGAGAGGGGCGCGAAGCAGATGGGGAGCAAAAAGCGAGCCGCTTGGTCAAAAGCCAAAAGCGAGTTTTTAGGCGCTGCCACGGGCGGCGATATGAGTGACCTGTTTGCGCGCGAAGACGAGCGCCGCGACGCCCTGGACGCCGAGCGCGATGAGGCCTGGCGCTACAAGTCGTGCGAGCGCAAAAACCGTTACGACACGCGCGCCGAGGCCGAGGCTGTTATGGCCGAATGTGAAAACCGCGGGCGGCGTGGCTTGGCCTGCTACAAATGCGAATACTGCGGCGGCTGGCATTTGACGTCGCACCCTTGGAAATAGACCCCACATTGGCACGGCACTGACGGAGCGCCAGCCATCGCACACAAGCTACGGGCGCGGCGGCACCAAAACATCGTAGCGAACGGCCTTGCCCGCAAGTTGATAGCTCGGCTTAACGCCGGCAAGCAGCGGGCCCTTTACCGGCCGCTTGATAACGACCTTGCGCGGATGCACAGCAAGCGCCGCCTCGACCAGCGATTCCTCGTCGGCGCATGGCTGCTCCAGATGATGTAGGAGCTGGAACTTCTTTTTGACCGCTGCACTCTTGGTGCGCTCGGGAAACATGGGATCCAGGTACACCACGTCGGGTGCTGCGAGCTCGCCCTGCTCGACCAGCTCGACGGTTTGACGAAGGCCCGCAATGCTGTCCTCGCCCGCATGTAAGCACATGCGTGCCACGGCAGCCGCAAGCGCCGGATCATCCGCCGCGCGCTCCAAAGCATCCTGAAGGAGCGCCGCGATCACGCAGTCCTGCTCATACAGATCGACGGTAAAGCCCGCGGCCGCCAACAGCAGCGAATCCTCGCCAAAGCCTGCCGTAGCGTCAATTGCCCATGGTCGCTCGATGCCCTTTGTGCGCGCAGCCTTTACCAACAGCTCTTGCTGCAGACGGCCCTGCTTGAGTCGCGGCAGCATGCGGCCAAAATCGGCGCGCAGCTCCATCGTGCCGTCGGTGAGCGTGAGGCCCTCGGGCTTCCCGATCAGCTCAAGCCCCGCGGCCCGAGCAACAGATAAGGGATCGACGACGCCCATGGACACTCCTTAACAAGCAAAACGAATACGCAGGGCACCGTTTATGTCGGCACCCAACCGTCCGCTATTGTCCCACATGCGACATGGCCCACAGCATCCCAATGCAAAGCACCGCCATCAATCCCGTGCACACAGCAGCGATCACGGAATCACCCATGCGCCTTCCCAACGACCGCGGCTCACGCACTTGCCCTGCTCCGTACATCATGGCTCCTCCTTGAGACCAGCTCCTTGTTACGGCCTCATCATCTCAGCGCCGCACATGAGCCGCCATCGATTTGGCTTACGTCCAGCTTTCCTTTTTGAAAGGTTGGACCGTACAGGCAAGAGACGCTTTCAAACGCATGCATCGCCCCGTTGAACTACAATGTGCTTCACGATATGTGCCACAACCTGGGTGCGACTGATTCTCCGCGCCCGCATCGAAAGGACCAGCCATGAGCAACGCCTGCAAATTACTCAAAATCCTATCGTTCTTCTTCTTTGTCGTCGGCATTCTAAGCGCAGGCATGGGTGCTACAGCGCTCTTTGCGGGCAGCGCGGCAGGCGATATCACGGGTACCATGATCGTTTCTTGCATCGTCGTCATCGTATTGGGCGTCGTCGAAATTGTGACCGCCGTCTTTGGCATCCGCGCGGCAAATAATCCCGCCAAGGCTGGCGTTGTCTGGATTTGGTCCATCGTCTGCCTAGCATGTTCGGTCATCAGCCTGCTTCTCTCCCTGCCCCTCTTGGGTGGGACCGGCTCAAGCATCCCCGATTTTAGCGGCCTGATTGTCAGCATTATCTACTTTGTAGTCGCCAACCGCGTCAAGAAAGAGGGCATGGACCGTTTGAGCTAAACCGCATCCGTGTCAATCGCTCAGCGACTCTGGTATATACGCCAATAAAAAGGGCCGATCGCGTAGCAACGCGGTCGGCCCTTTACGTTTGCCCAGATAGAACCTACCAAAATAAACCTGTCCCTATTTGGCAGGTTGTTAGCTGTGACGGTACTCGGCGATGATGAAGTCGATATCGGTTTGAAGGGTGTCCAAATTTGCCAGGCGCTCTTTGTCGGCAGGGCGTGTGCGGTAGTAGTACGGCGTCATCTGGAACACCGCCTCGATGTCGTCCTGGGTCTGAAGCGTAATATTCGCAGACACCCGCTGCGTTCCGACCAACTCGAGCTCGGTGGTCTGCGGCAGCTTCTCGTCGTTAAGGTACGGCGTATCGTAAAGCACTTCCTTGAGCCCAAACAGATGACGGGCACCCGGCACCACGGTATAGAGCGAGCCCTCGGGCGCCAGCACGCGGGCAAACTCACGCTCGTTAAAGGGAGCGAAGAGCTCGGCCACCATATCGAAGGCGCCATCGGCCACGGGGATATCCTTCATGTTGGCCACAAAATAGGTCGCATCGCCGCGCTTGGCGGCAAGGCGCACCATCTCTTTGCCCAGGTCGAAACCATAAGCATCCACGCCCGGCACCGCGCCCATGGCACTGGTGTAATAGCCCTCGCCACAGCAAATATCGAGCAACGTCATGGGGCCGTTCGTAGACGCAGCGCGCCCAGACACCTGCTTGCGCACCAGCTCGACCATCGCATCGCGCAACGGCGCGTAGTATCCACGGTTCAGAAAGTCACGACGGCTGCGCGCCTGCGACTTGCGATCGCCCATGGAGTCGCCGCTCTTGGATGAGCGCAGCAGATATAGATAGCCCTCGCGCGCACGGTCAAACCGGTGTCCGCCCGCACATGCAGCACCACGCTCGTCATCCACCAGTGACTCATGGCAAACGGGACACAACAACATGGCTACTCCTTAGCGCGAACAACACAACGCCCACTATTGTCGCACGCCTTCCCCACCTAGTCATTGGGGACGTTCTTGAATGACTAGTCGTTTAAGAACGCCCCCAACGACTAGTCGATTAGGAGTATCATCGTCTGCGCAAATAAGCACGATATAGCATGTTAGAGATTGAGAGCGTATGGCTGATACCGTATCTAAGCACATTGACATGACCACCGGCTCGCTGTGGCGCAATATTCCCCTGTTCGCCTTCCCCGTGGCCGCCACGAGCATCTTGGAGCAGCTGTCGAACCTCATCGCCACGGTCATTATCGGTAACTTCTCGGGCGACCAGGGAACCCTCGCCATGGCGGCGGTCGGCTCCAATGTTCCGCTTACCAGTCTTATGCTCAACCTGTTTATTGGCATGTCGCTTGGCTCCAACGTGGTCATCGCCAACGCTATCGGCCGCAACGATCAGAACATGGTCAAACGCGCCGTCCATACCTCGATTTTAATGGCGCTCGTGGGCTTTGTCGTCATCGCGCTGGGCGAGATCTTTGCCGAGCCCATGCTCGCCGCCCTCAACGTTCCCTCCGAAACCATGCCGCTCGCTTCGCTCTACCTGCGCGTCTTTTTGCTGAGCATGCCCTCGATCTTGCTCTACAACTTTGAGGCCGCGATCTTCCGCTCCGTCGGCATCACTCGCATGCCGCTGCAGGCGCTTGCCGTGTCCACCGTCCTCAACATTGGCCTGGATCTCATCTTTGTCCCCGTACTCCACTGGGGCGTCGCGGGCGTCGCCATCGCCACCGCCATCGCCTACACCGTCAGCGCCGCCACGCTCTTTATCCGCCTGCTCAAGACCAACTCCGTCGTCCGCGTCACCCCACGCGACCTGGCTATCGACACCGTCGCCCTCAAGCGCATCGTCAAGATCGGCCTGCCCGCCGGCATCCAAAGCGCCGTCTTTGCCGTAGCCAACATCATCATCCAGTCCGCCATTAACAGCCTGGGCACCGAGGTCATGGCGGCATCGAGCGCCGCCATGAGCCTGGAGTACGTATGCTACAACCTGCTCAACAGCTTTAGCCAGGCTTGCACCACCTTTGTGGGACAAAACCACGGTGCCCGCCAAATCGACCGCTGCACCAAAACGCTCAAGGTCTGCCTGGTCGAAGGCGGTATCGTTGCACTCACCACGATCATCGTTATTGTCGGCCTGGGGCGCGAGATCTTGTCGCTCTTTAACAGCGATCCCAACATCGTCTCGATCGGCTATATCCGCGTATGTTCGATCTTCCCGGCGTACGCCTTTAGCATGTTCTACGAAAACATGTCCGGCTACCTGCGCGGCTTTGGTATCTCGCTCACGCCCGCCCTCATCACCATGATCTGCGTCTGCGGCATCCGCTTCTATTGGGTGTTCTGCGTGTTCCCGCACTTCCGCACCTTTGCGAACATCATGATGGTCTACCCCATCAGCCTGGGCACCACGGCGTTCTTTATGGTCGTGGCGGTGCTACTCTGCCACCCGGCACGCACCTATCGTGTCACCCAAGCCAAAGCGACAGCCTGCTAAACACCGCACTCAACGCCGCGCCAGTCATTAATTGACAATATGAGAGCTCATATAGTCGATAAAGCGCCTCGTGGCGATGGGCATGGTGTCCCAGCTGCGCCAGGCCGCCACTACGTCGCGCGAGGGGGCGTGCACGATGGGACGTACGCGAATATCGGCACGCATGCCCTCCACAGTACGACGGTAGAGCATGCTCACGCCTAGGCCCTCCTCCACCATCGCCATGATGGTGTAGTCGTCGGTAACCTCGCTCGTCACGTGCGGCGACAGGCCATGCGCCGCGAATGCATCGAGCACCAGGCTCTGTTCGCCCTCATCCAGCAGCACAAACGGCTCGGACGCCAGATCGGCGAGCGTCACCTTTTCCTTTGCCGTCAGCGGATGCGCGGCCGGCAACAATGCTACCAACTCGTCGTGATAGACCACGCGCTTCTCGAGCCCCGCGGTAAAACCGCGTGCCGTAAAGCAAAAATCAACCACGCCATCGTGCACCCACTGGGCGTTGCGCGTGTAATCGCCCTGCTTGAGAGTAAAGTGCACGCCCGGGTGCAGGGCTCCAAAGTCGCGAATCACGCGCGGCAGCACGGTTCGACTCACGTTGGTAAACGTCGCGATGCGAATATCAGTTGACGAAAGTCCCAGCAGCTCCTGGCGCTTGCCCTCGAGCTCGGCCTCGGCGGTCACAATCTGGCGCAGGTACGGCAGATATTGTTTACCGTCGCGCGTAAGCGAAACACCCTGCTTACCGCGCTCGATAAGCGTGGTGCCCAGCTCGCGCTCGAGCGCCTTGACGGCCTGGCTCACCGCGCTTTGCGTATAGCCCAGCTCGTCCGCCGCGCCCTTAAGACTGCCGCGATCGACCACCATACACACAATCTGATACCGCGATGCCATCGCGCCTCCACATCAATGCAGCCGTAAAACGTTTTGCCAGGGCTTTTTCTGCCTACATTAGTATTTCTTAATCATACTGAAGATACATTCGCTTTACTACATCCACATCTGAGAGCAGAATCCTTTTTGCGAAACCGTTCTGTAACAAAAGGAGTCCCATGGATCGCAAAAAAGCAATCGCGCTCTCATTTTCCGTTCCCGTCGCATGGGGCTTTTCGTATCCCCTCATGAAGATCGGCATGGACAGCATGAACGCCACGAGCATCGTCGCGCTACGCTGCATCATCGCCTTTGTGGTCTGCCTGTTGCTCTTCCACAAGCACGCGTTGCGCATCAACCGCGATCTTATGGTCCGTGCCGCCATCATCGGCGCCATTATGGCAACCGAGCTCACCTGCATGTGCCTGGGCTCCAGCCTTACGTCCGCCTCCACTGCCGGCTTTTTGCAGAGCCTGACGGTCGTGATCGTACCGTTTGCCAACGCCGCCCTGCTGCGTCGCGCCCCCGAGCGCAAAGTGCTCATCGGCACCGCCATCGTCACCTGCGGTATGTTGCTGCTCTCGGGCGCCGACTTTACCAGCCTGAATCCCGGCGCGATCATCATGCTGCTCTCGGCCTTTATCTATGCCAGCCACATTATCGTGGCCAAGCGCTTTGTCGAAGAAGTCGATCCGCTGTCCCTGGGCGTTTGGCAGCTGGGCTTTGGCGGCTTGTTCTCGGGCATCGCCGCATTCACCTTTGGCGGTTTCACACTTCCCAGTACGCCCAGCGAGATCGTGGTCGTCGTCGCGCTCGCACTCATCTGCTCTGCCTACGGCTTTATCACCCAGACGCTCGTGCAGCCCCACGTGCCCGCCGAGACTACCGGCTTCGCCTTCTCGCTTGAGCCGGTCTGCTCCGCTGTCTTCTCGTTCTTCCTGGTCGGCGAGGTTCTGAGCCCCATCGCCTTCTTTGGCGCCGCTCTCATCCTCACCGGCGTCATGGTGGCAACCGTCGAGCTTCCGCGCCTCCGCGCACATGAACAGGCTCGCATGGCAGGAGCGCCCGAGCACGTCTCGTAGACCCCACTCTTCATACAGCCGTGGCATAAAGGCAACCGGTGCGCCTTTACAATAGATGCCAGCAGAGCATCTGACGTAAAGGAGCCCCATGGACGCCGCGACCCGCGACCGCAACATAGCAACTTGGTTGGGCGATGCGCCGCAGCCGGTACGTGACACTACGAACCTGCTGCTCGAGCGCATCGCCCTTTTGCGTACCGAGCAGACCATCTACCCGGCACAAGACGACATCCTCAATGCCCTCGCCTACACGCCGGCCGACCAGGTCAAAGTTGTCATCTTGGGTCAGGACCCCTATCACGGACCCAACCAGGCAATGGGGCTGTCGTTCTCGGTCCCCGCGACGCAAACCAAGTTGCCGCCGAGCCTGCGCAACATCTATAAGGAACTCAAAGCCGATCTGGGTTGCCCCATTCCCGCCACGGGAGATCTAACACCATGGGCACAACAGGGCGTCCTGCTCCTCAACACTACGCTCACCGTGCGCGAGCATGCCGCTAACTCGCACGCCAAGCTTGGCTGGAACACGCTCACCGACTACGTTATCGAACGCTGCTGCCAGCTGCCCCAGCCGGTAGTCTTTTTGACATGGGGTCGCTTTGCCCAGCAGATGGTCGAAGGCAAGATCGTCGCAACTGGTGCGGGCAAGACAACCGGCAAGTTCTGCCTGGCCTCTACGCACCCCTCGCCGCTTTCGGCCAACCGTGCCACGGCAGAACTCCCCGCTTTTATGGGGTCGTGCCCCTTCTCCGCTGCCAATCGACTACTCGAACAGCACGGCTCGACCCCCGTCAACTGGACCTGCCTCGGCTAAAAATCGATACATCAAAAACGCGCCCGACAGCATTCTGAACTGCCTCCCATTTCTTGGACACGAGAAATGGGAGGCTTTTTATGCGAGTCGACTTGAGGGTGAAGCACGACATCGAGGCCAGGAAGGCGGCGATCGGGCTCTTCGAGCGAGGCCACGGCTACAAGTCTGCGGCGAAG
>DBEYYU010000056.1:0-62980 GCA_048184855.1 Collinsella aerofaciens
GGCTTTCCGGCGTTGTAGAGGTCGACTATCTGCCTCTTGAACTCGTCGGTGAAATGCCTCGGGTGCCTGGGGTCCCTCATATACGGCCCTCCCGTCTCTCGCGCCCCTCCCGGAACTGTCCACATCAGTGTAGCCAATCCACAGACGATGGCGGACATGAGCGGCATGAGGGCGCCGAGGAACTGGGCGTAGGCGTCCGCGCCCAGCGCCGGGTCCCATCGGGTTACAGAGAAGTACTCGCCGCAGGCAAGACCGGCTGCCAGGCCGCAGACGAGGTGCACCGCCGTGAGCGGGGAGCGCGCCAGGCGCAGGGCCTCGGAGAGCAGGGCCCGCGGGAGAGTCATGCGCGGCGTCGGGTCGGAGAGTCGTGTCATGGCCATCATCTCTCCTCGGAGCGCGCGAACCAGGCCGCGCCCGCCGCCGTGAGCGCGGCGAACGCGAGCGCGCAGACCGCAAGGCCCGCCAGTGTGAGCATGCCGCCCGCCGTGAGCGCCCCGCCGAGCGCCATGTCCGCCGCGAGTGGCTCGCCGCTCGGCAGCACGGGGATGAAGCTCGTGGGGATGACCATGCTCGCCGACGGCGGAAAGAGCTGTGGCAGCGGTATCAGCGACCAGGCGAACCCACCCACGAGCTGCGTGGCGAGCGGGCAGAAGATGCCCGCGAGCATGCCGAGCCGCGCCGTGAGGAAGAGCCCTGCGGGGATCATCCACGCCGCGGTTACCGTGTTGGCGAGCGCGCAGAGGAGCATCGTGAGCGTGCCCGCGGCCGTGAGGCCCTGCGAGGAGAACGCCGATCCCGCGAGGTAGATGCCGAAGACCACGAGGTTCGAGAGCGTGCAGAGCGCGAGGCACCAGAGCGCCTTGGCCCACCAGGCGCGCCCGAGCGGGAAGCCCAGGCCCAGAAGCCCCCGCATTCGCGTGCGCGCGTCCGTCCGCGCGACGCACGCCACCACGAGCGAGAGAGACACGGGCAGGAAGAGCGCGTACCAGTAGTTCCACGCGCTGAAGATCTGCACGCCCCGGTAGGGCATCGCGCCGAGCAGCGGCATCGGCAGCGCCATGAGCACGGCCAGGCGAACCGGTGCCGCGTGGCGCGACTTCAGGGCCTCGGCGCGCAGGCCCGCGAGCAGCCCGCCTTTCTCGCCCGTCATGCCGCCACCTCCCCGCGCGCTCGACGCCCCTCCCGGCAGACGCTCATGAAGAGTTCCTCGAGGTCCTGCCCGGGTCGAAGCGCATCCTCGTAGGCGAGGTGCCCCCCGTAGATGATGCCGATGGTGTCCGCCATCTGCTGCACCTCGGAGAGGATGTGGCTCGAGACGATCACCGTCGTGCCCGCCGCCGCGAAGCCGCGGATCTGGTCGCGCAGCTCCTCGATGCCGATGGGGTCGAGGCCGTTGGTGGGCTCGTCGAGCACGAGCAGGCGTGGCCGGGCGATCAGCGCCAGCGCGAGCCCCAGGCGCTGCCGCATGCCCATCGAGAAGCGCCCGGCGCGCTTCTTCCCGGTGTCCGCGAGGTCCACGGCGGCGAGTGCCTCATCTATGCGGCTCTCGGGAAGGCCCAGCAGCGTGGTGCGCACGCGCAGGTTCTCGCGCGCGGTGAGGTTGGGGTAGAGCGGCGCCTCCTCGATGAGGCTGCCGATTGCGTAGAGGTCCTCGCGGCGCCAGGCGTGCCCGGCAAAGAGGATCTCCCCGGCCGTCGGCCGCAGCATCCCGCAGATCATCTTGAGCGTTGTCGACTTGCCGGCGCCGTTGGGGCCGAGCAGCCCGTACACCTCGCCCTCGCGGATATGAAGGCTCACGTCGGCCACGGCATCCTGCGCCTGGTCGCCGCGGCCGAAGCGCTTGGTGAGCCCGCGCGTCTCGAGCATGTAACCCATGGGTTCGTCCTTTCTCTTCCGGGCGCGCGGGCCGAGTCGCCGTGCTCGCGCGCCTTACCTTTCGGGTTCACCATCCATGGTGGGGCACGTTTCTAACGAAGCTGTAACGGCCGTTGGGCTCTTTTGGCGCCAGCCCTTCTCGACCCGTACGCCACTCATGGTATGTTTATCGCGATAACAAGGACGGAGGTGCCCGTGGCACGCAATAAGTACCCGGAGGAGACGGTCGAGAAGATTCTCGACGTTGCCGAGCGGCTCCTCGTGGAGCGCGGCTACGAGCACACCACGATGATCTGAAGAGCAATACGCTAAATCGAAAAAGGCAATCGAAGCCGCGCCTGTGGACTTAGCGAGAGTCGAGATTCCCGCCCCATCCATCGCCACCCAGCGGAAGGTCGTTGACATCCTCGACCGCTTCGACACCCTAACGAAATCGCTCACCGACGGTATCCCTGCCGAGATCGAGGCACGCCGGGCGCAGTACGGGTACTACCGCGACCGCCTGCTCGACTTCCGAAACTAAGTGAGAATAAGTTATCGGTACGCTTTTTTATAAAATGTAAAAAAGTACCCCCATAACTGATAAAATTGACACTAAAAAAAAGGGGGTGCATCTTGCGTATATACCGACGTGAAAAGTATCTGAAGCAAATGCGTGGTTTCTACCACGATGACGGGATGATCAAGGTAATCACCGGTGTTCGCAGGTGTGGTAAATCCTGCCTCATGCAATCAATCGCAGGCGAACTTGTGGAATCCGGTGTAGCGAGCGACCACATCATCTATATCGACCTCGACTCACGGGAGAACAGGAAGGTCAAGACGACCGATGAGCTCGAAAATCTGATTGACATGTCGACCTCAGCAGACACTGAGGAGACGAAGTACCTCTTCATCGATGAGATTCAGAACGTAGAGGAATTCGAGCTGCTCATCAACGGCTACCGGACAGATGGCGGTTGGTCCATTTTCATTACCGGTTCGAATTCATATCTGCTTTCTGGGCAGCTTGTTACAAAGCTGACGGGTCGCTATATCGAGTTCGAAGTGTTCCCACTCGACTTTGCGGAATATATCGATATGAAGCGTTTTCTCGGCAAGCCTGTCAATGACGTTCTCGTAGGAGAGTTTACCGAGTACCTGACCCTTGGAGGATTTCCCAAAGCGTTGGAGTATGAGGGCGAGGATGAAAAGCGCACCTATATCAAGAGTGTTATTCATGAGATCTTTGAAAAGGATGTCAAACATTCGAACAAGATTAAGAATGTCTCGGTTTTCGATGCCGTCCAGACGTATCTCATCAACAACTTTGGTGCGCCGACGAACCTGAAGAACCTCCTTGCGTACTTCAATGATGTCGAGAAGATTCCCATCAAGCGCGAAACGCTCAATCGGTATATCCAGATTCTTGTTGACGCGAAGATCCTTTATCGCTGCTCGAGGTTCGATCTCAAGTCTCGGCGATCGCTTATCCGCGAAGAGAAGTACTACCTGGCTGATCCCGGCTTCTATTTCGCCATGAACACGGATGCGAGGATTAACTACGGGCCGGCGTTGGAGAACGTGCTCTACCTCTATCTTGCATCGCGCGGGTACGAGCTTTCTGTGGGCCGTATTGGGAAGCTCGAGTGTGACTTCATCGCTCGTAGGCGCAATGCTTACGCCTACATCCAGGTCTCTATGTCGATTGCCGACAGAGGCGTCGAGGAGCGCGAGTACAGGCCGTTCGGCCACATCAGGGATGGGTATCCGCGCTACTTGTTCACGCTTGATCCTCTATTGCAGGAGAGGGATGGCGTCAGGCACCTTAACATGGCGTCGTTTATGCAAGATGGCGGTGATCTTATTTGAGCGGCGGCCAGATTCTTTTGCTCCCTAGTGCGCAAACAGTGCGGGCATCAAATGGGGACCATTGCCTCACGTAGAATCGATAGATTGAAAACTTGTTTTGATGTTGACAGGCTTTTGACCAGTGGCTCCTATTACTAAGTGGAAGTAGCTGAAACGAGGCGACTGCATAGCTCCATCTGTTTTGGTTAAAACAAAAAATATGCCGCGCGCCTGCGGCATGAAGGAGGGAGATTCTTATGAATATCGTTGTATTGAGTGGTAGCCCGCGCAAGGGCGCCAATACCGACACCATGGTCGAGGCGTTTGCCGAGACCGCGCGTGAGGGCGGCAATACGGTCGAGGTCGTCCGTGTTGCCAGCAAGAAAATCGCTGGTTGCCTGGGGTGTCAGTATTGCTTCGCCCATGAGGGCACTTGCGTGCAGAAGGATGACATGGCCGACGTGATCGAGTCGCTGAAAGGCGCCGATATGGTTGTCTTCGCTTCGCCTATCTACTGGTTTGATATCACTGCGCAGGAGAAGGCCGCCATCGACCGCCTGTACGCCTTCGGTGCTACAGGCTTCCCGTTCACCAAGACGGCCCTTTTGCTCGATAGCCACAGCGAGGGCGTCTATGATGCGGCGATTGCTATGTATAGGGCCACATGCGCGTACTGCAAGTGGGAGGACCAGGGCATTGTCACCATTAGCGGCATGACCGAGCGCGACAGCATGGCCTCCTCGCCCAAGTTGGAAGAGGTGCGAGAGCTCGCTCGCAAGCTCGCCTAAGGACAAGAAGAACGCATGGCAATCGGTGTTGGTGGAAAATGCTTGCTATCCTTACCAAGAGGAATGCTGATTGCCATGCGTTGATGCTTCCGCGGACAATTCCGGCGTGCTAAAACGCCTTCTCGTTCAAGAATTCCCTGAACGCGGGAATGTCAAAGCCAACGAGACCACGCCCGCGCTCTCCAATGACGCCGTCCTCCAGGAGGCGGCGTTTGTATTGGCTTGTGTAGTTGCTGGCGACGCCCATGCGTTTGGCTATCTCCGAGACCCTGCTGGGGCCAGAATCGGGCAGCATCGCGAGCAAAAACTCAATGTCTTTATCGGAAAGCTCTCGATAGGTCGTTTCGAGAGAAGCCCGATGCCATGCTTCTCGAGTTGCCTGAAGATGCCATTCATGCACGTGCGCCAGTTGCCCTGGGCTTCTTGAACATATGTCCAATCGATGCCCACTGGACCAATTTGAACGCCGTTCATGCGCGCGTGAGACTGTGAAAGGTAGCTATCTGCCGCTTCTTTGGTTCGCTCGATAATATCTTCGAGCATGCCTGGCATGGCGGAGCCATTTGCTGTACTCCGTGGTGGCTCCTTTGCAAGTTTTGCTAATTTTTGCAACTTTTGCTAACTTTTGCGAGTTTTGCTAACGGCTTAGGACGGTGCGGGAAGCCCCCGTATCGTCGACATTTCCGAGGATGACCTCCGCAACGAGCGGGGCCCGGGGCGCGATATTGCTGCGCTCCGGGCCCCGCTGCTTTGTAAAACTATGGCGGTTCTGCCGTCGTCCTAATCAAACAGACTCGGCATGTCGTTTTCTTTCATGAGGGCACCGGCGGAGGGCAGACTCTGCGCGGTGAACTTCTCGGCCGAGACGCCGGCGCCAAGGATCTCTTCGGTTGTGCCGACGGTGGTGACCGAGCGGCCCTTCTTGGCCGTAAAGGCCTGGACGCCCTGCGTGTTGGTAGTCGTCTTGGTCTTGAGCAGTGACGTGTTGAAGTTCATCAAACGATAGTCGCTCGAGACCAGCGCGATGTCGCGATCCTCCTTGAGCACCTGGGCATACAGCAGCTTGCTGCCACCGTAGATGGCGTTTTTGAGGCGCTTGCGGTTGGTCTTGGTGACGTATCCAGAAAGCGCGACGCGCACCACGCGGCCGTTCTCAAAGACAAACAGCACGTCGGCCTTGTAGTCCTCGGGGTCGATGACCCAGATGACGCTCTCGTCGGGTTCCATCTCGAGATCGGTCGGCAGGTACGAGCCCAGCTGGGCCGACTTGGTGTCCTCAAACGCCGCAACCTTGCACTTGTACACCTGGCTCTTGTTGGTAAAGACCAGTAGCTCGTGGGTGTTGGAGGACGGGAACTCAATAAAGGGTTTGTCACCGTCCTTGTACTTGAGCGTGGTCGCCTTCTTGAGCACGCGGTCCGTCATCTTCTTAAGGTAGCCCTCGCGCGAGAGCATGATGGTGACCGGGTACTCCTCGACCTCGGGCTCCAAGCTTACCTCGATAACCTCATGGGGCTCGATCCTGCCCGTGCGGCGCGGCATCACATATTTCTTGTTGACCGCGGCCAGCTCGTCGCTGATGACCTTCTTGATGTTCTCCTCGCTGGAGAGGATTTCCTCAAGCTCGGCGATCTCACCCTCGAGCTTGGCGATGTCCTTGGTGCGGTTGAGGATGTACTCCTCGTTGATGTTGCGGAGTTTAAGCTCGGCAACAAACTCGGCTTGGGTCTCGTCGATGTCGAAGCCGCGCATAAGGTTGGGCACGACCTCGGCCTCGAGTTTGGTGCCGCGGATGATGGCGATGGCCTTGTCGATGTCGAGCAAGATCGCCTCGAGGCCGTGCAGTAGGTGCAGGCGCTCGGACTTTTTGCCCAGGTCAAAGTTAATGCGGCGACGCGTGGACTCAATACGCCACTTGACCCACTCGTGCAGAATCTGGCGCACGCCCATAACACGGGGATATCCGTCGACGAGCACGTTGAAGTTGCACGAGAACGAATCCTGCAGCGTGGTCGAGCGATAGAGCTTGGCCATGAGTTTGTCGGGGTCGACACCGCGCTTAAGGTCGATGGCGATGCGCAAGCCCGAGAGGTCGGTCTCGTCGCGGATGTCAGCGATCTCCTTGACCTTGCCCTCTTTGGAGAGCTTGATGATGCGCTCGATGATGACATCGGTCTTGGTGGTGTAGGGGATCTCGTAGACCTCGATGATGCGCTCTTCGGGAATCCAGCGCCAGCGGGAGCGGATCTGGAAGCTGCCAAGGCCGGTCTCGACGATCTTCTCCATCTCCTCGCGGCGGTAGATAATTTCGCCGCCGGTCGAGAAGTCGGGCATGGGCATGTACTCGAGCAGGTCGCAGTCGGGATCCTGCAGGTAGCGTATGGTGGCGGTGCAGACCTCGTTGAGGTTAAAGCCGCAGATGTCGGACGCCATGGCGACGCCGATGCCCTTGTTGGCCGAGACAAGGATGTTGGGGAACGTGGTGGGCAGCAGGCGCGGCTCCTTCATGGCACCGTCGTAGCTGTCGACGAAGTCGACCGGGTTCTTGTCGATGTCCTTGAAGATCTCGGCACTGATGGGGGAGAGCTTGGCCTCGGTATAACGCGAGGCGGCATAGCTTAGATCACCCGAATAGTACTTACCAAAGTTGCCCTTCGACTCCACGAAGGGGGCGAGCAGCGCCTCGTTGCCGGTTGCTAGACGCACCATCGTCTCGTAGATCGCGGCATCGCCGTGAGGGTTGAGCTTCATGGTCTGACCCACGATGTTGGCGCTCTTCTGGCGCTCGCCCTTGAGCAGACCCATCTTGTACATGGTGTAGAGCAGCTTGCGGTGCGAGGGCTTAAAACCGTCGATCTCGGGGAACGCACGCGAGACGTTGACGCTCATGGCGTAGGGCATGTAGTTGACCTCGAGCGTCTGCGTGATCGGCTGGTCGGTGACCTCGGAGTGCAGGCCGATGACGTTTTCGGCGTTGACCTGCTTTTTCTTTGGCTGGTTCTTCGTCTTCTTCTTTGCCACGATTTCCTCTTGAACTTCTTATGGGCCGTCGTTATCGATTTGCTGCTATTGCAGGTCCAGCTGGTCCAGATATTCCTTGCCGTGCTCGGAGATATGGCGCTTGCGGCCTGCCTCGTCGTTGCCCAGCAACAGGTTGAACATGGTTTCCATCTTGGTGACGTCCTCGGGCTCCACCTTGATCAGACGACGCGTCTCGGGATTCATGGTGGTGAGCCACATCATGTCCGGGTCGTTCTCACCAAGACCCTTGGAGCGGTTGATGGAGCACTTTTGGTCGCCAATCTCCTTGAGGATGCCGTTCTTCTCGAGCTCGGTGTAGGCAAAGTAGGTCTTCTCTTTGCAGTTGATCTCGTAGAGCGGCGATTCGGCGATATACACGTAACCCTCGTCGATAAGCGTGGGCACCAGGCGGTAGAGCATGGTGAGCACGAGCGTACGGATGTGATAACCGTCGACGTCGGCGTCCGTACAGATGATGACCTTGTTCCAGTTGAGGTTGTCCAGGTCAAAGGCACCAAGGTTCTTGATGCGCTTGTCCTTGATCTCCACACCGCAGCCCAGCACGCGCATAAGGTCCATGATGATGTCGGACTTAAAGATGCGCGGGTAGTCCTCTTTCAGGCAGTTGAGGATCTTACCGCGGACGGGCATAACGCCCTGGAACTCGGCATCGCGCGAGGTGCGAATGGCGCCTGCTGCCGAGTCGCCCTCTACGATGTAGATCTCGCGACGGTTCTTATCTTTGGAGCGGCAGTCGATGAACTTCTGCACGCGGTTGGCCATGTCGGTCTTCTGCTGCAGGTTGGTCTTGATGCTCTGGCGCGTCTTTTCGGCGTTCTCGCGCGAGCGCTTGTTGATGAGCACCTGCTCCATGATCTTGTTGGCAGCGTCTTTGTTCTCGATCAAGTAGGTCGAGAGGCGCTCCTTAAAGAAGGCCGTCATAGCCTGCTGGATAAAGCGGTTGTTGATGGCCTTCTTAGTCTGGTTTTCCTAGGACGTCTGGGTGGAGAAGCAGTTGGTCACCAGCACCAGGCAGTCCTGGACGTCTTGCCACTTAATGCCGCTCTCGTTTTTGTTGTACTTGCCCTGTTGCTTGATGTAGGCATCGATGGCGCTGGTCAGAGCGCTGCGGGCGGCCTTCTCGGGCGAACCGCCGTTCTCGAGCCACGATGAGTTGTGGTAGTACTCCTGCATCATGAAGGTGCGCGAGAAGCACATGCACGCGGTAATCTTCACGTTGTAGTCGGGCAGGTCCTCGCGGTCGCGACCGCGACGGTCGGCCTCGATAAAGAAGGGCTCGGTAAGGTAGTCGGTACCGACCTTCTCGAGCACATAGTCCTCGATGCCCTTGGGATAGCAAAAATCCTCTTCGGAAAACTCACCATCGTCGCCCTCGATGCGCAGGCGGAAGGTCACGTTGGCGTTGACCACGGCCTGGCGGCGCATGGTCTCGCGATACCAGTCGTGGGGAATGCTGATCGAGGTAAAGACCTCAAGATCGGGGCGCCACTTGATGGTGGTGCCGGTGCGGTTCTCGTCGCTGGGCTCAATCTCGAGTGCCTTCTTCTTGGCGCCGACAACCTTGCCCTTCTTAAAGTGCAGGGAGTACTTGTTGCCATCGCGCCAAACCGTGACGTCCATGTACTCGGAGGCGTACTGGGTCGCGCACGAGCCCAGGCCGTTGGTACCGAGCGAGAAGTCGTAGTCGCCGCCCTGGTTGTTATTGTATTTGCCGCCGGCGTAGAGCTCGCAAAAGACGAGTTCCCAGTTAAAGCGCTTCTCGGAGGGGTTCCAGTCGAGCGGGCAGCCACGGCCGTTGTCCTCTACCTGAATGGAGCCATCGCGAAAGGCGGTAAGGGTGATGAGCTTGCCGTAGCCCTGGCGCGCCTCGTCAACGGCGTTGGACAGAATCTCGAAGGCGGCATGCGCGCAGCCGTCGAGCCCGTCCGAGCCAAAGATAACGGCGGGGCGCAGGCGTACGCGCTCCTCGTCCTTGAGCTGGCGGATACTGTCGTTACCATAGTTTGCGGTGTTTTTTGCCATACTCGCTCTCTCGGTGCTCCTTTGCTGCGTTTAAGTCATATAGATAGTCAAGGTAGCATAGCCCAGCCCACAGACGATTCCAACCAACACGAAATCCATCGAACAACCGTTCGATTAGATAATGAATGCTTGGAATGCGGGAGGGACCTGTCCTGTCCTATCCAAACATCTGCGGCAGGTCGATGAAGACGGTTCGATCGCTTTCGCCAGCTTCGAAGCCCGAACGGGAGAAGAATCCATAGCGATGGCACTTGAGTCCCGTTGCCTCGACTTGGGCGATTTCCTCGTCGACCATTTTTTGCGTGATGGGGGATTTGCGGAACTTTGCTTCGTAGAATGCGTAGCCCTCGGGGTCTTGCGTTACCACATCGAATTCGCCGCTCGTTTTGTTTGCGGGGTCGTCGTACCAGTACTTGCCTATGGCGTCGAAAGCCGGTTCGATCTTGCCGGTCCTGTTCTGCCGCACGAGGTATTGACGGCAGATCTCCTCGAACATATGAGGAACGTAGTTTTCCTCGAAGTCTTGGAAGACGTGACGATCATAGAAGACTTCCGGGTCGAGCAGCTGACGCGCTGAGGCATTGCGGAAAACATAGCGATAGTAAAAGAGCGAAAGCGGATCCACTACAAAGTAGCCAGACTTGCGCTTGTTCGTAGGGTCGTTGATGGGTGCACGCTTTTGGACGATTTCGAGTGACATGAGCTTGTCGAGCACGTCTGCCATGGCCGGACCGCTCGAGACGTGCGACTGTGCCAGCACGTCCCCCCAACGGGAGTAGCCTTGTGCGAGAGCCCCGAAAACTTCGTTGGCGTTGGTCATCTTCGAGATCTCGGCGTTGAGATAGGACGGCACCTCGCTTTCTAAGCGGGCGCCAGGTTCCGTGACGAGCTCGATGATGTTGTCGCGTACGCTTTGGGATTGATCGATGAGGCGATTGTAAAAGGGGATACCGCCAAAAACGCTATAGAGCCGCACCTTGTCCTCGGGCGAGAACGCGGGATAGAACTTCGCAGCGTCAAAGTAATCCATGGGCTTAAGCTCAAGCGCGAGATCAATTCGCCCGTAGAGGGGGCTTTCATGCTCGATGAGGGATTTCATAATCTCAACGTAGGAGCCGCACAGGACAATGTTTAAACGTGAGTCTTCCCTGTGGGCGTCGATTGAGGTCTGAAGAATGCTGTCTAAGCCTTTAACCGCATCTCTCAAGTAGGGGTATTCGTCGAGAACGAGGGTAATGTTCTTGTCTTTAGCTTGGGCAAACAGAAATTCGATGAGCTCGCGGATGCCTGTGAAGGCGAGCGGAGGAAAGCTCAGCGCTTCAGCAACAAGGACGGACAGACTCTCGAGGTTGTCTGCCTCGGAGGTTTGGCGGCACTCGTAATAGACCGTTGCGACGTCCGACAAATCGGTTAGCGCCTGCTTGATGAGCTCACTTTTTCCGACGCGACGCCTGCCGTAAATGAGAACATTGCGCTGCTCGGGTGCTTTGAGCGTTTTCTTAATACGGGCGAGCTCACGCTCCCTGCCAATAAATTCCACTTACTCGGTTCCTTCCGACTCGGTTTTGTCCGAGTTAATTGTATCGCATGGATCAGTTTATGCTCGAGTTTACTCGGACAAAACCGAGTCGGTTCTGCCCGAGTAAATTTGAAGGCGGCCGAATGCGTCTTGCTGCGTTTGCGGTTGGATACGTTGTCGAAAACGTGTCGTGCGGATTGTTGGATCGAATCGAACATTGGGACAGACGTCTCGTTTTATGGGCCGGGGGCGTGCATGTGCGAGTTCTTTTGGCCCATAAGGAACGCTGGTGGGTCGTTATTTGGGCCACGGGTCACTTCGCCGGCGCCGTGTTTCGTCATACGCTCATAGTGGAAGCCGATGCCACGGGGTCGACTTGGGACTCGGGCAATGGATGAGCTGCAAGCCGAAAGGAGCGGTGAGAATGATGAGGCCCATGACAAAGAAACTGCTGTTAGGAATTCCCACCGTGACGCTTTCGGCCGTGCTGGCGTGTACAGTGGCCGGCTGTGGCGGTAGTGCTCCGAGCGGCTCGCCTGGCGGTTCGGGCGGCAGCGCGCCTGTGCAGGAAAAGCCCAGGGCCTATGATTCGCAGACGGTCGAGGTGGCAGGCATTACCTATGAGTCGGTGGCTCACGGTACGTTCTATCGCGGCGATGCCAAGCTGCAGGACGGCTTTTACCTGCACATCAAGATCACCAACAACAACACAAAGAACAGGACGTTCAGTTCCTTTAACGTGCATGCTGCCCAGGGCGATCTTGAGGCAGGCGACCCGTTGTTTACTTCCGGCAAGGCGGCCGTGCTCGACTACGTTGCAAGCGAGGCTCCCGATGAGCTGCACGAGGGCATCGACCTTTCCGAGAGGCCAGATATCGGCCCGGGCGAGACCGTTGAGTACGTGTATTTCTGGGCGCCCAAGACGGCGTACTACGGGCCCATCACTGTCGAGTTCGTAGACGCTTATGCCCCCGCCAAGAATCATGAGGCCATGCACTTTGACACCACGGGATGCGAGACCAAGGAGTTCAAGGCGGCCGGCGGCGTGGCCGATTCTGGCGAGAAGGCAGATTTAACGGGCATCGACTGCGCATCGTACAGCATCGAGGCCGCCGATGGGTACACGCTGGATTCGTCCGACGAAGAGCGCGAAAAGGCAAACTTCTTCCACGACGAGACTGGAGGACGCCTGAACATCAGCATCTTCCCGCGCTCGCCGGAGGAAGAGGTTGCAAGCCTAGAGCAGGTCTACGAAGGCAAGGAGACAACAACCGACCAGGTCGAGTACAACGGCATAACGTGGCTGCGCTTTACCGGTCCCGACAACGGCCATACGCTGTTTGCGACGGCTCCCGCGACGGGCGAGACCGTCCGCGTGTCGATTGGCTGGAAGATCGATTGGGACGCCGCCGCGCCCATGATGGAGGCATTGAAGCTCAAGTAGCGGGTTGCGATTCCCATGTCAGGCGACTCAGGGCTGGCTCCGAGTTATCGGGGCCAGCCCCTTTTGGTGTCCGATGAGCCGAGTCGGCGTCTCTCACAAAAGTAACTAGGAGCTAGCGAGACCTATCCGAATTGACCTCATTGGCGGTGTCTTTTTCGAGCGCCGTGCGGCGGGCGCTGTAGGCGATGAGGCCGGCGCCTGCCGCGGCGAGTGCTGTAGCGGCTGCCGTAAGGGGAGCGTTGACATCGCCCGTGCCCGCAAGCGCGCCCGCTTTTCCGGAGCGCTTGTTATTGCCGTGGTCCTTGCCACTGCCGGAGCTGCTTCCGCCGGAGCCGCCGCCCTTGTCAGTACCGCCGCCACTCGAGCCGCCATCGCCATCTGCTGTCATCGGGGCGTCGTGAAGCCCTGTCGTATCCGCGCTGTCGCATACGCCGACCTGAACTTCTGAGCGTTCGCATGCCGCGTCGGGCACATGAAGCTCGTGCAGTACGGCACCCAGCGCCGAGTTTGCGCCCGGTCGAATTTCCTCGAGCGTTACGGGATCGAGCGCCACCAGATTACGCGCCTTCGCATACAGCGTTACGCGTTTGCCCACTTCGTCGCTCCAACTCTCGGGGATGGCGAAGCTCATGCGGAACTGTGCCGTGCAACCTGGTGCCAGCACGGCGTTGCCACTGTCGGCTACCAGTGGGTGCGTTGCAAAACGTGCGCCCAGCGTCTCGAGCGCGTACTTCACGTGTGTCATGTCGTTGGCCGAAGCGTCCTCGGCAAGCTCTGGATCGTAGATCGATGCCATGCGTGTGTTCGCTCCGAACCCGATGGATGCGCTGGAGAACGGCTGGCTGGAGCCCTCTCGGTACAGATCGATCGTGCCGGCGGTCAGCAAGGTGTTGCCGTCGTTTCGCACCGTGACCATGAAGGATTCGCCTGTTGCTCTAGGCACCACCGCGCCCGAGGTAGCGACTGCGCCCGTCGGAGTGGCACACGCCACCAAGGGCACTTCGATGCCGTGCAGCTCTGCCTCGCTCTTCTCCGCGCTCACAATGTGCGTAGCGAGCGCGGAGAGCATGCCCCCCGACGTCAAAAATGTCGTTATCTGATCGACGGGATGGTCCAGCTCGCACATCACGAACGGCTCCGTAAACAGATCGCCTGCCAAGGTGCTGGCGAAGATGCGGAAGTGCTTGCCCATCACTGCTACCGGGTTGCCTTCTTCGTCGTAGGTTTGTCCCACCTTACCATCGGTGTTCTCTACATAGAGCACGCACCTGCCGTTGTTGCTTACGCTAAACGATGCCGGGCCACAGCCTGCGGCACCCACGGGCTGCGTTGCAAATGCCGATGCGCCTCGTGCCCAAGTAATATGCTGCAGTTGCTCGTTGACGGTAGCCAAAAAGCCCGTGTGCTGCGGCCACGGCACCGCGTGGGGTACTGTAGCATCTGGCGACATAACGCCCCAGCCCGCAATGGACTGGCCGATCACGGCGTACGATGCACAGCCACAACCGCCTGCAGTCTCGTATGCAACGGGCACCACCATTTTGCCGTTGATATTCTCGGGCGCGCCGAGCTCGATGCTCGACGGTGCCTGCGGAAAGCGGAGGACCTGACGGAACGTGAGACTGTCGCCCGAAACGTCCGACCACAGGGTAAAGCACTCCAGCGCAACCTCGGCCTCGCTGCCGAGCGCCTTTTCTGCGGTGGTTCCGCGGCGGTGGAGGTAGGCGCCCGACAGGCGCCCGTCGACCAGCGTCTTGCCCACCGTGATACGCGGGCACTGCAGGCAATGGTAGCCATCCTCCTGAAGGCGGCCGCGCGAGATGCTGCGCCACGACGTGTGCGATATCACGCGAACTCCGTCGTTGCTTATGCGCAGGCGCACAACGGACAGTATGCCGGATGTGCTCGCCGTATCGAAAAGGGTGTTGTCGCCGGCGGGGCGCTCGCCCGAGACCAGCAGCACGTAGGCGTCCTGGTTTCCCCTCCCGTCTGTATATTCCACCACGTCGAAGTCGTAATCGAATATGCCGTCGCGCTCCACATCGCCCTCGCCAAACCCAAGGGGGAAGTCCACGGGCGTGGGAGCGGACCACGTGCCGTTCGTCTTTGTATGCACCACCAGGCGCGAACGACCATTCTCGCCGTAGCGCACCGAGGCGATACGGAATAGGCATTCTACGCCGGCAATCATTGCCAGCTTCATGTGGGCTTCGCTGAGCACGCCAGCAAACAGCACGTTGTCGCTCGAGGGCTTGATGCCGCCACGCTCGTCCTCCGACACGCCGGCAGAATTGGCGTTCGGGTCAGCAACGGCGTTCGTTGCCTGACCGATGTAGGTGTACTCATACATCGGCGCGGCATTTTCATCGTTCTCCATCAGCACGTGGACGAAATGTTCGACCTGTCTCGTGTCGTCGCTCTCCGCATCTGCCTCGAGTTCAATGCGCGTGACCGCTTGCTCCCAATCGCGTGCGACAGGCGCGGCGTTTACGGCAGTGGCTTTAACCTCGGCGCGCGCGAGCAGCTCGGCGTTGGTGACGATGGTGGCCGATGCGATAAATTGCGGCACGCCGCCCGCCTCGATGTTGCCGGGCGTGCCGAAGCGGGCATCCAGCGTGTAAGGCGTATCTCCACCCAATGCGAGCTCAGAGCGCTGGAGCACATACTGGTTGCCATTGTTCACCGACATATTCCACGAATCGAGGAGTGTGGGCCACGACCCCGACCAAGCCTTGGCGGTCCACTTGAACATTACGAACTGGAGTATCACATCGACATCGACGTCTGCACCTACGCGCAGTCGCGGAAGCTGGTGTCCATCTGCCTTCTCGTACCCAATGAACAGCGTGAGGGATGCGGCGCCGCGCACGGCAGACGAAGCGACGCCTGCAACGCCGGCGCCAAAGGTGACGGCAAGCCCGATCTGGATGGTGAACGAGCCCGACGTGTTTGAATAGTCGAGCGAAATGTTCTTGAAAAACGCCGCGCCGCTGCCGTGCGTGTGGGCGCCCACGGCGAGCGCCAGCTTCGCCAGCACCCAGGGGTTGACGTTTAGGAAAAACGGCACCGGTCCTAGGGTAAACTGCTCGGTCCAATTGAGGTCGGTTCTTACCTGGAAGAGGGCCTTAATATTGCCGTATGCGGGGTCGTTGTTGTTACCCCAGGTTTTGCCCACCCAATCGTAGGCGAGCGAGCCGTACAGCTGTGTGGCGATATCCATCGTGAACAGCGGCGTGCAATGGTGACGAAGGAGCTTGGTGTTTCTTGGATCGGTGCCCGAACCGGCACTCATACTTTTGTACTGATTCCACTTCCCCTCCATCTCGTCGAGGTAGCGGTTTGCCTGCTTGGCGCCCGACTCACGCGGCGATTTCTTCCAGTATTCCGGATCAGGGTTGCCCGAATCGTTCATATAGCTGGCTGGTTTGTATCCTCCGCCAAACAGCACGTATCCAGCAAACGAGAAATCGAAGAGGATCGGAAATGTGGGCATCCAACACGTGAACTTATTGCCGCCGATGCCGGGAAACGCCGCGGGGAAATCAAACGGAGTGATCTCTTGGTCCATGGTAGTGGGAATGATGGTGGTCGAACCCGATTCTGCCTTTGCGGCCGGCGCGGTGACAACGGCCATGGGGGAGGAGAGTGTATAGGTTTTGCCCTGATAGTCAAGGACAAAGCGCAGCTTGCATCCTTCTTCCAGAAGGCTCGACGCTGCATCGAGGAACGTGTCTTCGAGCGTGAACGTCGCCAGATTATCCGCGCCCGATGCGCTGGCCTTGACTTGGCCAATCTGCGTGAAGGTTTCGGGTGAGCTGCCCGCGGCAGGCGTCACTTTGTTGATGCGCAGCGTTGCCTGTCCACCCCGTGGCAGATGTGCCTGCACGGTAAAGGCGTGCGTATCGGGCTGCTCGTTTGCCGTGTCGTCCTTCGGCAATGTCATGAACGTGGCTTCAGCGTACTGGATGTCCCATTCGTCGAATGTGAGCTGGCGGAAGTACGGCTCGCCGTCGGAAAGCGGACGCGTGGGCGCGGTTATGGCGGTACCGCCCTGGATACGCGCAAGGGGAATCTCGACATCGCGGTAGCCCGCCATGCTAATGGAGATGCCGCCGTTAAAGTCGTACGCGTCGAGAAGCGTCGCCTCGTCCACGTAGCCTTCCGAAAGCGGCGCGACCTCAAAGATGGCCGTGCCTTCGTCATCGGTAGTGGCGGTGAGCTGCTTGCCTGCGGCATAGCGCGAGGTGAGCGTGACCTGGGCACCCGTGATGGGCGTATTCTTGTTGGCGACGTCGACCACGACCACACCAAACATGGTGCGCGAGAGAACGAGTACCCTGAAAGGGTCTTTTTCGTCGGCATAGGCTTCGGTGGGGATGAATGGCAGCATGAAGGCGTTTGCGCTGCCCGGCACGCGAGGCAGCATGATGCCTGCCAGCGAGGATGCTCCGGCGATAAGTAACGAACGGCGATCAAGCATTTTGGGCTCCCATCCCGCAAATATCGGAGGAAATAATCCAATTTTGCGAGAAGGTGTCCCGTGGCGGTAGTGCCGTTCGATGGCCAAAATGTCCAATTTGAGTGCGCGAAAGTGTCAGGCCCCCGGAGCGCTTTCGATACGCCGGGCAGTTTGGCCGCTAGCGCAACATGTGGGCAATCAGCTCGGCGCGAGTTCCGATACCAAGCTTGGCATACACTCCTGATAGGCGGTTTTTAACGGTGCCCGGCGATACTCCCATGTGGCGTGCGATTTCGGCGTTGGTCCATCCGCGGCAGGCGAGCATGGCCATGGTGAACTCCGTGGTCGTTAAATCGTCGGCTACGTCTTCGCCCGAATCGGGATTGTGGATGCGCCGCCAGCCGTAGCTGAAGCGGTACGTGATCTCGATGATGCGAGCGAAATCGTCGGGGTATTGCGATTTTAAGCACGCCTCGATAAGCCCCTGCAAAAGGCCGTGGTGCTCGCCGATGAGTTCGATAAGGCCGTCGGGACGCGCAACGTCCCAAGCGGCTCCGAAGTGTGCCTTTGCGGTGTCGATGTCCTTGAGGCTCATGCAGGCCATGGAAGCCGACAAGTGCAGGAACAGCTCCGAGATGGGATAACTTCCCTGTTTCATGATCAGGGCGTTTTCCGCCATGCCCAGACTGCGGCCATATTCGCCGCGCAGGTACAGGGCATGCGCCATCACGTAGCTGGCGAACAGGCGCAGGCCTTCGGGCAGATGCGCCGCAAGCGGATAAAACTCTTCGGCGGAATGCGGGGAAGGCAGGTGTAGCAGGACGCTCGCGGCCGAGGCGAACAGGATATGCGTGGCGTGGACGGCGGGCGATTCCTCGTCAGTTGGCGCATCGAGGATGCCCGCAAGGCAACGGCGGGCATCGGCGATACGGTTGAGCGACAGACTGGCATATCCGCAGATAAGGCATGCGGAATAACGCAGTGCGGGGTCGGTGGCGTCAAGATAGGGGCGTGCTGTCTCGGCGGCGGGTGTGGCCTGTCCGCGAAAGTACAGCGCTTCTGCCGTGGCGATGGTGCGTGAATCGGGGTCGGAAATGCCTGCAACCGCAGCGTCAATCTGCCCCGGCACAAAGGCAGTGCACATCAACGGCATGGGAATGCGCGGGTAGCCATCGCAGTCCATCTTCCATCTCCCATCAGGTGGCAACAATGCAGCAATTGTACTCCTGTTGCTCGGGACCCCTTTCGTTTTACTGTTCGGTTAACGCTGCGGATCGTTTTGGAAGGCTTACGAGCATGGTAGTCCCGTTCTCGGAACTTGTTTCGACCTCTACCGTGCCACCGTGAAGTGCTGCAATCTCCCAAACAAGCGCTAGCCCGAGTCCTGCGCCGCCGTATGCCCTGCTGCGGGATTTGTCTAGACGAAAGAACGGCTGGAAGATGCTCTCTCGGTACTGCTTGGGTATTCCCGGGCCCTCATCTTTGACTCGCAGGAGCACGTGGCTGTCGCTGTCGCTGATGGAGACATTGACAGTCGAGCCGGAGCGACTGTAACGGATGGCGTTTTCGGCCAGGTTGAACAGCAACCGATAGAGGAGCGTGTCGCTCCCGATTACTAAAGCGTCTCCAGCACAGTTGAGGGCTATGCTCCTATTTTCGGCAAGTGGCGCAAGGTCAGTGAGGACCTCTTCGGACAAGGGACCGAGTTCAACATCGTCCTCGCAAGGAACGCTGCGGAGCTCACTCATCTCAAGCAATACCTTGGTCATTCGAGACATGCGCTCGGTTTGTTCTTGTAGCAGGCCGAGCAGCTCGGCTGTTTCGGGTTGCAAACCGGAGTGCTCGGAGATGAATAGTTCAATCTGTGCTTGCATAAGGGCGAGCGGGGTGCGCAGCTCGTGTGCGGCGTTGCCGGTAAACTGACGCTGTGCAGAGAATCCTTCGCCAAGACGGGCGATCATGTCGTTGAAAGAGGCGCTGCATCGTTGTAGCTCGGTGGGCACATCTTCACTGAGTCTGATTTCGCTTAGGTTGTCAGGCTGCACGCGCTCTACCTGGGCGGCGAAATCCCGTAGCGGTTTGAGTGCACGGCCGCTCACAAAGTATGCCAGCGCGCCGCCAAGGAGTGTGACTCCAGCCGTGATGTACCAGGCTGTCGTGCCAAAAGACTCCTGTGCGTCGTTTACGACGATCGTGACCCTGTCATCGGGGACCGCTTTCGTCGGGTCGAACGCCTGGGGCGAATCTTCGCCGGTTGCGTTAAAGGCCGAGATGTTACTGCCGATGGCATCCATGTAGCGCATGCCCGTATAGCCGACCAGGCAGTTCGTCAGCACGCACGCCGCACACGTGAGCAGTGCCGTCATAATCGTTATGCGCCATTGCAGCGAAAGCCTTTTCATTCGCTATCCTCCATAACGTAGCCCTCTCCAATCCGATTGCGAATCGGGTCGTATCCCAAAGCGCTGCGTAGCTTTTTGCGGAGTGACGAGATGTGAACGCGGGTTGCGTTGCTAAAGCTGTTTACGCTGCTATCCCAAACGTGCTCGATAAGCTCCTCTTGACTTACCGGACGCCCCTGATTAAGCATCAGGTATTCCAAGATTCCCGTTTCCTTGCGCGTAAGAGATAAAGCCTCGCTGTCCACGGAAGCGATGCGCGCCTTGGTGTCAAAGCGGAGCTTTCCACAGGTTAATACTATGTCGCTTTGTGCGAAGCGTCTGAGGGTGAGGCTGCGGATCCTTGCCGCAAGTTCGTCCAGATGAAACGGCTTGGTGAGGTAATCGTTGGCGCCGGCATCGAGTCCGGCGACTTTATCGGATACTTCGCCACGCGCGGACAGAATCAGCACCTTGGTCTCGCAGTCGGTTTTCCTAAGTTCCCTGAGTACGGTCATGCCGTCGATGCGGGGAAGGTTGAGGTCGAGTACCACGAGGTCGAAGGCCTCAACGTCCAGTAGGTCGAGCGCCTCCTGTCCGTCGTGACAGCAGTCGACACTGTACGCCAAGTTCCGCAAGCTGCGCGCGATTGCGTCGCACAGCGCCCGCTCGTCCTCGACGATCAAAATACGCATAACAGTCTCCTTGCACATTTCAAATCGCGCTTAACACGGATTTTATAGCCGATATGGTCCAATGGTCGCGTAACGAAAGGAGTGGTCAGGTTGTTCAAAGCGGTAAAACCCGTGGTACAGGTCGCTTTGTTGATCGTCGGAATTGCCATGGTGTGCTTTGGCGTTATGCGTGGCGAGGCGGATGCCGTGCTGGCCAAAGCGATTAGGCTGTGCTTGGAGTGTATCGGAATTGGATAAAAGAGAAAACACTGCGTCGCATGTTTTGGCTCGATTTCGCGGATTCATTCAGGCGGCGGCGACGCTCGTCACCAACATTCACCTACCGAACTTTGCCAAAGGCGGCATCTATCAGGGCGCGGGAAAAACCGTCTGCGTGCCTGGACTTAACTGCTATTCGTGCCCCGCGGCATCGGGTGCGTGCCCCATCGGGTCGTTCCAGTCGGTGGTAGGTTCATCCAAGTTCAACTTTTCTTACTATGTTACCGGTACGCTCATTTTGCTCGGCGTGCTGTTGGGACGCTTTGTATGCGGCTTTCTGTGCCCGTTTGGCTGGCTGCAGGAGCTGCTTCATAAGATTCCCAGCAAAAAGTTTTCGACGAAAAAGCTCAAGGCGCTTACGTATATCAAATACGTTGTACTGCTATTTGCCGTGGTATTGCTGCCTGTGCTGGTGGTCAACGATCTGGGGATGGGAGATCCGTTCTTTTGCAAGTACATCTGTCCCCAGGGTGTGCTCGAGGGCGCCATTCCGCTGGCGGCTGCCAATGCCGGAATTCGATCTGCGCTGGGACATCTCTTTACTTGGAAACTTGCCGTTCTCATTGCCGTGGTAGTGCTGAGCGTTTTGTTCTACCGCCCCTTCTGCAAATGGATTTGTCCACTCGGCGCATTCTATGCGCTCATGAATAGGGTGTCCCTACTGGGGATTCGGGTTGACGCATGCAAATGTGTCTCGTGCGGCAAGTGCTCAAAGGTTTGTCAGATGGACGTTGATGTGGTCCGCGCGCCCAATCATGCCGAATGTATCCGGTGCGGAAAGTGCATCGGGGCCTGTCCTGTCGATGCCATCAGCTATCGCTATGGCCTGGATGTGTCGGCGGAAAAGCTCCCCTTGACCGCCGATAAAAAGTAAACAAGCTTCGACAAAACGGAGGAATGACCATGAAGCTTTCTAAGATTGCGGCCCTGTTTATGGTGCCGGTATTGGCCTTGTGCCTTGTGGCATGTTCGGCGCCCGGTGGCAATGCGAGCGAATCTGCGAGCTCCGATCCTAAGATCGCAGAACTCACTGCGCAGAAGCCGACCAATGCCGACGAGGCCGCCGAGTTGTATGCAAAACTCATGCAGAAGGAGAACGATATCTTTTCGAGTGATAACGCGCTGTGGGAAAAGGTATTCAATGCGGCAAATAAAGACTCGACAATGATTGAGGACGGCAGCAATTACGGCGATTTCCTGCTCAAGACCATCGACGGCGCCAAGGATGAGTTCACGGCGGATGAGCTTAAGACGCTCAAGGCCGGTGCGCAGCAGATCAAGGAAATCGAGGACAAGCTCGAGAGCTTGGAGAAGGAGTTCCCCGGCTGTGGAAGCACGCCGAGCGCAGGCGAGAGCGTCGACGCTTCGACCGCTGGCATGACGGCTGGTGCCAATGCTTCGAGCGAGGCGACGAAGTTCCCCAGCTTTACGGGCAAGGACCTGGACGGCAACGACGTGAGCAGCGACGAGCTGTTCTCTAAGAACAAGGTTACCGTCATGAACTTCTGGTTCACCACTTGCAAGCCGTGCGTGGGTGAGTTGGGCGATCTTGAGAAACTGAATCAGGAGCTTGCCGAGAAGGGCGGCCAGGTCGTGGGCGTCAATTCCTTTACGCTCGATGGCAACAAGGGCGAGATTGCAGATGCCAAGGACGTGCTGAGCAAGAAGGGCGTGACATATAAGAACATCTGGTTCAAGTCGGATAGCGAGGCCGGTAAGTTTACGTCAAATTTGTTCTCGTTCCCGACAACGTATGTCATCGATCAGAATGGCAACATCGTAGGGGATCCAATCGTGGGAGCCATCAGCTCCGCCGAGCAGCGCGCAGCACTCGATAAGCTTATCGACCAGGCGATTGCGAATAGCGAGCAGTAGAAAACGCGTAAAGCATAGCGTGGATCGTGTGTCGCTGTGCAAAGTAGTCCGCTACCTTTCAAGATAAGCTCCACCATTTAGAGGTCCCACTTGGGGCCTCTTTTTTGGACGTCGTCCCGTTCGTTTTTTGATGCGGTTCCCTACATTCCTCACTGGTGTCGGTGAAAAATGGGGATAGAGTAGGACAAACGCGTCGAATACGAACGGCGGAGGAGAGCGGGCAGGGTGCCTGCGCAGGAGAGGTTGCCGTCCATGCTGGAGCTCAAAGGTATTTGCAAAAGGTACGTTACGCAGTCGTTTACGCAGGTGGCGCTCGACAACGTAAGCCTGTCTTTTCGCGATAACGAGTTCGTTGCCATTCTGGGTCCCTCGGGCTCGGGTAAAACCACGATGCTCAACGTTATCGGTGGGCTCGATCATTTCGATTCCGGCGACCTGCTGATCGACGGTATTTCGACCAAGGATTTCCGTGACCGCGATTGGGATGCCTATCGCAACAACCGCATCGGCTTTGTGTTCCAGAGCTATAACCTCATTCCGCATCAGACCATTTTGGAAAACGTGGAGCTGGCGCTCACGCTTACGGGCGTGGGGCATGCCGAGCGCCGCCAGCGTGCACGCGAGGCGTTGGAGAAAGTCGGCCTGGGCGAGCATGTTAACAAGCGCCCGAGCCAGCTATCGGGCGGACAGATGCAGCGCGTGGCCATCGCCCGTGCCCTGATCAACGACCCCGAGATCGTGCTGGCAGACGAGCCGACCGGTGCCTTGGACTCTACAACGTCCGTGCAGGTCATGGACTTGCTTAAGGACGTGGCACGCGACCGTCTGGTTATTATGGTCACGCACAATCCCGAGCTGGCGTACCAATACGCCACGCGCATCGTCAACCTGGCGGACGGCAAGATCACCGACGATTCCGATCCTTTTGATGTCGCTGACGCCGCGCGTCGCGAGGCTAAGCCCACGCGCAAAACCTCGATGAGCTTTGTGACGGCGCTGGGGCTTTCTGCCCGAAACCTTATGACTAAGAAGGGCCGCACGGCCATGACGGCCTTTGCGGGCTCGATTGGCATTATCGGTATCGCGGCGATTCTGGCGCTGTCCAACGGCGTGAACAATTACATCAAAAAGGTCGAGGAGGATACGCTCTCGAGCTACCCTCTCACCATTTCCAAGCAGGATTACGACCTGTCGTCCATGATGGGCGGGCAGGGGGCTGCGGATGATGACTCGCCTGAAAACGTGGATTTGTCCGACGACAGTGCCGGCGGCAAGGCTAAGGGAACCGATAAGATTCCTGTGGTCACGGCCGTAAAGGATATGTTTGCGAGCGTTAAGTCCAACGACATGACGAGCTTTAAGGCATGGCTCGATGCCGGTGGCGACGGCATCGATAAAGAGGTCAACGCCATTCAGTACGGCTACGGCGTGACGCCGGTTGTCTATCGTGCCGGCAAGGGCGATGAGAAGCCTGTCCGGCTGGTGCCCAACGCCATGACCGAGGCCATGAGCGGAGGTGCGAGCTCGGCGGCAACGGTGAGCATGGAATCCATGGGAACCTCGGTCTTTAACGAGATGATTGACGACCAGAGCCTGCTCGACAGCCAGTACGATGTCATCGCCGGTCATTGGCCCACGTCAGCCAACGAAGCCGTGATGGTGCTTTCGAGCCGCGGTACGGTGGGCGACTACACGCTCTATAGCATCGGTGCGCTGGACATCGATGAGCTCAACGATCTGGTAAACAGCGCTATGACGGCTGACGGTGGGGTCGAAACGCCCGAGACCGGCACCGACTTTACCTACGACGATGCGCTGTCTACCACGTTTAAGGTGCTGTCGCCGGCCGATGCGTATCGCAAAAACGAAGAGACCGGCATGTGGACTGACATGTCTGACGATGCCGACTTTATGACGGCCAAGGTTGCCGACGGTATTGACGTGCGCATTGTGGGCGTGGTGCGACCTAACGAGACGGCCAACGCGAGCGCATTGACCCCAGGCATTGCCTATACGCATGCGCTGACTCGCCAGCTTATGGAGCGCGCCGCCGATTCGCAGATTGTGCAGGAGCAGCTTGCCCACCCCGAGACGGATGTCTTTACGGGCAAAACCTTCGACGAACTGCAAGGCGAGGCCAAGCAAGGCGTTGATCTGGGCAGCATGTTCAGTGTGGACGGGGCGGCGCTCAAGAGTGCGTTTTCGTTTGATGCGTCTGCGCTCTCGGGTGCGGCCGGCGGTATGGACCTTTCTGGCATCGATCTGTCGGGGCTGGACATTGACCTTTCGGGCGTTGGCAAGGACATCGACTTCAGCGACATCATGGCAAAAGCGCCAACCCCAGATTTCTCGGGTATCTTTGACGGTCTGGAACTCACGCCCGAGCAAATGCAGCAGGTGGGAGCACTAGCCAACCAGCTGTTTGAGGGCTTTTTGCAGTCTGATCAGTTTAGGGCGCTGTCACCCGAAGACCTTAAAGATGCGTCAAAGCTTGCTGCCGCATTCTCGGCATATCTTGAGAATGATACGGCAGCCCAGCAAATCCTGGCCCAGCTCAAAGCGTTCGGCGGCGATGCCCTGGCCGAGCGCCTGCAACAGGCGATGACCGACTATGTGCAAAAGCAGCTGGCTCCGTATCTGCAACAGGCTATGGATCAAGTGACGAAGTCGATCAGCGACCAGATTGCGGCGACGGTGTCAGCTCAGCTCAAGGCAGGCGTGGCGGGGCTCATGGACCAGATGGCGACGCAGATGTCTTCGAGTTTTGCTAACCTGGCGAGCGCCATGCGCGTGGATGCGAGTGCCTTTGCTCATGCCATCCACTTCAACATGGACGCCGAGGACCTGAGCTCGCTCATGATGAGCTATGCGAAGGCGTCGAAGCTCACCTACGACAACAATCTGACCACGTTGGGCTATGCGGACGAGGCAGACCCCATCTCGGTCAAGATTTTCCCGCGCGACTTTGAGGCCAAGGAGCGCGTGCTCGATCACATCGACGCGTACAACAAGCAGGTCAAAGCCGCTGGCCACGATGAACAGGCAATCTCATACACCGACTACATGGGCATCATCATGGGTTCGGTGACCGACATCGTGAACACCATCAGCTTGGTGCTCATCGCATTCGTGAGTATCAGTCTGGTGGTGAGCTCCATCATGATCGGCATCATCACGTACATCAGCGTACTGGAGCGCAAAAAGGAGATTGGCATCCTGCGCGCAATTGGTGCGTCGAAGCGCAACGTGGCCAACGTGTTTAACGCCGAGACCTTTATCGAGGGCCTCATTGCCGGCGTCTTTGCCATCGTCGTCGTGGTGGCTGTGAGCTTTCCGGTCAATGCCTGGGCACTTGCTGCCAAGCAGGTACCCAACCTGATGAGCCTACCCGTGCAGGATGCGCTGGTGCTCATCGCGATTTCGGTGCTGCTGACGGTTGTTGCCGGCCTGCTGCCGGCCCGCAGTGCATCCAAGAAGGATCCCGTCGAAGCCCTGCGCTCCGAATAATGCGACAAAGGGACAGTCCCTTTGTCACATTGAGACCCTTGCGAAAACGGGGTCTAATTACCGTTCGGCAGGTTAAGAACTCCCTCTCCCCGCTTAATGCTTGACGAAGAGTCCTCTGGTTTATATACCTATCGGTAGGCATATAGGATGTATTGCCGATAGAAATGGAGCAACCATGACTCTCACCACACCAGCCAAAAAAGATTGTCTCCGTGAAAGCGGCGCATTTGCTTGGGTCGTCGTTATTGCGCTCGGCTTAATGTCCGCCGGAACAACTGGCACATATAGCATTATTGCCGGCTCATTCGTTGCTCCAGTATGTGAAGATCTGGGCTTTGACTACACTTCTTTTTCTTTCTATTTCACCGCGATTCTTCTTGGCCTTGCGCTTGGGCTTCCGCTTTTGAGTCGCTTCATTCCAAAAGTAATCGGCAAACCATGGCATATTTGCATTGAACTCGTCCTTATTGCCGCCGGCGCCGCAATGGCGTTCTACACCGAGGTCTGGATGTTCACCGTCTCCGCCGCAGTGATCGGCATCTGCTTTTCGTTTACAACGGGCGTCTGCATGTCCGATGTCATTGACCAATGGTTCAGCAAATCGTCCGGTCTCGCCATCGGCCTCGCTTGGGGCGTTAATTCTCTCTGCACGCTGTTATTGAGTCCTGTCATTACGCTGGTCATCGAGCAGCAAGGCTGGCGTACGGGATACATCGTGCTTGCGGCCGTTTCTGCAGCTATGATTTTGCCTGCAAGCGCATTTATCATTCGCCTTAACCCCTCTGATCGCAATATGCTTCCGTACGGAGAGACCGTCTCCGAAACCCATGAGAGCTGCAGCGCCGATGAGCAGGAAGATGTCCTTTCGGGCATGGCACTCCGCGATGCCGCGAAAACGCCGTCTTTTATTCTCTGTGTCCTCTTGCTTTGCGTGGCGCAGCTCACCTGCTGCATGAACCAGCTGTTTCCAACCTATGCAAGCGAGGTCGGTTTCAATCCTATCGTAGGAAGCTTAATGGTCTCGGCAGCTTCACTCTCCGATATCTTCCTAAATCCCTTCGTGGGCAAAACATGCGACAAGCTTGGCGCTATTAAAGCAACGGTCGCATGGACAGGTGTCAGCATTCTTTCATTCCTGCTTCTTATCATTGGCGGAAGCAATGAGACCGTTTCCATCATTGCAGCTGGTGTAAACGATGTCATGTTCGCCATCGTTGGAACCGCAATGCCGATGCTTCTCCTCTCGCTCTTTGGATCACGCGATTTTGGAAGGATCTATTCGATCGTTTGCTCAGCGGGCTATGTCGTCGGTGCTTTTGGAATGCCGGTCATGATGAAGGTTTACGGCATGGCAGGGTCATTCCAGGGAGTATTTATCTTCTGCATTGCCTGCAACCTTATGATTGCTGCGTTTGCTATCGTTTCCGGCTTTCTCAATAAGGCTGCTGAAAAGTAATAAGCGCCGATTGCACCGGCATAGATTGCCACGCAACAGGGGTCGACTCCAAGCCAGATTGGAGTCGACCCCTGTTTTCGTTTTAAAGGTTGCCCGCAGGCACCATGGGCGCCAACATGCGCTTCAGCTTGGCTGGTCTATTTGAACATAAGCTCGACTATTCCCGCCCAAACCGCTTTCTCATCAATATCCTCACCTTGAGCGACCGTATTGCTTGCTCCCTCCAGAACGGTATAAAGAATTTGTACGTAGAGCATTACGTCGGCGCTATCGGAAAACGCGCCAATCTCTACACCATGAAGAAGGATGTCTTTAAGCGCATCCATGGTTCGTTTGGTCGCCGTCGCTTGACGTTCCTGAACTGCAGGAATTCGATTTGCTTGAACGCTAACCTCGGCCAGCACGCGCCGGCGCTTTTCATCGCTTCGATAGCCACCTATAACTGAATTGCCGAGCTCGATAAGCGCGGCCTTGAACCCGTCCCTATCGACTATTAGCGAGTAGTCGCGCTGATAGTCAATGGTCGGAAACATGCTGTCCAAGAGCGTAGTGAAAATCTCCTCTTTTGAGGGAAAGTAGTAGTACACCGACGGCTTGGATATACCGACAAAGTCGCAAATCTTTCCGATAGACGCTTTGTCATAACCGACTTCTGCCACAAGATCGTACATTGCGTCCAATATTTTTTTTCTTGTGCTCACGCTGCATTTCTCCATTGCAAATCACTTCCGCACTACCAACATTATTAAGGATGGCAACGGAACATCAATTCGTGTCCAAACATGACCACTATATACGGCGAACGGTATGTATCAGTAGGCGAGCGGCAATTATTCAAAATTATCTACCGAACGGTAGGTATAGTAGTACTATAGCAGGTGAAACCCAGCTATTGTCGCGGCCGGACAGCATCGCGGGAAACCCGACGGAAGGACCAACCATGTACGAGAACTATCGTATGCCGGGCGAGTTCGAGAAGCGCTCCAACGTCTATGTGACATGGCTTCCCGATTACATCCGTGCAGAGGGCTACGATAACCGCCAGCCCTGCGTTGACGTGATCAAGGCTCTGCTCGAGTATGGCGACGTTACGGTCAACCTCAATTGCGGCACCCCCGGCTCCTATGAGGAGGCTTGCTCGCGCCTGAAGGAGGAGGGGGTTGATCTCGATCGCATCGAGATCACGCAGTTCGAAGACTCCAACTTCTATGTCCGCGACAACGGTCCCAGCATCATGGTCGACGACAAGGGCCATTCTTATATGGTCAACCCCGCTTGGACCTATTACGGCGTGTGGGACAAGAACTCCCCGGAGTGCCAGTCCGCACGTAAGGCAGCCGTTCACATGGCGGTTGCGCTCGGTTGCTTCGATATCGTCAATTCCGAAATGGTTTCGGAGGGCGGCGACCGCGAGTTTGACGGTCACGGCACTCTGATCGCCATCGAGGACACGGAATGCCGCAAGCGTAATCCCGAGTTCACGAAAGAGGAAATAGAGGCCGAGTATAAGCGCATCTACAACCTCAACAAGGTTATCTGGCTTCCGCAGCCTATGCTCGAGGACGACGACTATCGACTGGGCATCCTCGACGAGAAGGAAGACGGAACTCCCGTCTTTGGCATGAGCTTTGCAGCTCACATTGATGAGATGTGTCGCTTTATCACTCCGAACAAGATTCTTCTTGCCGAGGTGTCCGATGAAGAGGCAGCCTCGAGCAAGGCTGGAGCAGAGTCTCGTCGCCGCATTGAGGCAGCCTACGAGATCCTGAGCAACGAAACGGACTGGGAGGGCAAGCCCTTCGAGATCGTTCGTATGCCCACCGCCGAGCCTATTGAAGTCGTTATCGCCCCTGGCGATGAAGATTACGAGCTCTATAAGGGCTTCATCGACGAAATGGGCGGCAAGTTTATGGATGGCACCCCCTGGCCCGAGGGCCCCGTCCACTTCTACGCCGCAGCGAGCTACTGCAACTTCCTGATTTGCAACGGCGTCGTTCTTGGCCAGCGTTATTACCACGAGGGCATGAGCGAGGTCGTGAAAGAGAAGGATGAGCAGGCCAAGGCAGTTCTTGAGAGCTGCTTCCCCGATCGCAAGGTCATCATGATTGATTCCCTCGCGCTTAACCTGTCCGGCGGCGGCGTGCACTGCTGGACTAAGGACGTGGCGGCCAGTCGTTAGTGAGCCTTAGAGCCTGCGCTCTTTGGCTTAGGCGCCACATGTACCGCTCCCCGAGGGATATCCGTGTTTTCCTCGGGGACACATTCAACAATAATTTTGATAATAATTCGAAAGGAAATAGGCATGAACAACAGCCTCCGCGGTCGCGACTACATCAACATCCATGATCTCTCCTCCGAGGATTTCCGCTATCTCATCGATCTTGCCTGGAACCTTAAGGCTCAGAAGAAGTCTGGTGTCGACCAGCGCTACTTCCCCGGCAAAAACGTCCTCGCCAACTTTGAGTGGGGCTCGACCCGTACTCGTTGCGCATTCGAGACCTCCTGCAACGATTTGGGCATGGGCTTCACTTATCTGACCAACTCCCACATGGGTGACTGCGAGACCGTCAAGGACGCCATGCGCGTCTTTAACGGCATGTATGATCTCATCGTCTATCGCGCACAGAAGGACGAGCAGTTCCTCTATGACGTCGCCGACCTGGTTGACATCCCGGTCATCAATGCCCTTACTCTCGGCGATCACCCGACTCAGATGCTCGCTGACGCTCTTACGATGGAAGAGCAATGGGGCGGTTTGCGTACGAGCCGCGGCAAGAAGATGGCTTTCGTTGGCAACTGCGCCGGCGCCCCGGTGTGGTATGGCCGTCTGTGCGCTATGCTCGACATGGACTTCCTCGCCATCGGCCCCGACGACCTCCGTCATCAGATGTGCAAGGAAATGATCGAAGAGGTGGAGGCCTGCTACGCCAAGTACGCTCCCAATAGGACCTTTACCATCACCTCTGACCTCGATGCCCTGGATGGCGTTGACGTTATCGTTACCGAGGAGTGGCGCTACATCAACCCCGAGTGCGGCGAAGAGGTTCTGGATCCCGACGACTACAACTCCTGGCTGGGCGATGCCGAGTCTTTGTACCCCTATCGCGTCACCAGCGAGCTGTGCAAGCGCACCAACAATCCCGACATCTTCTGCATGCATGAGCTTCCCTCTGTCCATAACGCAGATCACCGTGTCGGCAAAATGCTCCTCGACCAGTGCAAGAACGACCTCCATCGCGAAATCATCACCGAGGGCTTTGAGATTGCCGACGAGTGCTTTGAGGCCAACGCTTCGGTCATCTTCCGTGAGGCAGAGAACCGTCAGCACACCATCAAGGCCGTTATGTGTGCCCTTCTGGGTCTCTAGGAGCTGTATCAATGGAAAATGCAAAGTTAAAGAGCAGCAAGGTTTACGCATGGGTTCTCGTAATCGCGCTCGGCCTTATGTCTGCCGGCACGACCGGATCCTATAGCGTCATCGCGGGCTCCTTCGTCGCACCCGTGTGCGAGGAGTTCGGGTTTGACTATTCCATCTTCTCGTATTACTTCACCGCAACGCTCATTGGTCTTGCGGCAGCTCTTCCGTTTGTCGGAAAACTCATTCCCAAGGTCGTTGGCAAGGTTTGGCTCCCCGTTGTCGAGCTTATTTTGCTTGCTGCCGGCGCAGGCATGGCCTTCTACACCGAAGTCTGGATGTTCATCGCCGCTGGCGCCCTGATTGGCGTTTGCTTCGCCTTCACCACCGGCGTCGCCATGTCCGACGTTATTGACCAGTGGTTCAAAAAATCTGGTGGCCTGGCAATCGGTCTCGCTTGGGCAGTGAACTCGATTTACATGCTCATCATGAGCCCCGTCATCACCTTTGTCATCGAGGCCGCTGGCTGGAGGACTGGCTATCTGGTGCTCGCTGGCGTCTCCGCCGTGCTCATTCTCCCCGTTTCCGTCCTGATTATTCGCTATAAGCCTCAGGACAAGGGCATGCTGCCCTATGGCTACGTCGAGGGCGAGACGGTCACCGAGACCGAGGAGACGACCGAGGATAGCACGCGTGGCGTTAGCTATGCGCGCGCCATTAAGTCGCCTGCCTTCTTCTTCTGCATCGGCTTCCTCTGTCTCGTTCAGCTCACTTGCTGCATGAACCAGCTCTTCCCGACGTATGCTTCCGAGGTTGGTTTTAGCCCCATGGTGGGCGGCTTCATGGTATCCGCTGCATCGCTCTTCGATCTGTTCCTCAATCCGATCGTCGGCACCACTTGCGATAGGTTCGGCAGCACGAAGGCCATTCTGGGCTGGCTCGCTGTCTCCATCCTCTCCTTTGTCATGCTCATGATGAGCAGCGGCAACTCGACGCTCAGCATCCTCGCAGCAGGCGTGAACGACGTAATGTACGTCATCGCTGGCACTGCCCTGACCGTTTTGGTTATGGATGTCTTTGGCTCCCGCGATTTCGGTCGCATCTTCGCGCTGATCTGCTCCGTGGGCTATATCGTCGGCGCCTTTGGCATGCCCGTTATGATGAAGGTCTATGAGCTTGTCGGCTCCTTCCAGGGCGTCTTCATCTTCTGCATCGCATGCAACGTTATTATCGGCCTGTTCTTGCTGCTGGCAAAAAAGACTGGTAAGAACCTCTCCTGGGACGAATAGTTCGATTCGTCTTAGACATACGCTGTAGGGCTTAACCTGCAGCCGCTTTGGGGCATCGACTAACATCGGTGCCCTTTTTCATCGAATGTGACAAAGGAGCAGCCACTTTGTCACATTGAGTGGCATGTAAATCGAGGTCTAATACTTTTCCGAGAAGTGAACGGCCATACTTGGACCTCCGAAGCATCGACATTTTTAGACGTCAAACCCGCAGGATTTGGCTGGCAAAACCGCAGGAAATTGCATCTCGAAAGTGCCGATGCTTCGGGGGCCCGTTTTCACTCGTTCACTTCTCGGGAAAAGTATTAAACCTCGTTGTATGGGGTGCGGCTGGAGGGTGGTCATCGTTCAGTAGCTACCTCTTCCTTGTGAATCGCCTGAAGCGCAAGGCATAATGCATGTGACAAAGGGACGGCCCCTTTGTTGTGTTGATATGAGAGAAGAGTAGATGATCCTTTCGCTGGCCCCTATGGAGGGGATTACCGGGCATGTGTTCCGTCGCGTGCATGCGGAGTGCTTCGGTGCGCTCGATTGCTATTACACGCCGTTTTTGCCGCCGCCGCGGGTGGGAAACCGCTTTGGCGGCAAGGCGTTTAAGGAGATCGATCCTGCCAATAACCAGGGGCTCAACGTGGTGCCTCAGCTGATGTCCAAGAACGCGGACGAGTTTGTGTGGGCGGCACAGGTGCTCGCCGACATGGGCTACCGCGAGGTCAATCTCAACCTGGGTTGCCCTTCGGGAACGGTTGTCGCCAAGGGCAAGGGCTCGGGTTTCTTGCGCAATCTCGACGAGCTCGAGGCGTTCTTAAGCGATGTGTGCGAGCGGTCGCCGTTGCCGGTGTCGGTAAAGACCAGGCTGGGCCTGGAGAATGACGACGAATACGAGCGCGTGCTCGATCTGTATTGCCGCATGCCGCTGGCGGAGCTGATTGTGCACCCGCGCGTGCAAAAGGACCGCTATACGGGCTCGCCGCGCAAAGAGTTTTATGGCGAGACGTTGGAGCGGGCACCGTTTCCCGTGGCATACAACGGCGACATTTTTGATCTTGAGGACATGGATGCGCTGGTGGAGGCCTATCCCGGTACACGCCATGTGATGCTGGGGCGCGGCCTGCTCGCGAATCCCGCTCTGGCCCGTATGGTCAACGGCGGCCCTGCTGCCACGGCAGCCGAGCTGCAGCGCTTCCACGACACGTTGTTCGCGGCCTATGCAGAAGAGATTGGCGGCAACGCGGTCTTTCGCATGAAGGAGTGGTGGTTCTACGCCAAGTGCGCCTTCGCTGACCCCGCTACCGTTCACAAGCTCGTGCGTAAGACCAAAAAGGTCGACGAATACCGCGCCGCCGTCGAGCGGGTCTTTCGCGAGCAGCCACTCGCACCCATAGCTCGCTTCCGCGGCTAGTTAGACATCGGGGATGTTCTTTAGCGACTAGTCATTTAAGAACGTCCCCGATGACTACCCGCAAAAACTGTACACCAGCATCCAAAGATGTCGAAAAATGTCGACTTTGGATGCTGGCGTACATGTTTGGGTTCGGAGGGTGACTAGGCAATCATCGCATCGAGTATGATGAGCTCCCTGAGTCGTTCCGTACGTGTTTGCCCATGGCGCTTTGCTTTTGCATCAAACGCTTCAAGAACCGATTCGCCCACACGTGCTGATAAAACGACGCTCGGCTCATCAGAGATTGGTGGCCTTCCCAACTTGATGGTGCGACCCTTCGGCCACTCATCTTTTTCGTAGGCTTCCGCGGTTTTCTCCAACTCTCCAGGGGCAAATCCCATCATCTTTTCGAGCTGCTTAGCATCCATGGCGCCTCCTATCGATCGACATAATGTCGAGCGCCGGTTCTCGGATTCTCTTTTTGTATACAATTTTGTAGACAAAAATACAAGCAGTTCATCGGGCTAATTAGCTTGTTTTGACCTGCCTGTTCGATAGGAAATGAGCATTGACGGCTTCGATACTCCTTTGCTTTTCAGCTTGGAATTTGGATGCTCATTGAACTTCCGGAGGGGAGCCCTTTATTAAGCTATTGAGATTCTGGGCAGGAGCTCTCACTGGTCTTCGGTAATGGGGCCAGCTTAATTCGCGACACAGTGTGTCGCGAATGGGAGTAGTCGTTAGGTGTCCTTCAATGGCTACTCATATAAGAACGTTCAAGTGTCGGATTTTGTCATTTAGTGTCGCTCTCAGCGACTATTCTGGAGGGTCGTGGTCAAAAAAGGGCAAATATGAGTACTGTTGCCATTATGGTTGCATTTATTTGCTATAAATTGTAGCTCCTGATGAGATTTGTTCCCATTAAGAGCTACTTTTATTGAACATATGAGGAGAAATAACGTCGTCTGCGGACGAGTGGAACGTTGAATAGTTCCTGAAGTGATCAAAATCGCTGCTACTAAACAGGTAGCAGTACTCATATTTGCCCTTTTTTGACCACAGCCCTCTCGGAAACCTTTCCAGAGGCGTCAAACAGCCATAATCCAAAGGTCTCCTCAAACAATTAGCCGGCCAAGAGCGTCCATGACTACCAAAAAGCTGTACGCCAGCATCCAAAGATGTCGAAAAATGTCGACTTTGGATGCTGGTGTACATGTTTGGGTCGTATGGGTTGGGGCCCTGGACGGACAGGGCGTGCGTACTAGAGCAGGTTTTCCTGCACCCACGCGATGATGTCGCTCGATTCGTAGAGTGGTTTGCCGTCGATGAACAGGCAGGGAACCTGGCGTTTTCCGCCGACGGCGATGAGTGTCTGTTCGGCATCGGAATCGGTCGAGATATTGCGCTCGGGAATGGTCACGCCGTTATCGGCCAAAAAGTGCTTGACCTTTAAGCAATACGGGCAGCCGGTCATAACGTACAGCGCGAGCTCGTGATTAGTAGCCATAGGTCTCCAATCGGTTGAGGTTTTGATTGAAATACCCAAAGCCGCCGCGGTCTATGCGCGCGTCAACGAAGACTCGATGGCCTGGACCAGAAACGCCGTGGCTCCGGTGGCGCAGGGCTTGTCGTAGTAGTCAACAAAGCGCTGGTCGGCAAGATAACCGTGGGCGAGGCCCAGGTACGCCTCGTCTTGGGGCTCGCATCCCCAGTTGAGAGCAATCCAGCGACGATGCATCGCGACAAGCTTACGAGCCTCGTTGCTCTCTGGGTCGCCAATGCCCATGGCAATTGAGAGCTGGCCCAGAATAGCGCGTTCAAGTTCTTTCATGTCGCTCCATATCTGAGGGTCCATGTCCAGCAGTGCTTCGTTTGCTGCGTCGATCGCCTCGTCGCCGTAGCGCTTCCGGGCTTCGGCGCCGTAGCGCTCCTCGTTTTCCTGCACGGTGCGCCAGCGCTCCAGTTGCGGCAGGACGGCGCCCATGAGCGAGACGGCTTCGTCGAGCGACATGCCGGTGTTTTGCGCCAGCCGTGGGGCACAGTCCTCGATCATCGCCTCCATCGTGGTCTCGTAGGTGTACTTGCCGTGGTCGTAGCACCACTTGCAGTAATGGTCGGTCGCGGTGCCCGCAGCATCGGTGCCGCAGTCGTCGGGCGTGAGTGTCATGCCGCAGCTCTGGCAATAGTGCTCGGGCATTTCGAGCAGGTGAGACAGGGGTTCTCCGGTTACGGCTGCAATGAGCTTCATCATGTCGATGCCCGGTGTGACCTCGCCACGCTCCCAACGGCTGACGGCTTGGCGTGTGACGAAGAGCTTGGCGGCGAGCTGCTCCTGGGTAAGGTGATGGGCGCGACGGACGGCGATGAGCTTTTCTGCAAAGGCCATAGCGGCTCCTTTCTGCTGGTTGATGGCTTAAGCATACGCGGCAGCAGGTGCCCTTCCAAGCAACCGTTGGTTGCACGACGGAGGACCGCGGCGAAGAATTGCGCGCAACGCCCCACGCCTCCATGCCGTACAATGACCGGCATGGAACCTATCGCACGCATACATACCGACCTGCCGCAGAAGTTCGGCATTCCGCGCAACAGCTTTTTGGCGCCCCATCTGCAGGGACGCATCGTCTTTGAACCGGAATTTGCCTCCAACGCAGCAGTTGAGGGTCTGGATTCCTTCTCTCACCTGTGGCTGCTGTGGCGTTTCGAAAACGGAACGCCCGGCGGCACGGCTAAGGACATAGCTGCCGATGCCAAGTCGCAGGACAGGTTCGGCACCAACGCAAAATGGTCGAAGACCGTGCGCCCGCCGCGTCTGGGCGGAGTCGAGCGCGTGGGCGTGTTTGCCACACGCAGCCCGTTTCGCCCGAATCCCATTGGGCTTACCTGCGTCAAGCTCGATCGTGTCGAGCTCACCGACGATGGCCCCATCATTCATGTGCTGGGGGCCGATCTGCGCGACGGCACGCCCATCTACGACATTAAGCCCTATATTCCGTTCGCGGATTGCCACCCGGATGCGACCGGCGGCTGGATTGAGGGTGCTCCGTGGCAAGAGCTCGATGTTGAGTTCCCGCAAGCGCTTCAAGACATGGTCCCGCCTGCAAAGCTTCCCGGCTTGGTCGAGGTCCTTCGCCAAGATCCGCGCCGCGCAGGCAGCAAGCACGAGCCAAACCGCGTCTATCATCTGGCCTACGCCGGGCTCGACATATCTTTTACGGTCGATAAAACCCAGCTAACCGTAGTCGCCGTCAACGACGCGCGAGACTAACCAGCCATCCGTCCGCACCCGTCAAATTAAGCGCCAAACCCCGCGCCAAAACCGCCCGTGCTGGTGGACAATAACGCCTACCAAAACAATCACTTTGCACGGGAGCTCAGCATGAAATACGACTTTAGCTCGCTTATCGACCGCCACGGCATGGACTCCATCGCCGTTGACTCTTGGGGTGAGATCCCCGGTATGGCTCCGAACGCACCCGACGAGGGCTTCGACCGCATTCCCATGTGGGTGGCCGATATGAACTTTGCCACGGTGCCCACGGTCCAGGAACACATCATTCAGCGCGCCCAGCACCCCATGTTTGGCTATTTCAATCCGCGCCCCGAGTACTTTGACCGCATCATCGAATGGCAGAGCCGTCGCAATGGCGTCGAGGGCCTGCGCCCTGAACATATCGGCTACGAAAACGGCGTGCTGGGCGGTGTCGTGTCGACGCTGCGTGCGTATGTTCAGCCGGGCGATGCGGTGCTGGTCCACAGCCCTACCTACATCGGCTTTACCAAGTCCATTGAGGCCGCGGGCTATCGCATTGTCCACAGCCCGCTTAAACTCGACGACCAGGGCGTGTGGCGCATGGACTTTGAGGACATGGAGTGCAAACTCGCCCAAAACCACATTCATGCTGCGGTGTTCTGCTCGCCGCACAATCCCTGCGGCCGCGTATGGGAGCGCGACGAAATCGAGCGCGCCATGGACATCTATCGCCAGCACGATTGCGTGGTGATCTCGGACGAGATTTGGTCCGATATCATCCTGCCGGGGCACAAGCATATCCCGACGCAGTCGGTGAGCGAGGATGCCCGCATGCGCACGGTCGCCCTCTATGCGCCGAGCAAGACGTTTAACCTGGCGGGCCTTGTCGGCAGCTACCACATTGTCTACAACGAGACGCTGCGTGACCGCGTGTGCGCCGTGTCCAACAAGACTCACTACAACGAGATGAACGTCCTCTCCATGCATGCGCTTATCGGTGCCTACCAGCCGCAGGGCTACGAGTGGGTGGACGAGCTCAACCAGGTGCTTGCCGACAATATCGAGTATTTCTGCACGTATGCAGAAAAACACTGGAAGAGTATCGCGTTTTCGCGTCCGCAGGGCACGTACATGGTGTTTCTGGACTGCACCGAGTGGTGCCGCGAACATGGCCGCGATATTCAGTGGCTGCTCGACGAGGGGGCGCGCGTGGGCGTGGGGTATCAGGACGGTCGTCCGTTCCACGGGCCCTGCCACATTCGCGTGAATCTGGCGCTGCCGCTTTCGCGCGTAAAGGAAGCGTGCGACCGCCTGGACCGCTACGTTTTTAATGCACGGTAAGTGAGCACTGCATGCGGGGTCTTCTGCCAAGTCGGCTGGAAGACCCCACACGGTAAAGCGTCTGTAACAATTGGGTGCTCGTGTGGTTTTGTTTGCTATTATCTTTAACCATTTCAGTCTGTAAACAGGATCGTATGGAGCTCGATGAAAAGATCCCGTCGCTCGGTTGCCATTTCGTTGTTTGTTGCGCTTGCAGTGGCGAGCGCTTTTGTCGTAGCGATAGCTGGCTGCTCCGGGTCGAATGACGGAGCCTCGACGTCTGCATTAGAAGGTCTGGACGCCTCACAAGCCAAAGACGACAACCTTAAGACGCTCAACGTTGGCAGCGACCTCTATCCACCGTTTGTGTATACCGACGAGTACGGCGATATCGTTGGCCTGGATGTCGAGATATTGACCGAGGCTTTGGCCCGCATTGGTTATAAGCCAAAGTACCAGCTGATCGATTGGGAAAAGAAGAAAGAGCTGCTGGCGAGCGGCGAACTCGATTGTGTCATGGGCAGCTTTAGCATGACGGGTCGCGAAAACGAGTATCGTTGGGCCGGCCCGTACCTTGCGAGCCGCCAGGCGGTCGCGGTCGATCCCCAGAGCGATATCTACACGCTTGCCGATCTTGAGGATAAGGTCGTGGCGGTCCAGTCCACCACCAAGCCCGAGGACATTTTGCTCAATCGTACAAATGAAAACGTTCCGCAGATCAAGGAGCTCTACTGCTTTTCGGACCGCTCATACCTGAACCCGGCACTCGTCGAGGGTCTGGTCGACGCCATCGCCGCGCATGAGTCCTCGCTGCTCACCTACGAAAAAGACTATGGCGTAACGTATCGCATTTTGGATGAGCCGCTGCTAGAGGTTGGTTTGGGCACCGCTTTCGATATCAACGATACGCGCGGCATCGACGTTAGGCTCACCCGTGCCTACCAGGAAATGCTTGTCGATGGCACCATGGAACGTCTGGTGTCAAAGTACTTTGATGACCCTTCGCCATTTTTGAATATGGAGGGCCTGTCATGATCGATGCGCCCGACCACGCCGCTCAGGAGTGGGGCAATCGTTCGGCAGGGGCATGGCTTCTTGTCGCTCTGCTGGGGATAGCGCTCTCGGTTGTTGCCGGCATGATGAGCTACGGTTACACAACGGCCCAAGCCGAGCAGCGCTTTGCCGACGTTGTCGATTACGTGGCGACGCAGAGCCTTTCCTACGATGCATTCAACAGCGCCTATACGACCAAAAACCTGATTCGCGTTATGGAGATCGCCGGAGAGACAGCGCGCGATATGGAGCGCGACGGCTTGGTGGATAACGCCACGCTGGAGCAATATGCCGACCAGTTCAACGTGAGTGCACTGATCGTGACGGACGCATCGGGCAATTTGGTGTCCGAGTGCTCGACGGATGACGTGGGCTACGAGTCGCTCGCTACGTATCTCAAGGAAGCGCCCGTGCTGGAGGTGGCAGCCCGTCCGCTTAAGTCCTATACCGCCCGTATCACGCTTGCGGATGATTCGGTCGCAGACATTGGCTGCGTGACTCGGCAGGATGGCGAGGGCATCGTTGTCGCAGTGAGGCACCAGAGCGCCAAGGCGGTCGCGAGCAATACGCTCAAATTGCAGAGCCTGCTCGGTGGTTATGAGACCATCGACAGCGGCAATATCGTGATTGAAAGTGATGGCAAGGTCGTTGCGACCAATGCCGTTGAACCCACCATATTGGGCGTGTTCGATCTGCCTACGACGGATGTCTTCATTGTCGACGGTATAAAGGATCGATGCCCGGCTGGTAAGGTCAGATTGGTCAACGCCAGCGGCGAGTGGTATTTGGGCACATTTGGAAAAGCGCGCGGGTTCTACGTGTACACCTATGCCTCGGCGCGGCGCTACTTTGAGGTCGTCGCGGCTGTTGCTGCCGGCGTGCTGGTGCTCTACAGCGGTGTTATAGCCGTTGTTGTGCTGGTGCGTCGCCGCGCTGATCGTCGACGTTTGACGGACTTGTTGCAGCAGGAGCGCGACTATGGCGACAAGCTGGCAAAGGCAGCGCGTGAGGCCTCGTCTGCCAACTCGGCAAAGACGGAGTTTTTGCGTCGCATGAGCCACGATCTGCGCACGCCCATCAACGGCATTCGCGGTATGGTCGAGGTCGGCGATGCCAATGCGGACGATCTGCAAAAGCAGACTGAGTGCCGCTCAAAGATCTGGACGGCATCGGGACTGCTGCTCGACCTTGCCAACGAGGCCCTGGATATGAGTCGTCTGGAGAGCGGGCAGATCGATCTGGAGCTTGTTCCCGCAAACTTGGTGACCCTCAACCACGAGGTGCGCGATATTCTGGAGCGCCAGGCAGAGGAGCGTCTGGTGACAATTATCTGCGACCAGCAGACGCTTAATCATCCCTATGCGCGGGTGAGCGTGACGCACCTCAAGCGCTTGTTGCTCAATATTGCCGGTAATGCCGTCAAGTACAACCGCCAGGGCGGATATGTTCGCCTGGTGTGCCGCGAGGTGGAGCCAGCGGATGGCGTCCCCGTCTATGAATACACGATCGCCGACAACGGTATTGGCATGAGCGAGGAGTTCCAACAGCACCTCTACGAGCCGTTTTGCCGCGAGGAGCAGCAAGTGGAAGGCGCTTCATCGGGAACTGGCCTGGGCGCGCCTATCGCAAAACAGCTGGTGGAGCTTATGGACGGAACCATGAGCTTTACGAGCGTCTTGGGGCAGGGGACGACGTTTACCATCCGCCTGCCGTTCGAGAAATGCAAGCGCTCCGAGATTCCTCAGGCAGTTCGCGCGGATGCGGGCGATGGCGATGCGCTCCAGGGCTTGCGCGTTTTGCTCGTAGAGGATAACGATCTGAATGCCGAGATCGCGCAGTTTACGCTCAGCCGTGCCGGTGTCGTCGTGACGCATGCTAAGGATGGCGAGTCTGCCGTTGAGGCGTTTGCCGCGAGCGCACCGCACGAGTACGACGTGGTGTTGATGGACATCATGATGCCTGGCATCGATGGCCTTGAGGCCACGCGTCAGATTCGAGCGCTCGATCGCGAGGATGCCGCGACCACGCCGATTATCGCCGTGAGTGCCAATGCCTTTGCCGACGACCGCAGACTTTCGCGCGAGGCGGGCATGGACGCGCACCTGAGTAAACCCGTGAGCTCGCAGGAGCTCGTTGAGGCGCTTGCGCACATAGCCGCCGACGCTTCATAAGCATATGGCCCGGTTCCAAGGTGGGTTGGAACCGGGCCATATTGCCATTTGTGACGCCTGTTCTTGAGGCTTACTTTTCTTGAATCTGCTTACCGCAAAGATGCTCAATCGAAATCTCGTAAAGCTGGACGCCCTTGATGTCTTTGGCGATTTCCTCTTCGACTTCTTCGGCAGAAGGGTAGTACTTAAGGGCGAGCTGGCGGACTTTGTCCTCGATAAACGCGGGGGTGTCATTCGCCAGGCGACAGCGGCCAAAGACCACGGTGCTCATAACGTAGGGAGCCCAGTCGCCGTCCTGGTACCACTCGTTGCCGTAAACGGTAAAGCAGACCTTGTCATCGCGCTTGAGTGCGTCGACCTTGTGGCCGGCCTTGGCGCCATGGAAATAAATCTTGTCGTGCTCGGCGTCAAAGAAGTAGTTGACGGGAATGGCGTACGGGTAGCCATCGTCGCCGTTGACGGCAAAGACGCCGCGCTTGCAGGTGGCGAGCAGTTTGCGCGCTTCCTCGTCGGTGATGGCGCGTTTCTTTCGACGTAAGGGCCTAAACATCGTTGGCTTCCTTTCTGGTCGTGCGTGGTGGTTGAGCACAAACTATAGCGAAACGGATCCGTTTTTCTTGATGCGGGCGAGTATGTTTTTGAGCTTGTTAAAGTCGAGCGGTTTGGACAGATGGGCGTTCATGCCGGCGTCGTGTGCCGCCTTGGCGTCTTCGGCAAAGGCGTTGGCGGTGAGCGCGATGATGGGGATATCGGCTGCATCGACCTTCTCGCTCAGACGAATCACGCGGGTTGCCTCGTAGCCGTCCATGTCCGGCATCATGATGTCCATCAAAATGGCATCGAAGCTGCCGGCGGGATGCGACAGGTACAGATCGACGACTTCGTTGCCGTTGGCGGCGCGGGTGACCACGATGCCCTCGGATTCTAGCAGCGCCTGGGCAATCTCGGCATTCAATTCGTTGTCTTCGGCGAGCAGCACGTTCATGTCGGCGAGCGAGCAGTCGGGCGCACTCTCAACCGTATTCGCCCGCGCCTGGGGATTCTCGTCGATATCGAGCGGAATCTCCACGTAGAACGAGGTGCCCACATGGAGCTCACTGGTGACTTCGATGGTGCCGCCCATCAGTTCAATAAGCGACTTGACGATTGGCATGCCCATGCCGGTTCCTTGGAACTTGCTGCGCGCATCGTCACCTTCTTGGGCAAACGGCTCATAGATATGCTTTAAAAACTTGGGAGTCATACCAATGCCGGTATCCGAAACGCTAAAGCAAAAGAGCGCGCGCCCGTTATCGAGTGGCTTGGTATTTGAGCTAAAGGTGACGGAGCCGCCGTGCTTGTTGTACTTAATGCTGTTGTCTAACAGGTTGATCATGATCTGTCGGATATGGGTGGGACTGCCGATCATGTATGGCCCCGTGGCGTACGGCAGACTATTGTCCTGCATTGTGATGGCGTTACTGGACGCGCGGAGCTTGCACAGCACCAGTGTATCGTCACAGAGCTCTTTGAGGTTAAAAGGCGCATGCTCCAGTGTTAGCTTGCGGTCTTCGATTTTGCCCATCTCGAGGATGTCGTTGATCAGCGAGAGCAGGTGATTGGCGGCAACGCGCGCCTTGGCACGGCTCTCGCGGGCGACCTGGATATCGCCTTCCTTCAATTCCTCGATCTCGATAAGGCCCAGGATACCGTTGAGCGGCGTTCGGATGTCGTGGCTCATGCGCGTGAGGAATGCCGTCTTAGCGGCGTTGGCAGCGTCGGCTTTTTTGCGCTCGGTTCGAGCGCGCACGAGCGCCCAGATGAGCAGGACGATACCGACCGACAACATACCGATGAGGGCAGCTGCAACGGCGGCACGGTTGCGATAAAGGAATTGAAGCGTGTTGGATTCCTGGGCCGTGTACGACGTAGAGGAGTAATTGCTTGCGGAGAGCGATTCTCCGGCATTGATGATGCCCTTGTTGATGATTCCCAGCAGCTCAGGCTTTCCGCGCGAAATCCAGCACGAGAGCTCGCAGGTGTCAGGGAGCTCGACCGTCTCGCAGTCCTCGAGATCATAACGATCGCCGAGGGTTTTTACGCGTGAACTGGGAGCGACGACGCAGCGCGCCGTTCCCCTCCTGAGGGCGTCGAACGCTTCATCGTCGGATCGGTATTCGGTCACGGTCGCTGTGGGGAACAGACTTTCAAGTACGTTTCGGTTGATAAACGATGATTTGGTGCAGGCGATGTTCTGAAGGTCTTTGTTCAGGTTGCTTCCGCTGTGGATGGCGGTGAGGGATATGGTCCCCAACGATACCGACTGCACAACGCCTGATTGCTCGGCAAACCAGTAATCTCGGTATACCGGCAGCGCGACGTCTATGCTTCCCTTTGACAGGGCCTTTGACATCATCTTGTAGCTATCAAAGGCGACGGTTTTGACCGTAATGCCAAATTTATCGTGCAACGTCGTCGCAAGCGATGCGAGCGAGCCTTCCATTTTGCCGTCTTCGTCTTCGTTGCAGTAGGGGAGTTTGCCCGTAATGTAGCCGAGCGTGATGGTGCTGTTGTTCGCCTTGAGCCAGGCGCGCTCATCGCCGGTGAGCGAGGATGATCCGCTGTTTTGCGCTGAATAGTTCGATTTGACCTCGTCGTTATAGCGGGGGTTGACGCGGTTGATTGCCGCCATTGCGGAGTTGATGTTGTCCATCAGGTCGGGGCGGCTTTTGGGAACGGCAAAGTAGTAGTCGCTCGAACCGACGTAGAACATGGGCGACGCCTCGGGCGACGAAATGGTGTCGTTCATGATGATGGCGTCGACCTCGCCGTTTGCGAGCGCGTCAAAGAGAACGGAGCCTCCGTCATACTCCCTGTATGTGCAGGCGATTCCCTCGTTGGCGAGCCACTGCTGGCCGACGATGGTTTGCATAACACCGGAGTTGTAACCGATGGTGAGACCCTGGAGTGCTTGAGGGTCACCCTTGGCCAGGTCGTCACGGTCGGGCCTGGCGTAGATGTAGTAGCGCTCGGTGCCCTCAGGGTTCGAGGAAAAGAGCAGCTTTTGGGCGCGTTCCTCGGAGTAGGAGATGTTGGGCATGAGGTCGATCTCGCCTGCCTCGAGCATGTCCATAAGCTCGGTGAAGGTGCCGGAGACGTATTCGTACCGCCAGCCGGGCGTGTAGTACGACAGGGTCTGGAGGTACTCGTAACCCCATCCCGAGAGACGCTCGCCGGGGGTGCCGTTCTGGAAGCCCTCGTTGTTGACGAGCCAGCCGACGCGGACCGTCTTGACTGGCTGACTAGAGTCATCGGCAAAAGCCTGGACAGGCGCGATGGAACTCAGTGCGGCAAGCGCGGCAAGCACAATGGCCAGGGCGCGACATATAACTGAACGAAGGACAGTGGCAGCTCTCACATGCAATCCTAACGAATCGAGACAATACCGCATAAGGATACCAGCTCAGCCTGCCCAGTCGGCAGCTGTACCACTAAACGCTCCCGCCCGGCAGTCATTGGGGACGTTCTTAAACGACTAGTCATTTAAGAACGTCCCCAATGACTAGTTCCGTTTGCTGGGGAGGCGTGGGACAATACCGAGCGAACGTGATTGGTTGTCCGTGGAAGGGGTCGCGATGAAAAAGCTCAGGACGCTTGCCGATGTGCTGCGACAGGCTGGCTTTGCACGCATCACGGGCCTGTTTCTTATTTTCTATCTGCTTTGCTCGACGGCTGTCTGGCTGTCCGAGCCCACGACCCTCACGTTTGGTGATGGTCTCTGGTTTAGCTTTGAGACGGTCTCGACGATCGGCTTTGGCGATATCCCCGCTGAAACGCCGGTTGCCCGCGGCATTACCGTTATCCTAAGCGTCATCAGTATCTTCTATATCGCCATGCTTACGGGCGTGGCGGTGAACTACTGCAATACGCTCATTAAACTGCGCCAAAAGGACACCATGGCGCGCTTTATGGACGATCTTGAGCATTTGGAAGAACTCGACCGCGACCAGCTCGCCGATCTGTCGCGCCGTGTGCGCGAGTATCGTCGACGCCAGCGCTAAGACGAACGTCGTGCGCCACAACAAGGGGGACCAAACATGAACATCACCGTCTACCTGGGCGCGAGCGTCGGCAACGACCCGGCGTTTCTGCCCGCAGTGCAGGAGCTGGGCAACTGGATTGGCGCCAACGGCCACGCGCTGGTATACGGCGGGTCCAAATCGGGCCTGATGGGCGCGCTCGCCGATAGCGTGCTCGAGGCAGGCGGACACGTGACGGGTGTTGAGCCGAGCTTTTTTATCGAGGCCGAGTTTCAACATGACGGTATCGACGACCTTATCGTGACGAGCGATATGGCGGAGCGCAAGGCCAAGATGATTGAGCTCGGTGATGCGTTCATTGCCTTTCCGGGCGGCACGGGCACGCTCGAGGAGATTGCCGAGGTCATGTCCGCGGTATCGTTGGGGCACTTGAGCGCGCCGTGCATCCTGTATAACCTGGACGGTTACTACAACGACCTCAAGGCGCTGCTCGGGCACATGATTGATAAAGGACTTTCGAGCCCGAGGCGCCAGCAAGGCATCTACTTTGCCGACGATTTGCGCGAGATTGCCTCGATTATCAACGGATAAGTCTTGAGCCTGCCCCACTATGGCTCCCAATGGTGCCGTTCGCGGCGTGGATGGTTGGCTCGTTCGGGCAACGCTCGCTCTACAATAAAACGTATCTATGTCGACTTTGACCGCGGGAGGTCCCGATGGACAACCTTGCCAAACCCACAAACCGCGCACTGTTTTTAGTTAGCGTTGCCGTGACCGGTGCGTTCGCAGGTGCCGCGGTCTGGCTGTTCTTTTTTGCGATGGAGCACGGTATCGACTATCTATGGACCGAGATTCCGCACGCGCTGGGCGTCTCTTCGCCCGAGCTTGCCAGCGGCCCGTTTGGCTTTCTGCCGTACCCGTTTTTTGTCTGCCTGCTGGGCGGCCTGTTAATCGGTCTGTACGAAAAGATGACAGGCGCCAAGACCGATGACCTCAACCAGGTGATGGCTAAGGTTAAGCAAGACGGGCGCTACCCGTACGACAACCTGGGCAAGCTTTCGCTCGCGGCATTGCTGCCGCTGCTGTTTGGCGGAAGCATTGGACCGGAGGCCGGCCTGACCGGCGTTATCGCCGGTCTGTGCAGCTGGGTCGGCGACCGCATGCGTCGCTTTGGCGCCGAGTTTAGGGAGCTCACGTTGCTGGGCACCCAGGCTGCCCTGACGGCGCTCTTTACCGCGCCCGTCTTTGGCTTTGTGGCGCCGCTTGCCGGAAGTACTGACGGCCAGGGCGAAGACGCCGACGATGAGTCCGTGTCCGGCGAGATCACCATCAAGCTGCCCAAGGCGCAAAAGATGGTGGTCTACGGCATTGCGATTGCCGGCGGTCTGGGCACCTACCTGCTGCTTGGCCAGCTTGTGGGCGGTGGCATGGGCATGCCCAGGTTCGAGGCTGCCGAGGTAGGCAACCTGGAACTTGTTTGGCTCATTCCGCTGGCGCTGGTCGGCACCGTATGCGGTTGGCTGTTCTTTGTCTCTGAGCATGCGAGCGAAGCGCTTGCCCATGCAATAGGGGCGCGCCCTGTCGTCAAAGCCATGCTGGCCGGTCTGGCGCTCGCCATCTGCGGCACGGTCCTGCCCTACACCATGTTTGCCGGCGAGACCCAGGCCGACGTGCTCATGGAAACCTACCTGACCATTCCCGCTGGCGTGCTTATCGCGACCGGTCTTGTTAAGGCCATGCTGACGCCCGCCCTCATCAACCTTGGTTGGCGTGGCGGCCACTTCTTCCCGGTTATCTTCTCGGGTGTGAGCCTGGGCTACGGCCTTGCCATCCTCACCGGCGCAGATCCGGTCTTTTGCGTCGCCGTCTGCACGGCATCGACGATGGGTGCGGTCATGCGCCAGCCGGTCATGGTCGTGGGCCTGCTGCTCATGTGCTTCCCACTCAAGGGTATCGTCTGCATGATCATCGCTGCCGTTATCGCCGCCGGCATTCCGCTGCCCAAGCCGCTGCGCAAGTAGCGCGGTAGCGCGCAGTCAGTACAAACATCTCAAGTCCGGTGCGGGCGCTGTGTCACGGATTTGCGGGTGGACTGGATTTCGTTCGGTATCGGCGCTACTTCCAAATTGCAAGCGCGGCGGTGCCCAGTACGATGAGGGCGAGACCGATGGCGCTGCGCCGTGAGAGTTTTTCGTTGAATGCCAAGCGCGCAAATAGTATCGATACGACAATCGATAGTTTGTCGATCTGCACCACGACGCTCACCTGGCCTGTGGCGATGGCGTAGTAGCATAGCAGCCACGATGCGCCAGTCGCAATGCCCGATGCCGCGAGAAATACGAGTTCGTAGCGGTCTACGTGCACGGCTTGGCCCATCTTGCCTTTAGCTGCCACGATTGCCCATGCCATAACCAGTACCACACAGGTACGGATTGCCGTGGCCAGGTTGGATTCGACGCCTTCGATGCCAGCCTTGGCAAGGATGGACGTGAGCGCCGCGAACACGGCGGCGCCGAGGGCGTAAGCGAGCCAGGTCCGGTCTTGCTGCTGCTCGGGTCCGGCAGGCTGCTTCTTCTCGATCATTAAAAACGTGCCGAGGGTGATGACAGCGGTTCCCACGAGCTTAACCGCAAGGTTGCTCGTCTCGCCAAAAAGTACGATGGCGATCAGTGCGGCGAGTACGGTGCTCATCTTGTCGACCGGTACGACCTTATTGACGTCTCCGATGCCCAACGCCTTAAAGTAACAGATCCACGAAGCACCGGTAGCGAGTCCCGAGAGGACGAGAAAGAGCCAGGATCTGGGTTCGATGCTGCCGATGGTTCCAATGGATCCAGAAATGCCCGCCATTGCCCAGGCGAAAACGAGCACCACGCAGGTGCGAATGGCCGTCGCGACATCGGAGTCGGTCTGCTTGATGCCGCATTTGGCCAGGATAGATGTGATGCCGGCAAAGAAAGCCGACACAAATGCTGCTGCGACCCACGACACGGGTGAAATGCCTCCCCAAAGAACGACCGCGCCAGATTTACGGCGCTCGTCCGATGATACCGTCCCGCCATGAAGCTTTGATATCGCTGTGGTGAGACAGGGGCCATAGTTCGAGAGGGCATTTGGTTAAGGCTCGAATCGAAGGTGAATGGTTTTCCGCGAAGTGAACGAGTAAATCTGGACCCCTGGAACATGCACACTTTTTTCGAACAAAACTGCAGGATTCTTAGACAAAACCGCAGGAATTGAGTCCTTAAAAATGTCGATGCTACAGGGCACTGTTTTTACTCGTTCACTTCTCGGAAAAGTATTCACCTTCGATATGCTGACGGTGTCTTTTTGGTTGCCAAGAACTAGACGGCCTGCTGTGGGGGTGTTCCTATAGTTTTGTCAACTGGGAAATGCTCTCCGTGCGACCGAATCGCGGCATGCTGACGCCAAGCCATTAGGCCGGTGGGCTTCAGTCTGCTCGGTGCGTTTCGGCTAGGCTGCGTAAGGCACCCTGTCTCGCATTACCGCGTAGATGACCTTCAGTCTCTTTCGCGCCAGCGCCTTGAGCGCCTTGCCGTGCGACATGCCCCGCTCCCGGCACCTGGTGTAGCAGTCGCCCCATCTCCCCTCTGTCCGGGTAAGGCAGTTACATGAGAATATGAGCAGGTTCTTCAGCCTCTTGTTGCCTTGGCGCGATGCCGTCACCGAGGAGATCGAGGTTCCCGACTGGCGGTTGCGCGGCGCCAGGCCGCAGTACGACGCGAGCCTGTCGTGACTGGGGAAGTCTTCGATGTCGATGGAGATCGCAAGCTCGGAAGCGGTTTTGGGCCCGATGCCCGGCACCGTCAGGAGGCATCGGTAGGTATCGTCGCCCTCGAGCAGGGCGGAGATCTCCGCCGTGATCGCCTCGATCTCCGCCGAGTTCTCGGATATCCTGCGCGCGAGCAGCTTCACCGCCCGGTCCTCGGCGGCGACGGCCGACGCATCCGGCCTTGTCGAGGAGGTTGTCGAGCGGACGAGGGCCTCGATCTTGCCGCGCGCCGCCCCACGCGTGAGCGCCGCCGCCCTGCGGGGCCCGGCGTCGGCTACCGACCAGGCCCCGCCGAGGGATGCCATGAGCCTCAGCTGGGGCCCGTCGGACAGGTCGACCAGCGCCTCGAAGGCGGGGCACGATTCCAGCAGGATGCTGCGCAGCCGGTTCTTATTCCTAGTGTTCTCGCAGGTCAGGAAGTTCCTCTGGGCGGCCAGCGCCCTCGCCGCCGCAATCGTCGGACCTGGGTCTCCGACCGGCAGGAGCGCGTCGGGGATGCCAAGCGCCGTCTTCGCGATGACCATCGCGTCTCGCTCGTCGGTCTTGGCGTCGCCGGCGAAGAGCCTGGCGGCCCCGTGCGCCGCGAGTCCCGGCAGGTACGCCGCCGACATCCCGGCCGCCCTGGCGCGGGCGAGCGCGAGGGCGCCTATGTTGCGCGACTGGTCGACGACCACGAGCGCATCGGGGAAGCGGCCGAACAGCGAGTCCAGGTCGCCCTCCCTGTTCGCGACGGGGGTGCTCAACAGCACCTCGCCATCTCGAGTCGCGACGCATGCCCAGTGGGACGATTTCCCGACATCGAGCCCGATGACGGCTTCCGGCATTCTAATTGGTGCCACGGTGGTATCCTCCAATCGGTAGGCCGATCGGAACCCCTCCCCGCGACACCCACATTACCTGGCCGTGGCGCTTGCGCCCGGCAGTTTCCTATCAGTCGTCCGGAGCGGCGAGCGCCCCCGGTGGCAACACCCCCCGGGCCCTCTACGGGGCAGGGGCAGACGGCCATCCGGAGGCGCCCGATCGGCGGCCCCTCGGGGCTTGCCCGTATCGTAGGCAATGCGCCGAATGCTCGCCATCGAAATTTATCGATGGCCTATTTCAGACTGTAATGGGCAGGTTTCCTTTGCACTAGTTTCTGTCGAGTCGGTGCTTCTTGCGGGTTGCCCGTATAATGGTTTGCGTATGAACCGCAACCAAGGAGTTCCAGTTTATGGACCAGAGCCTTTTTAAATTCGACCTGATCGCAGAGGACCCGACGACGCATGCGCGTGCCGGCGTGCTGCACACCCCGCACGGCGACATCGAGACGCCAATCTTCATGCCCGTGGGCACCAAGGCAAACGTCAAGGGCATTCCTACCGAGACCGTCAAACAGCTCGGCGCCCAGATCGTGCTTGCCAATACCTATCATCTGTCCATGCGTCCCGGCGAGGACACTATCGCCGAGCTGGGCGGCCTGCACAAGTTTATGAACTGGCACGGTCCTATCCTCACCGACTCGGGCGGTTTCCAGGTGTTCAGCCACAACGACGCCGTCAAGCTCACCGACGAGGGCGTGCGCTTTATCGTCAACGATTACGACGGTCGCCACGTGTTCTGGACGCCCGAGGACAACATGGAAATCGCCATGAAGCTCGGCTCCGACATCTGCATGCAGCTCGATCAGTGCCCGGGCTATCCCGCCACGCGCGCCTACGTTGAGCGCGCCGTTGAGCTGTCGAGTATGTGGGCCGAGCGCTGCTATAAGGCGCATAACCGCGACGACCAGGCGCTCTTTGGCATTGTTCAGGGCGGCATGCACCTAGATCTGCGCCTGCGCTCGCTGCGCCATCTGGAGGAGTGCGGCGACTTCCCCGGTTACGGCATTGGCGGCTACTCGGTGGGCGAGGACCACGAGACCATGTTCGAGACCCTGGCACCGCTCGTAAGCGAGTACATGCCCAAGCACAAGCCGCGCTACCTGATGGGCGTCGGCAACCCCACCACCCTCGTGCGCGGTGTGGGCGTGGGTATCGACATGTTCGACTGCGTGCTGCCGACGCGTACGGGCCGCATGGGTACGGCGTTCTCCAGCGAGGGTCGCCTTAACTTCCGCAACGCGCGCTTTGCGCACGACGACGGCCCCATCGACCCCACCTGCACCTGCCCGGTGTGCACGGGCGGCTACAGCCGCGCGCTCATCCGTCACATGGTCACGCAGAAGGAGATGCTCGGCGGCATTCTGCTTTCGATGCACAACATCTACTACCTGCTCAACCTTATGCAGCGTGCCCGCCAGGCCATTATCGAGGGCCGCTACGGCGCGTTTGTGAGCGACTGGATGAACAGCCCTGCGGCGGTGGATTACTAAGGGCGACAGACACGCTTGCAGAGCGTGGGCAATGGCAAAGGCTGAGCGGCAACCGCTCGTCACATTTGCTGACACCGGCTGCGCGACCGCTGACCGATAGCTTGCAAGCACTTGATGCATCGTGGGTACCATACCGAATAGTTGATGTTCGGGCGGGTGTTTGGCGCATGGCGTCGACCCCGCCCGCTTTTCTTTTTCTCGATAGGAGTACCCATGATTAAGAATGAGAACGTCGAGGGCGAGCCTGCCTACGACGAGACGTACCGCCGCGGCCCCGTGGTCATGCGCGGCCCCATGATTCCTAAGGACAACACCTACGCCAACCTGCTGGCGCCCGAGGAGTCGACCGACTGGCTGCATGCCGATCCGTGGCGCGTGCTGCGCATCCAGGCCGAGTTTGTCGATGGTTTTGGCGCGCTGGCCGAGCTCGGACCCGCAGTGACCATCTTCGGCAGCGCCCGCACGCCCAAGACGGACCCGGCCTACAAGGCGGCGCGCACCGTCGGCCGTAAGATTGCTCAGCGCGGCGTGGCGGTTATCACCGGTGGCGGCCCCGGCATCATGGAAGCGGCCAACAGGGGAGCGGCGAGTGTCAACGGCAAGTCAGTTGGCCTGGGCATTGAATTGCCGCACGAGCAGGGGCTCAACAAATATGTGAACCTCGGTATGGACTTCCGCTACTTCTTTGTGCGCAAGACCATGTTCGTCAAATACAGCTCGGGTGCCATTGTGTTTCCCGGTGGTTTTGGTACGCTCGACGAGATGTTCGAGGTGCTCACGCTGGTGCAAACGCACAAGGTCAAGCGCATGCCGCTTGTGCTGGTAGGCAGCGAGTACTGGCAGGGCCTATTCGACTGGCTTAACGGTCCGGTGCTGGACGCCGGTATGATCAGCCCGCTCGATCCCGAGCTCGTGCACATCACCGACGACCTCAACGAGGCCGTCGACATTGCCCTGAGCGGGCTGATGTAGATCAATCGTGCTCACGCGACATGAATACGCATGGCAATCTGATGTTATCTAACATCAGATTGCCATTTATATTGGGTATACTGGTGTAAAAGACGAGGGCGAGGAGGTCGCGTATGTCTACTGCAACGGTTAAGCCTACGACGGTTCGCATCGAAGAGGGGCTCAAGGAACAGGCGACTGAGTTCTTGGATTCGGTCGGCCTCAGCCTCAATTCCTATCTCAATCTTGCCGTTCGGCAGCTGGTAAATCAACGAAAGATTCCTTTTGAGATTGTAGGAAGGGCGGAGGTGCCCAACGAGGCGACGAGGCGTGCCATGGTGATCGCCGAGGCTCATGAGTTGGGGATTTTGCCGGACGATAGCCCGTCATTCAATAACGCTGATGAGCTTATGTCATTCCTCGATGAGGAATAGCGATGTTCGAGATTAAAGTCGAGGCTCAATTTAAGGTGGACTACAAACGAACGATGCGCATGCATCCGCAGCTAAAAAGTGAGTTTAAAGCGGCGGTTGCAGAGCTTGTGGCTCATGGGTCACTTCCGGCGGAGTATGGCGCCCACGAGCTCTCAAACCCGGGCGGAAACTACAACGGCCACATCGATTTCCACCTATCCGATGGCTTGGTCGATGTGGTCGTTCTTTATCTTCCCCATAAGACTAACCCAATGATTGGCTGGTGAGAATGGGCACTCATCAGGAGCTGTTTCAGGGTCCGCTGGGCTGATCGCCGATTTCCAAGTTGTGGTGGAATAGGGATTGATTGGCGGCTAATAAGCCAAAAACAGTCCCTATTCCACCGCAACTGATGTGGGCGTCCCTAGTGAGTTGGCTGGTAACGGGGGCAGTAGCTGATGGCGATGGTGCAGCCGATGGGGCCGGTGCCGGCGTCTACATAGTCTTGGCCTGCGAGTGCTTGGCTGACGAGCTCCTGCTCCTCGGCAGCACCGGTCGTGAGCACGCGCACGCTGGAGCCCGGATGCTCGGCCAAAAATGCGAGGCAATCGGCCATGGTGTTGGCAACGATGCGCTTGGCGCCGCGGCCCTTCTTGATGGCCTTGATCTCGCCCGATTTCCACTCCGGCGAAACGGCCAGGCGAATGTTGAGCATCTGCGTCAGCTGGCCGGCGAGCTTGGGCGCGCGGCCGTTCTTGACCAGGTTCTCGAGTGTGCGCGGAATCAGCAGCAGATGGGCGTCGGGCAGCGTCGCGCGGATCTGCGCCTCGGTCTCGTCCAGGCTGCGGCCATCTTCGCGCATGGCCCGCGCGTACTCCACCAGCAGGCCCTCGGCACCCGAGCCAGTGCGCGAATCGATGCAGCGCACGTCGAGCTCGTGGGTCTCGGCGACCAGGCATGCGTTGGAATAGCAGGCGGACCATTCGCAGCACAGCGAGATAAAGATCGCGCTGTCGTGGCCGTCAGCACGCACGCGGTCAAAGAGTGCCTTGAACTCGCCGGCACTCGGCTGCGAGGTGTGCGGCAGTTGCTCGGAGCCGGCCATGCGCGCGACGTACTCCTGGGCGGTAATCTGTACCTGGTCGAGCAGGTCCTCGCCCTCGATAATCACATGCAGCGGAATCACGTAAATGCCGAGCTCTTGAGCGCTGGCGGGGGAGATGTCCGACGTGGAGTCGGTTATGATGGCAAAAGACATAATTGCACCTTTCGTTGGGGCGCTTGCGCGCCGCCTTCTTAGAGCAAAGTGCGACAAGTATAGTGGAGTTGCTCTACATTGCTAGGTTCAATTGTTGAATAGTCAACAGTTTGAAGTGACGGTGTGGAAATCATCAACTGGGGAAGAGGGATGCCGATGGCAGCGCTGGAGATATGCAAGCGGCCGGTTGTGCTGTTTGATTTTGACGGCACGGTGGCAGATACGGGTCGGGCGGTGATGACCTCGACGCGCAAGACGCTTGCCGCGCGCGGGTTTTCGGAGGCGCAGATGGGTGACCTGCGCCGCATGATCGGGCCGCCCCTGTGGAAGAGCTTTCACGACTTTTATGGCTTTTCCCGCGAGGAGTCGCTTGTGGTGGCTGACGAGTACCGTGCCTTTTTTGATGAGCTGGGACCGGAAGAGTACCCCGTGTTCGATGGGATCCCCGAGCTGCTGGATGGGTTGGCCGCTCAGGGCAAGCGTATGGCCGTGGCGACGTCACGCATGGAGGCAAAGTGCATTGACATGGTAGGCGAGCTGGGGCTTTCGCAGTTTGAGGCGGTGGTTGGCATGAATCCACCGCAGGGGCGCGAGACCAAGGCCGATTCGGTTCGCGACGCGTTGGCGGCCTTGGGTGCGGCCGCGGACGATGCCGTGATGATCGGCGATCGCTTTAACGATGTGGAGGGCGCGCACGCAATGGGCGTACCGTGCATTGGTATCTATTCGGGCGCGGCGGCGCCGGGCGAGCACGAGGCGGCGGGTGCCGATGCGGTGGTGCACTCGGTGGCCGAGCTTGCTAAACTTTTCGCTATCTAATAGACGTAATGTGAGGGGCGGGCGTACCCGTCGCTCATTGGTAAGGAGGTCGTCCATGAATCAGGTGGAGCAGAGCGTTACCGAGTATGTCGACGAGGTCTGGGAGGACGTCGTCGCCGATATCGAGCAGCTGGTGAGTTGTCCGTCCGTAGCCGTTGCTGCCGATGCGGAGCCTAGCGCGCCGTTTGGCCGCCCGGTTCGTGATGCGCTCGATTGCGCACTCGGCATTGCGCAAAAGCTCGGCTACCAGACGAGCGACGACGAGGGCTATGTGGGCATTGCCGATATCCCGGGTCGCGGCGACAAGCAGCTCGCGACCATCTGCCACGTGGACGTGGTGCCCGCCGGCCCCGGCTGGAACACCGACCCGTTTGCGATGGAGCGTCGCGAGGGCTGGCTGCTCGGCCGTGGCGTGATTGATGACAAGGGTCCGGCGGTGTTGTCGCTCTACGCCGGTGCCTACCTGCTCAAGCACGGCATTGTGCCGCGCTATACCTTCCGCGCGCTGCTGGGCTGCGATGAGGAAGTGGGCATGTCCGACGTTCACCATTATCTGGAGAATCACGCAGACCCCGACTTTTTGTTTACGCCCGATGCCGAGTTCCCGGTCTGCAATGCCGAGAAGGGCCAGTTTGGGGCGACGTTCGTGAGCCCCAAGATCGACGGCGGGCGCATCGTGTCGTGGAGCGGCTCCGAGGCGAGCAATGCCATTCCGTCGCAGTCCATCTGCGAGCTCGCGATTGCCGCCGATGAGCTGCCGGCGCCGGTCGAGAACGCCGATCGTCTGGAGATCACGGCGCTTGATAATGGCCATGCGCAGATTTTCGCCCACGGTATCGGTGGCCATGCTTCGATGCCCGAGGGAACGATCAATGCCGTCGGCCTGATCGTGTCGTATCTGCGCGAGGCCGAGGACGCGTTTGGTGCACGCGACGAGCGCCTGCTGACGCCTGCCGAGCATGAGTTCGTCAAGTTCCTGGCCTTTGTGCATGCGGACGCCTATGGCCGCGGCCTGGGTATCGACGCGACGAGCCCGGCGTTTGGCCCGCTTACCTGCAACGCTGGCGTCATCCGCGTGGCGGATGGCCATATTGAGCAGGTCATCGACGTGCGCTTCCCCGACAGCACGAGTGCCGATACTATCCGCGAGCAGCTCGACCCGCTCGTGGGCCGTTTTGGCGTGACGTGCCAGCTGGGTCGCGCGAAGGTGCCGTTCTCGGTGTCTGCCGACGATCCGGCCGTGAAGGTGCTTATTGATACCTATAACGAGTTTACGGGCAAGCATGCTGAGCCCTTTGCCATGGGCGGCGGTACGTACGCGCGCAACTTTGCCCGCGCCGTGTCGTTTGGCCCCGAGGAGACCGGTCTGGAGCTGCCCGCATGGGGCGGCCAGATGCACGGTCCCAACGAGTGCGCCAACGAGGAACAGCTCAAGCAGGCGCTCAAGATCTACATTGTTGCGATCCTCCGTTTGAATGAATTAGAGCTTTAAGGTTTCGCGGTTTCCCAATCTAAGTTGCGGTGGAATAGTTCCTAGAATGGGCCATTTGATGGCCAAGCAGGAACTATTTCACCGCAACTTTGTTTTTATTGGTGTAAAAGGCGGGTCATGCTTGGTGGCGGGTTTGTTATTCGTTTGTAAAGGCCGTGCTGCGCTTGCGGTAAGGGTCTATCAAATGACCGTAAGAAACCGCAGTTGGCGCTGGTGCTGCCCGATCGGGGTCGTATCTTTCCAAACAGCAAAGCGGGCAGGGTGCCCGCGAGTCGCATGTATGAAAGGAAGATCATGCTCGATCAGGCTTATTCTCGTCGTCAGTTCCTCGGCCTCGCTGGTGGTCTTGCCAGCTTCGTGGGCCTCGGCCTCGTTGGCTGCGGTGGCGCGGGTGCTTCCAACGCCGCCGACAAGGGCAGCGCCACTGCCGCTGCCGAGTCTGTCTCCGGCGAGGTGACCTACGACGGCGCCTCCTCGTTCCAGGCTCTCGTCGAGGCCGCTGCAGAGAAGTTCATGGACGCCAACCCGGACGTCTCCGTCTCCGGTTCGGGTAACGGTTCGGGCAAGGGTCTGACCGCTGTCGCCGCCGGCACCGTTACCATCGGTAACTCCGACGTCTTCGCCGAGACCAAGCTCGAGGCCGACCAGGTCAAGAAGCTCGTCGACCACGAGGTCGCTGTCGTGGGCATGGGCCCCGTCGTCTCCAAAAACGTCAAGGTCGACGACCTGTCTCTCGAGCAGCTCAAGGGCATCTTCTCCGGCCAGATCACCAACTGGAAGGAGGTTGGCGGCGACGACGCTACTATCGTCGTCCTCAACCGCAAGGCCGGCTCCGGTACCCGCGCCACCTTTGAGGCGGCTGTCTTTGGCGACGAGGCCGTCGATTTTAAGGGCGACGCCGAGCTCGACAAGTCCGGCGACGTCCAGACTCAGATGGGCAGCACCGACAACGCCATCTCCTACCTGGACTTCTCGCACTTCGATGACTCCAAGTTCAATGCCATCAAGGTCGAGGGCGTGGAGCCCAAGAGCGCAAACGTCACCGACGACTCCTTTAAAATCTGGGCTACCGAGCACATGTACTGCGCTAAGGATGCCGACGAGGCCACCAAGGCCTTCCTGGAGTTCATGCTTTCCGATGACGTCCAGGGCAAGCTCGTCGAGGAGCAGGGCTTTATCCCCGTCTCTGCCATGAAGGTCGTCAAGGACGCCAGCGGCAAGGTCTCTGCTAAATAAGTAATCGCCCCGGAAAGGTTTGCAATGGCAAAACAGCTGCCAAAGCGCGACCTTGAGAACGTGGGTCTGGGCGTCACGGGCGCGTGCGTAGCGCTCGTGACGCTTGTCGTTGCCGCGCTCATCTTCATGGTCGCCCAAAAGGGCCTCTCGGCTTTTCTCAAGGATGGCGTTTCGGTTGCCGAGTTCTTCACCGGCACCAAGTGGGACCTGGCCAACACGGCCGAAAACGGCCTGCCCTACACCGGCGCCCTGCCCCTGATCGTCACCTCGTTTGCGGTCATGGTACTCTCCACGCTCATCGCGCTGCCCATCGCCATCGGCTCTGCCATCTTTGCGGTCGAGATTAGCCCTAAGTTTGGCTCTAAGATCTTTCAGCCGCTCATTGAGCTTTTGACCGGCATCCCCTCGGTCGTCTTTGGCCTGATCGGTTTTCACGTGGTCGTCGGTCTTTTGAAGAGCGTTTTCCACGTGAGCACGGGCCTGGGCATCTTGCCCGGCGCCATCGTGCTGGCGGTCATGATTCTGCCGACGATGACCACGCTTTCGGTCGATGGCCTGCGCGCCGTGCCCGACGGCTACCGCCAGGGCTCGCTCGCGCTGGGCTACACCCGCTGGCAGACCATCTGGCACGTGGTGCTCAAGTCCGCCATGCCGTCGCTCATGACCGCGGTTATCTTGGGCATGACCCGCGCCTTTGGCGAGACGCTCGCCGTGTGCATGGTCATCGGCGGCATCGAGGCCATGCCGACGTCGCTGCTGTCGCCGGCCTCGACCATCACCACCACGCTCACCACGTCCATGGCGGTCTATGCCGAGGGCTCGGCCCAGGACGATGTTCTGTGGGCGCTCGGTCTGCTGCTGATGGGCATGAGCCTCATCTTCATCCTGATCATCCATCTCATTGGCCGCAAGGGGGCGAAGGCTCGTGGCTAGCACGCGCATCCACATTGACGAGGCGAGACTCGGGCGCGTCCAAAAGCAGGACCGCATCGCCACGGGCGTGCTGACGGCGATCGTCGCCATCGTCATGCTCATCGTCGTCTCCATGGTGGCCTATATCCTGTTTGAGGGCGTCTCGACGCTGTTCCAGCCGGGCTTTCTCACGGAGCCGTCGCGCGCCAACGGAACGCAGGGCGGCGTGCTCTACCAGCTGTTCGACTCGTTCTACCTGCTGCTGATCACCCTGATCATCTCGGTGCCCATCAGTCTGGGCGGAGCGGTCTTTTTGGTTGAGTACGCGCCGGACGGACCCATCCGCGACATCGCCTCCACCGCCATCGAGACGTTGTCCTCGCTGCCTTCCATCGTCGTCGGCATGTTCGGTTTTCTGGTGTTCTCGGTGCAGCTGGGCTGGAAGTACTCCATCATCTCCGGCGCCGTCGCGCTCACCATGTTCAACATCCCCATCCTGGTGCGCGTGATCCAGCAGGCGCTCGAGGACGTGCCGCAGGCCCAGCGCGATGCGTGCCTGGCCATGGGCCTCACTCGCTGGGAGGCCACGCTGCACATCCTGATCCCCGAGGCCATGCCTGCCATCGTGACGGGCATCGTGCTTTCGGCCGGTCGCGTGTTTGGCGAGGCCGCAGCACTGCTTTTTACCTCGGGTATGAGCTCGCCGGTTCGCCTGAACTTCTTGAGCTTTAACCTGTCGAGCCCCACCTGCGCTTGGAACGTGTTCCGTCCCGGCGAGTCGCTCGCCGTGCACATCTACAAGATCTATGGCGAGGGCAGCCCCGAGGCCCAGCAGATCGTCTGGGGCACCGCTGCACTGCTGATGATTTGCGTGCTGCTGTTTAACGTAATCGCCCGCATTGTGGGCAAGCAACTGGCAAGGAAGATGACGGCCGAATGAGCGAGATGAAAGCAACGCCCGCAACCGAAGCGGCATCGTCCGACACCCGGGACTTCCTGTCGAGCGTGGGGGAGAGCGAGAAGCGCGTGCGCGTGAGCGGCAAGGCCGTGAGCGACGAGGTCGTGCTCTCCACTAAGGACGTCAACGTGTACTATGGCGACCACCATGCACTGCACAATACGTCGCTCGACTTCCACAAGGGCGAGATCACGGCGCTCATCGGGCCTTCGGGCTGCGGTAAGTCGACCTTCTTGCGTAGCCTCAACCTCATGAATCGCGAGATTCGCGGCTGCCGCGTGGAGGGCGAGATCAACTATCGCGGGCGCAACGTGAACACCAAGACCGAAAACACCTACGAGCTGCGCCGTTCCATTGGCATGGTGTTCCAGCAGCCCAACCCGTTCCGCAAGTCCATTCGCGACAACATCACGTTTGCGCCTAAGCGCCACGGCATCACCGACCGCGACGAGCTCGACCGCATGGTCGAGGAGAGCCTGCGCGGCGCGGCGCTGTGGGACGAGGTCAAGGACAAGCTCGACAAGAGCGCCCATGCGCTTTCGGGCGGTCAGCAGCAGCGCCTGTGCATCGCGCGCACGCTGGCGCTCAACCCCGACGTGATCTTGTTCGACGAGCCCTGCTCGGCGCTCGACCCCATCTCGACGCTGGCGATCGAGGACCTCATGTCGTCGATCGTTGCCGACCGCGCCATCGTTATCGTGACGCACAACATGGAGCAGGCGTCGCGTGTGTCCAACCGCACGGCGTTCTTCTACATGGGCGATATGGTCGAGTACGACGAGACTGACGAGATTTTCCAACGGCCCAAGGACAAGCGGCTGAATGATTACCTCACCGGCATGTTCTCCTAGTCCGGGACATGCTTGAGGCCCGCGGTGGCCACGGTCGCCACGGGACTGATTGGAGAGGCGGGTCATCTCTTGTGGGAGATGGCCCGCCTTTTTGTATCGTGCGCGCCCCGTCTTTTCGCTGCTATCATGGACAACGTTGAATTTCTACGAAGGAGCAGGGCATATGGCGATTCTTTTGGGATGCGATTCCGTCAGCCTAGAGTTTCCCACCAAGCATATTTTCGATAGCGTAACGCTCGGCGTGGGCGAGGGCGACCGCATTGGTATTGTCGGTAAAAACGGCGACGGCAAGTCGACGCTGCTGAGCGTGCTCGCCGGCACGCTGGAGCCCGATGACGGGCGCGTGACGCACCGCCGCGACACGACGATTGGATTGCTCGGCCAAAAGGATAACCTGGTCGATACCGACACCGTGCATCATGCCGTCGTCGGTGACACGCCCGAATACGAGTGGGCCTCGAGCCCGCGTACGCGCCAGATTCTGGCCGGCCTTATTAGCGATGTGCCCTGGGAGGGCACGGTGGGCGAGCTTTCGGGCGGCCAGCGCCGTCGCGTGGACCTCGCGCGCCTGCTGATCGGCGACTACGACGTGCTCATGCTCGACGAGCCCACCAACCACCTGGACATGCGCACCATCAACTGGCTCGCGCGTCACTTAAAGGCCCGCTGGCAGCGCGGCCAGGGCGCGATGCTCGTGGTCACGCACGACCGCTGGTTCTTGGACGAGGTCTGTACCAGTATGTGGGAGGTCCACGACGGCCAGGTCGATCCCTTCGAGGGCGGTTACTCCGCATATATCCTGCAGCGCGTGGAGCGCGACCGCATGGCCGCCGTCACCGAGGAGCGTCGTCGCAACATGGCGCGCAAGGAGCTCGCGTGGCTGAGCCGCGGTGCCCAGGCGCGCTCCACCAAGCCCAAGTTTCGCGTTGAGGCTGCTCGTGAGCTGATCGCCGACGTGCCTCCCGTGCGTGACGAGCTGGAGCTCAAGCGCCTAGCCGTGAGCCGCCTGGGCAAGCAGGTTATCGATGTGGTCGACGTGGACGCCGGCTATGCGGATACCGATGGCGCGCCCAAGCAGGTGCTCTCTGACGTGACCTGGCTCATTGGTGCGGGCGACCGCTATGGCCTGCTGGGCGAGAACGGTGCCGGCAAGTCGACGCTGCTCGGCGTGATCCAGGGCAAGATTGAACCCACGCGCGGCCGCGTGAAGATTGGCCAGACAGTGCGCTTTGGCGTGCTGTCGCAGCAGCTCGAGGAGCTCGAGCCCTTCATGGGCGACACGATTCGCGAGGTGCTCGGCAACTATAAGAAGTACTACGTCATCGACGGCAAGGAGACTTCGCCCGAGAAGCTCTGCGAGCGTCTGGGCTTTACGACGCAGCAGCTCTGGAGCCGCATCGGCGATCTTTCGGGCGGCCAGCGCCGTCGCCTGTCGCTGCTACTGACAATCCTGGACGAGCCCAACGTGCTCATCCTGGACGAGCCCGGCAACGACCTGGATACCGACATGCTGGCGATTGTCGAGGATCTGCTCGACGGTTGGCCCGGCACGCTGATCCTGGTGACGCACGACCGCTTCTTGATGGAGCGCGTGACCGACCAGCAGTGGGCGCTGCTCGACGGCCACCTGACGCATATGCCCGGTGGCGTGGACCAGTACCTTCGCCTGTGCAACGCTACCGCCGAGGGCGAGCCCGTGGGCGCGCCGAGCGCCAAGACCGGCACGTTTGACACCGGTGCCGCGGCAGCTGTGGCCGAAAAGCCCAAGTCGAGCGGTCAGCCCAACGGCCTGTCCAACGCCGAGCGCCAGAAGCTCCGCCGCGAGGTGAGTTCGCTCGAGCGCAAGATGGAGACGCAGCGCACCCGCGTTGAGGAGGCCGAGGCAGCAATGGCCCAAGTCGATCCCACCAACTACACGGCGCTCGGCGAGCAGCAGGCAAAGATCGACGAGGCTCACGCTGCCATGGACGAGCTGGAGATGGCGTGGCTCGAGGCGAGCGAAAAGCTCGAGGGCGAGGAGTAGGCGAGAATGATCAAAGCCGCGTTTTTCGATATCGACGGCACGCTGCTGAGCTTTAAGACCCACCGGATTCCGGCGTCGGCGCAGCAGGTGCTCGACAGCTTTCACGAGCAGGGGATTGCGTGCGTGATCGCCACGGGCCGTCCGACCTACCAGATGCCGGACTGGCTGTTCGACCTGGGCTGGGATGCGTACATTACGCTTTCGGGCCAGCACTGCTTTGATGCCGAGGGGGTTTACCGCAGCTGCCCGATCGATTCGGACGACGTCGCGGTGATTGTGGACCAGGTGGCGCAGGGGCGCTACGACTCGCTGTGCATGCAGGGCGAGAACTCGTTTGTGAACCGCCTGTCCGAGCGCGTGGTGACGGCTGGCAGCAACGCGGGAATCGTCTACCACGAGGAGCCGTTTGAGCACGCCTTTGACGCACCGGTCTACCAGTTCTGCGCCTTTGTTGACCCGGCCGACGAACATATCGTGACCGATGCCGTGTCGCATTCACTCACCACGCGCTGGTGCGACCTGTTCTGCGACATTATTCCCGCTAACGGCGGCAAGGACCTGGGTGTGGCGGCGACGCTGGAGCGCCTGGGCATCGACGCGAGTGAAGCGATTGCCTTTGGCGACGGCGAGAACGACCTGTCGATGTTCTCGGCCGTGGGCACAAGTGTGGCCATGGGCAACGCGCAGGATACCGTGAAGGCCGCGGCGACCTACGTAACGACCACCGTGGACGACGACGGAATTTACAACGCCGCCAAGCACTTTGGCCTCGTGTAGCTACGACCCGGCACTTGGGGACGTTCCTTTTAATATGAGCAGGACATTGTCAAGAGGCAAAATCGGGCCTGGCCCCAACGATATGGGGTCAGGCCCTCTCCCTATATCAGCCCGTCCGCGGCGACCTCGGCGTGTCTTACCGACGCTCGTCTTTGCAG
>DBEYYU010000057.1:0-17006 GCA_048184855.1 Collinsella aerofaciens
TCATGGGAAGGCTCGAGGCCTACCTCGTGTACTATCGTGAGGAGCGGATCAAGAAGTCCCTCGGGTGGCTGAGCCCGATGGAGTACCGCAGGAAGCTTGGATACGCCTAGGCGCGGTCCAAGAAATCGTCCGCACCCCCAAACAGTCCCTATTTCACCGCAACTGCGTTAGGGATTTTTCTGCAGGGGAGGGTAGTCAAAAAAGCCCCGTCCCAAATTGACTGCTCGGGGAGTCGCATTCGAGCTCGGTTGTCCTCTTAGCCACTCGATATCCTTCGGAGCAATAACGGTGATAAAACTTGCTTAAGTGCTAATCAAACTACACACAATCTTGCTCTCTAGTTAATCAAGAATCAGTATAATTTTGATTAGCTAGAGAGCAAGATTGGAGAATCATGGCATTCAACGACTTGATCGCCCAGAAAATAAAGGACTTTGAACAGCAGGGGGTTCCGCAGGTCTTTGAGCGAGACCTTGATCTGGGAAACCCACAGGAGCCAAAGCGCGACAACATCGTAAATGTGGTTGTGGGGGCCCGCCGTTGTGGAAAGACGTATCGCCTGTATCAGGAGATGCAGCGGCTTCAGGGCCGGGGCGTCGAGCTTGACCGGATGCTTTACTTTAATTTTGAGGACGAGCGCTTGCGCCCGTATGAGTCATCGCTGCTGGCGGACGTGCTCGACACGTTCTATGCGCTGTATCCTGCTGCTCGAACCGAGGGCGCTTACATTTTCTTTGACGAGATCCAGGAAATTCCCGAATGGGGTGCGTTTCTGCGGCGTGTAGTCGATACGGAGAAAGCGACCGTCTATGTGACGGGATTTTCTTCTAAGATGCTGTCCTCAGAGCTTAAGAGCGAGTTCAGGGGTCGTTCTCTTATACGGGAGCTTTTTCCGTTGAGTTTTTCGGAATACGTTCGATATAAGACGGGGAACGTTTTCGAGCCAGATGCGACCTTTTCCCCAAGCGATGCAGCGCTGCTTCGACATCATCTGATCGGATATCTTGAACGAGGGGGATTCATCGCGACACTTGAGCAGACGCCCGCAGACGCGATTCAGCTGCTACAGGAATATGCTTCGCGAACGGTCGCTATGGACGTCATTGAGCGTTACGACGTCAAGAACCCTCGCCTGGCATCGCTGTTCTTGACGCGGTGTATGGCATCTTCGGGACGAGAGCTGTCAGTGAACAAAGTGTACAACGAGTTCAAGAGCAGACAGATACCCGTCAGTCGTAATTCGCTCAGCGATTTACTTGAGTATTATGAGGATGCCTACCTGTTATTTTCTGTGCCGGAGTTCACGCGTTCATTGGCAAATAACATGCGGTCTGCGTCTAAGGTCTACGCTGTCGACCCTGCGATGTTTGGAGCATTCTCTCCCGCATCGGCATTGGACCAGGGCCAGAGGCTCGAGACCGCAGTGTTCAATGCGCTAAGAAGAAGGACTCCCGCGGTGAGGACCGGCTCGGTCTGCCGCCTGCTGATCAAAGAGAAGAGCAAAAGCCATGAGGTGGACTTTGTGGCTGGGGACGCACTTCTCATGCGGGCTTATAGCCTGATTCAGGTGAGTGTGGATATGGCAAGTGAGAAAACGCGCGAGCGCGAAATTGCCGCGCTTGATGCCTCGATGGCCCAGTTCGATCTTGGCGAGTCGGCAATCGTTACCATGGATGAGCAGGCCGATATTCCATGCGAGCACGGTGCGGTACACGTTGTGCCCGCATGGAAGTGGCTCCTTGCCTAATCATCTACGGATCTGTGGGGCCAGGACCTCCTGGCCCCTTTATCACGGTTGGGGAGCACCATGATGCGCCCGGCTAGTCTTGGGCTTTGATGCTCGGCATCAGAATCTGGGCGAGGTAGTCGCATTCGAGCTTGGTGGCGGCGTCGGCCTTGCCGTCTTTGCCGACCAGCACGTTCTTGATCTGGCTATAGGTGTAGCGGTTGCCGGTCGTGAGCTCGACAAGCTCAATCGCCGTATCCATGGGGTAGGTCGACACGGGGTCTTGCGTCCGTCCGTTGATGGTCTGGGGCACCACGTACGGATAGACGGGGCCGCTGGCGTAGACGGTGTAGCCGTTGCCGAGGTTTGCGGCACCCAAAACCGCGTCGCCCTCATCGGGCGTAAAGCTCTCGCCCTCGCGCACCGCGACGAGCGTCACGAGCGGTGTGTTGGTGTCGCCGTCCAGATAAATGCACAGCGTGCTGCCGTTTTGCCAAGTCGCGACTTTGCCGTACCACTCAACGGGAATATCGAGCTGGTAGAGGTCGGTTGCCTTATGTCGAGCATCAGCGTCGCGGGCCGCCTGTGCCTCGCGGGAGCTCACGGCGTTGACGGCGGCGTCACGGCGCGCGGTTGCTGCCTGCTGGAGCACCTTTGCGACCGCGGCGGAGTTCACCCCGCCTTCCTCGGCATACTTGGCGGCGGCATCGATCTGGTCGTCAGTCACCGTGTCGGCCGAAGGCACCTTGAGCTTAAAGGTGGCCTGGGCACTCAAATCCTGCCCATCGCTCTTAATGGTGACCTGCGCCTTGGTGGTCGGCACGGTGTAAATGGTACCGTCGGCTGCGATGGGGGACCCAGCGATGGAGAGCGTATAGTCGCCGGGCAGCAGCTTAATGCCGCGACCGTGTTCGTCAACGTAGAGCGTTTCGCTCACAGAAGAACCGTCGGAATCCTGGCCGCTCACCTGCACGGGAATCTTGGAACCAGTTGAGCAGTCGAGCCCTGCGGCATGCACGCCAATCTGCACCGACATCATCGTGTGTGCACTGGCGGCGACAGCGGCAGCCTGCTCTTGCTGATATCCGTTCCAGGCAGCATAGCCTGCGCCGCCGGCGACGAGCGCGACGGCCACAACGCCGGCAACCATCAGGTTGCGGCGCTTGGGCGGCATCTTACGATGACGAACCTCGGCTTCGCGTGCCGAAGGAACGGACGGTAGGGGAATATCTCCCATGGCGATGGTCTCGTCCACGGCAGGCGCGGAGCCCAGGCCGGGAAGCTCGCGGGTCAGCGAATCTTCGGCCGGCAAGCTGTCGAGCAAGATGGTTTCCTCGCTCGTGTCGGATTCGGGCTGGTCGTCGGCCTTGCACTCGGATTCCTCGTGCCCCGCCTCGTCTTCGGTGGGCGCGGCGCCATCGTCTTCTGCATCCTTATCATCGGGCTGCACATCAACGCTCGAATCGTCAAACGCAATCTCGGCCAGCGCGACCTGGTCTAGGCTCTCCAGGGCCTCGGCACACGCTTCTGCATCTTGGGCCGCATCCTCTTGGCCCATCGTCTCATCTTTCATATATCCCCCAAGCTCAATATCGGGACAACACTGTACCCAAAAATGGAGCCATATAAAGCGCGTGCGAAATATAAGATCCGATTTAACTCGAGCGCATCGTTCGGCCGCATCCTCGCGGCAGCAAAAGGCCCCCGGAACGCGAACGAATCACATTCCGGGGGCTCTGCAATGCGTTGAGTTGCGCGGAGCCGGCTATGCTGCTTCGCGCTCAAGCGATGTCTGCGTCAGGCGCGTTACTCGGCGTGCGCGTAATCAACCTTGGCGCGGCGAGCGGTAGCCTTCTCCCAATCGCTGGTGCCCTCAAAGACATCCTGCTTGTAGGGATTGCGGCCGAGCTTCTTGGCGCGGTAGGCGATGTAGATGATCGCGGCGACGTTGGCGACCAGCGCGGCAATCGAGACCGCGGTGGCGGCGCCGGGGTCGAGCGTGGAGTGGGTCACAAAGATGGACTCCTCCTGGAAGTAGGGGAACACCTGGGCAAACATGCACCAAATGGCCAGCGTAAAGGCGCGGTTCTGGATCCAGCCGCCCTTGTTCCAGATAAAGGCGGCGACGGTGGGCGCCAGCAGCAGCGCAAAGCCGCAGAACCAGGAGTGGGTGGGCAGGCAGTTGTAGGTGTAGCAGAAGTTCCAGATATCGTAGGCGATGATGTAGACCCAGGTCATATCGGGCCACAGCATGTCGGTCTGATCCTCGGAGGCGTAGACGCTCCACCAACCGGTCATGCAGAAGATGTTGATGATACCGGCGATGCCGTTGAACACGTTGTTCCAGCCGGCCAGCTGCGTGGCACCTTCGGAGGTGACCCAGGTGGACTCGCCCAGGACAAAGAAGTGATAGGCGCTCTCGAAGTCGGACACGACGGCGATCATGATGTTGATGGCGACGATCACAAACGGCCATGCGCGGAACCAATGCGCCTTGCCGATCTTTCCCCACTGGTACTTAATGGCAATGAAGCCCCAGCAACCGGCGAGCGCCGCGTATACCTTGGCGTAGTGGAACCAGCTGTTCTGGTACACATGGGTGGGGTTGGTGAGCGCCCACTCGGCACCCTGCGAAACGCCCACGGCGATGGCGACGCAGTAGATGGTCATGGCCAGCGGAGCCACGCCAAAGATGATTGCCGCGCCGAGCTTGGTGCGGCGGCCGACCTCGTTGAGCACGATCAGGCCGATAAAGACCATGGCCCAGCCGGCCCAGTGGATAAGGGTATCGCTACCCCAAACATCGAACAGCATGCTGCTCTCCTTTCACACGCCCGCGGCCCCTCTTCTGATCGCGGGCAGTTTGGCCAAATGTCGTCAGTTCTGGGGCTTGCGCTCCGGATACTTGGCGGTGTAGCCCTCGATGTGGAGCGTCGAGGCGATGATTTCCTTGACTGTCTCGTCGGGCACATCGGGGTGCGTGCGGATATACATCAAAAGACCCATGATGAGGGTGTAGAACGTCTCGTAGACATGGTCGATGCGTAGCTCATGATGGGCGACAAAATCCACTACGGTGGTGTCGCAGATATACTGCGCCACGCGCTGGACCACGTTGTGCAAAAAGCCGCCGTAGAGCGCGCCGCTGCTCGAGGTAAGCGTGCTCGGCAGCTCGTGGCCGCTGGCGACCAGGCGCTTAAAGAGCGGGGCGACGGTGTCGAGCGCGCCCTCGATATCACCGACGGTGCGGTCGGCGTTCCACCGCTCGAGTTCGGAGATAAAGCCGTCGATCGCCTCGTCCATAACGGCGGTGACGGCGGCGTCCATGTCGGCGAAGTAATGGTAGAACAATGAACGCGTGCAGCCGGCTCGCTTGGTCACGGCCGATACCGATAGGTGGGACACGCCCAGCTCGGAGCTTACGGTGCGCACGGCATCGAGGATCTCGCGACGGCGTTCGTCGCCCGTCAGGCGCTTTGCCGCGCTATCGGATGCGGGGACGGCATCGACCACAGAGGTACCTGCTGTGTTGTTGCCCATGTTTTGCCGCCTTTCATCCTCTTTTGCCTGACCGTTCGCCTAACAGTCTTGAATATTGTTGACGGTTCGTCAATACTATTTTTGACACAATGTCAACAATGGCGGGTGAACGGCATGGGGCATGCCCGGCCTGCAAAAAAAGAGGGGCGCTGCGGCCTCGTCGGGCTGTGGCAAGAGAAGGGACAACCATGATTCTCAACGGACCGGGGATTAGCTACACCGAGCCCGACATCGGTTCGGAGTTCGTGCCGCCGCTGCCGGAGCATCCGCGCGAGGCCATCGTCAAGCTGTGCGAGCACTGCACCAACCGTCTGCTGCATCGCGACGAGCTGTTGGGCTACGAGTACTGGTCGTTTGCCGGGGCCGCGACCGACGAGCAGGCCGAAGTGCTCTGCAAGATGAAGATGCGCCGTCCCTATACGCTGCCCGAGATGGCCAAGCTCACCGGCATGCCCGAGGCCGATATCGAGAAGATGCTCGACGACATGAGCTACACGGGTCTGCTCGAGTACAACTGGGAAAACCCCGAGCGCGCCAAGCAGTGGGTGCTGCCCATGCTGGTGCCGGGTTCCGCTGAGTTCCTCAACATGCGCGTGAGCCAGCTCGAGGAGCACCCGGTCTATGCCAAGTTCTTTGAGCAGGCGTCCAAGGGACCGCTGTCCAAGGCCACGCCGATGGTGCCGCCCGGAGGCGCCGGTATCGGCATGCATGTCATTCCGGTCGAGAAGGCTATCGATGCTTCGAGCACCTCGGTGCCGATCGAGCATATCGAGCATTGGCTCGACAAATACGATGGCAAATATGCCGCTAGCACCTGCAGCTGCCGCGCGAGCCGTCGCGTGATGGGTGAGGGCTGCGCCGACGACCCGGCCGATTGGTGTATCGCCGTGGGTGATATGGCCGACTACGTGGTCGAAACCGATCGTGGCCATTACGTGACCCGCGACGAGGTTTACGACATCCTGCGCCAGGCCGAGGACAACGGCTTTGTGCACCAGATCACCAATATCGACGGCGAGAACAAGATCTTCGCCATCTGCAACTGCAACGTCAACGTGTGCTACGCCCTGCGCACCTCGCAGCTGTTCAACACGCCCAACCTGTCGCGCTCGGCCTATGTCGCCAAGGTCGAGAAGGACAAGTGCGTGGCCTGCGGTCTCTGCGTTGAGGTGTGTCCGGCCGGTGCCGCCAAGCTGGGCCAGAAGCTCTGCAGCAAAAAGGCCGGCGGACAGGTGCCCGAGTATCCGCGCCAGGAGCTGCCCGATGCCACCAAGTGGGACCACACCAAGTGGTCGCCCAACTACCGCAACGACAACCGCATCGAGACGCATGAGTCCGGCACTGCTCCCTGCAAGACGGCCTGCCCCGCGCACGTTGCCGTTCAGGGCTATTTGAAGCTCGCGGCTCAGGGTCGCTACGACGAGGCCCTAACACTCATTAAGCGCGAGAATCCGCTGCCCGCTATCTGCGGCCGTGTGTGCAACCGCCGCTGTGAGGATGCCTGCACTCGCGGCCGTGTGGACGCCGCCGTGGCTATCGACGAGGTCAAGAAGTTCATCGCTCAGCGCGATCTGGATGCCGCGACCCGCTATGTCCCGCACGTGGTGACGCCGACGCGCGCTGGCGGTTTCGATCAGAAGATCGCCATCATCGGTGCCGGTCCGGCCGGCCTGTCCTGCGCTTTCTACCTGGCCGAGAAGGGCTACAAACCTGTCGTGTTCGAGAAGAACGAGCGCCCGGGCGGCATGCTCACCTACGGCATTCCCAGCTTTAAGCTGCAGAAGGACGTCATTGAGGCCGAGGTCGAGGTCATTCGCCTGATGGGTGCCGAGTTTCGCTATGGCGTGGAAGTCGGTCGCGACGTGACGCTCGACGAGCTGCGCGCGCAGGGCTTTAAGGCCTTCTACGTTGCCATTGGCTGCCAGGGCGGCCGCCTTGCCGGCATTCCGGGCGAGGATGCCGAGGACGTGACCGTGGCCGTCGACTTCCTTCGCGAGGTTAACAGCGGCAAGATCGATACCCTGTCCGGCCGCACCATTGTAGTGGGCGGCGGCAACGTGGCCATCGACGTTGCCCGCAACGCCTGCCGTCTGGGCTCTGAGCATGTTGAGATGTTCTGCCTGGAGAGCGAGGCCCAGATGCCCGCCAGCGAGGAGGAGCGTCGCGAGGCCGTTGAGGACGGCGCTCACATCAGCTGCGGCTGGGGCCCCAAGGAGATTCACCTGGACGAGGCCGGTCGTGTGTGCGGTATCACCTTCAAGCGCTGCACGCGCGTCTTTGACGACGAGGGCCGTTTTGCGCCCGAGTACGACGAGAACGATCTGCGCCGTGTCGATGCCGACCGTGTCGTCATGTCGATTGGCCAGTCCATTGTGTGGGGCGACCTGCTGGCTGGCTCCAAGGTGGAGCTCGGCCGCGGCCAGGGTGCCCTTGCCGATCCCCAGACTTACCAGACCGCCGAACCCGACATCTTTGTGGGCGGCGACGTCTACACCGGCCCCAGCTTTGCCATCGACGCTATCGCCGCCGGCCACGAGGCCGCGGTGTCCATCCATCGCTTTGTGCAGCCGGGCTCCACGCTCACCATCGGCCGCAATCAGCGCCGCTACACCGCGCTCGACCGCGACGACGTTGTGCTCGAGAGCTACGACAACGCGAGCCGCGAGGTTGCGCATGTGGACCGCGAACGCGAGAAGGCTGCGCCGTTTAGCGAGTATGTTGAGACCTTTACCGAGGAGCAGGTGCGCGCCGAGACCGCCCGCTGCCTGGGCTGCGGCGCCTCGATCGTCGACCCTAACAAGTGCATCGGCTGCGGCCTGTGCACCACCAAGTGCGCGTTTGACGCTATCCATCTGTATCGCGACCGCCCCGAGTGCTCCACGATGGTCAAATACGAGCAAAAGCTCCCAAGCCTGGGCAAGTACGCGCTCAAGCGCGCCATCAAGATTAAGTTCGGTCGCAAGTAAGTAGCCATAACGGGAACGGCGGAAGAAAAAGTGCATGAATTGGGGATCGTCTATCACATCATTCGCGATGTCGAGAACGTGGCGCGCGCCAATGGCGTGCGTCGCGTTTCGAGCGTCACGCTGCTGCTGGGCGAGGTCTCGGGCGTCGTTCCCGACTTGCTACTCGACGCTTGGCGCTGGGCAGCAGATAAAAAGCCTATCGCGCAGGGCGCGGAGCTTATCGTGGAGCCCGTCGAGGCCGTGACACATTGCGAGGCGTGCGGCCGCGACTACGCGACGGTCGAGCACGGCAAGACCTGTCCCCATTGCGGTAGCGGCGAGACATACCTGCTGCAGGGCCAAGAGGTCATGATCAAACAGATCGAGACCCCCGACGAGGACCCGGCAGACGCTGCTCCTGACGGCCTCTCCGACGTCCCCGACGCCGTCGACGCCGCCAACCCCCTCCACATCGCCTAGGATTCCCTATAAGTTGCGGTGAAATAGTTCCTAAATTCAGCCTTCTGGCTCTTAAACAAGAACTATTCCACCGCAACTATTTTGAGTGGTTTCATAGACCATAAGTCACGAAAATAGTCAAGCCATGTCTGTTTAAACAAAATAGCGGCAGTACAAGCGCATTCGCGCTTGCCTAAAATCGATATTAATGAACAGCCTGCTTGTATCTGTAAAATGCATGGCTTGATGAGCGACGCCTTGTCGTGTAATGAGTCAAAAAGCAGTAACGTAATCAACTTGTAACAAACCTAGACGTTTAAACAAATAATCCAACCTTTTGCGGATTTAGCTATAATTCCACAAACCAAACAGCTATACTCCTTTCATGTCGTGTAGGAAATACGTAGACAAAAAGGAGGTTATGTGATGGTAAGTATTGTTCTTGCTAGCCACGGGGACTTGGCAGCTGGAATCAAGCAGACGGGCTCGATGGTCTTTGGCGATCAGCCGTCTGTTGCCGTGGTCTCGCTCGAGCCGAGCATGGGCCCCGACGACTTCCGTGCCAAGGTCGAGGAAGCAATCGCTTCCTTCGAAGACCAGGAGCAGGTGCTCTTCCTCGTTGATCTGTGGGGCGGCACGCCGTTCAACCAGATCAGCGGGCTCATCGAGGGCCACGATTCCTGGGCTATCGTCACCGGTGTCAACCTGCCTATGCTCATCGAGGCATATTCGCAGCGCTTTGACGCAAAGAACACTGCGCATGCGATCGCAAAACATCTCGTGACTGAGGCTAAGGCTGGCGTGCGCGTCAAGCCCGAGTCTCTGGAGCCCGAGGAGAAGAAGCCGGCTGCGGCCGCCGCTGCTCCTGCAGGCGCCATCCCTCCGGGAACGGTCATCGGCGACGGGCACATCAAGATTGCCCACGTCCGTATCGACACCCGTCTGCTTCATGGTCAGGTGGCCACCACGTGGACCAAGCAGATCAACCCCAACCGCATCATCGTGGTTTCCGACGGCGTTGCTCACGATGAGCTCCGTAAGACCATGATCGAGCAGGCTGCCCCTCCGGGAGTCCATGCCAACGTCGTGCCCATCAAGAAGATGGCCGAGGTCGTCAAGGACACGCGCTTTGGTGACACCAAGGCCATGCTGCTCTTTGAGAACCCGCAGGATCTGCTCAAGGCCATCGAGGCCGGCGTCGACATCAAGGAAGTCAACATCGGTTCCATGGCTCACTCCAAGGGCAAGGTCGTCGTCACCAACGCCGTCGCTATGGGCGATGACGACGTCAAGACTCTCGAGGCCCTCAAGGCCAAGGGCGTCAAGTTCGAGGTCCGCAAGGTTCCTTCGGATGCTTCCGAGGATCTCGACGCCATGTTGAAGAAAGCTAAGGCCGAACTGGCCGCTCAAGCATAGTAAAGGAGGGTCCGATACATGTCTGCAATCACTATTCTGCTTGTTGCGATTGTCGCGTTGCTTGCCGGTATGGAAGGCATTCTGGATGAGTTCCAGTTCCATCAGCCGCTCGTGGCATGCACGCTTATCGGTCTCGTAACCGGTCACCTTCAGGAGGGCATCCTCCTGGGCGGTTCGCTCCAGATGATGGCCCTTGGCTGGGCTAACGTCGGCGCCGCCGTCGCGCCTGACGCCGCTCTGGCCTCGGTCGCTTCTTCGATCATCATGGTGCTCGCCCTCAACGGCGGCGCCACTGATTCGGCCAAGGCCGTTACCGCGGCCATCGCCGTCGCCGTCCCGCTGTCGGTCGCTGGTCTGTTCCTGACCATGATCTGCCGTACCATTGCTACCGCTATCGCTCACGCCATGGACGGTTGCGCCGAGAAGGGCGACTTCTCCGGCATCGAGCGCTGGCAGTACGCTGCCATCCTCATGCAGGGCCTTCGTATCGCCATCCCGGCAGTACTTCTGTGCATCATCCCGGCCGAGGCCGTTACCAACGCGCTTAACGCTATGCCCGACTGGCTGTCCGGCGGCATGGCTGTCGGCGGCGGCATGGTCGCTTCCGTCGGTTACGCCATGGTCATCAACATGATGGCCACCAAGGAGACCTGGCCGTTCTTCATCCTCGGCTTTGTCCTTGCTGCCATCCCTCAGCTCACGCTGATCGCCCTTGGCCTCATCGGCATCTCCCTTGCCCTCATCTACCTTGGCCTTAAGGATCTGGCCAAGCAGGGTGGCGGCATGGGCGGTGGCTCCGGCGACCCGCTCGGCGACATTCTGAACGATTACGAGTAGGAGGGGAGTGATACATATGGCAGAGAACAAGATTCAGCTCACCAAGGCTGACCGCAAGAAGGTTTGCTTCCGTCATCAGTTCCTTCAGGGCTCGTGGAACTACGAGCGCATGCAGAACGGCGGCTGGTGCTTCGCAATGATCCCTGCGATCAAGAAGCTCTACACCAGCAAGGATGACCAGATTGCCGCTCTTAAGCGCCACCTGGAGTTCTATAACACCCACCCCTATGTTTCCGCCCCCGTCATTGGCGTTACCCTCGCTCTCGAGGAGGAGCGCGCCAACGGTGCCCCGATTGACGACGTCGCCATCCAGGGCGTCAAGGTCGGTATGATGGGCCCGCTCGCCGGTGTCGGCGACCCCGCCTTCTGGTTCACCCTTCGCCCGATTCTGGGTGCTCTGGGCGCTTCCTTGGCCCTGTCCGGCAGCATCGCCGGTCCGCTGCTGTTCTTCTTCGCGTGGAACATCATCCGTTACGCCTTCCTGTGGTACACGCAGGAGTTTGGCTACAAGGTCGGCTCCTCCATCGCCAAGGACCTCTCCGGCGGTCTGATGGGCAAGGTCACCGAGGGTGCTTCCATCCTGGGTATGTTCATCATCGGCGCCCTGGTCGAGCGCTGGGTGTCCATCTCCTTCACCCCGGTCGTCTCCAGGGTCACGCAGTCTGCTGGCGCCTTTATCGACTGGGCTAGCCTGCCCTCCGGTTCCGAGGGTATCAAGGAAGCGCTGACGATGTATAACTCCATCGGTGCTAACGCCCTTGATCAGGTGAAGGTCACCACGCTTCAGGCCAACCTCGATCAGCTCATCCCCGGCCTTGCCGCCGTGTGCCTGACCCTGCTGGTCTGCAAGCTCCTCAAGAAGAAGGTCAGCCCGATCGTCATCATCCTGGCTCTCTTCGCCATCGGCATCATCGGTCGCGTCTGCGGCTTCATGTAAGCACGTTTCGGCTTAAGACCGAGAATTGCTAGGCAAGGGCTTTTGAGCCATTGAAACGGACCGCACCCGGTGGGTACACTGGATGCGGTCCGATTGTTTTATTTGGAGGGCGAGGCGCGCATGGCGCAATCTCAGAACAGCACGGTCGATCTGGCAACGCCGGCAACCTGCCTGATGGGGCTTACCAGCCACGGCAACGTGATGGTGGGCAATAAGGCGTTCGAGTATTACAACGAGCGCAATCCCGAGGATTATATTCAAATCCCGTGGGATGAGGTCGACTATATTGCCGCCGAGGTTTTGCGCGGCACCAAGAAGATCACGCGTTTTGCCATCTTCACCAAGGACAACGGTCACTTTACGTTTTCGACGCGCGACGACAAAGAGACGCTTCGTGCTGTCCGCAAGTACGTCGACGAGGATAAGCTCGTGCGTTCGCCCGACTTTATCGATGTGACGGCCAAGGGCGCCAAGAGCATCCCCTCCGTTATCAAAAACCTCTTCCACAAAGGTAACTAGCTCCTCATAAGTTGCGGTGAAATAGTTCCTAAATACGGCTTTAGATGCTTCAGACAGGAACTATTCCACCGCAACTTCGAAGTCTAGTCATGCGACGTATTGCGATGCAGTAAATCTGCTACACTAGTACAACATGCCTCCGTAGCTCAGGGGATAGAGCACCGCTCTCCTAAAGCGGGTGTCGACGGTTCGAATCCGCCCGGGGGCACCAGGAAAATCGCAGGTCAGGAGTTATTTTTGCTTCTGACCTGTTCTGGTTTTGGGACTAAGAACCGCTTTCGTTTGTAAATCTGGTAAGTAAATATTATGACTTCCCGAGTTTTCCACTGAAAACAGGAAATCACCATTTTGGGGATAAAAGTTTTCAACAGCTGTTAGTCGGTTCCATTTTGGTGATGTGCTTCCCTCTTTTGGGTAAATAATTTCACCATTTTGATGATTCGGTAGCTTTGAATTATTTGATAAAAAGCCTGCTCAGAAGCTTGTGTAATACCCAGTTTGGTGAAACCAATTAATAGAGAAATAGTTTATAAAGAAATAGGGACGGCGATGCCGTCCCCTTCGCTCGCAGAGCTCGCTGCGCGGTCACGTGCCGTGACCTTGCCGCCGGCTACGCCGTCGATTGATACGCTCACTGCGTTCGCTGATGATGGACTAATCCTTTTTATCAGTGACACCAGTCATAAGTGCAGCAATTGATATGTTGAATCCATTGGCAATTTTAGAGAGGTTAGAAAGACTGACATTTCTTCGCCCGACCTCTATCGAGGCGTAGTAAGACCTGTCCATGTCAATGCGGTTCGCAAATTGCTCTTGTGAGTAACCAGACTCTGATCTGAGTTCTTTGCAGCGTAGACCAAAGGATTGTTGTAGCGGCGAGATATCCATGACAAAAAGAGTCATGGATTGTTGTATTTATGCCAACGGACTATATACAACAATCCCAGTTAAGGCGCATAATTATCTCTATTGGAAAGCACTCTGATGCCCAGTCGGATAGGGCACGGAAAAGGAATGGAACAGCACAATGACTCAGGGAAAGCATTTCGCTGCCGGTGGCGATCACTTCGCCGCACTGCCAAACAAAAAGATTCACACTTCGAAGGGGATCGCGCGTCTGACCGTCACCGCGGCGACCATGGTCGCCATGACCGGATCGAGCCTCATCTCACCGTTCGCGGCATTCGCCCAGACCGGTGACGGGGGCACGCAGCACCCCGCCGTGATGTCGCCGATCGCCGCCCACGCCGGCGCGGCATCCGGTACCGGCGCAAAATCCGCCGCACAGACCATCGCGGACCTGCAGAAGGCAGTCGACGAGGCGAAGGCGAAGGAGGACGCCGCCAAGGCATCCTACGATGAGGCCGCCGGTCCCTACAACGAGGCGGCTTCCGCCCGCGACCAGGCCAAGGCATCCTACGATTCTGCAGTCAACGCCGGTACGGCAGCTGACCGAGCGGCGATGGACGAGTACGCCCGTCAGGTCGCGGAGGGCAAGGACGCCGCCGATGCCGCCGGCAAGGACCTCGAGCAGGCGAAGGCGGGTCTCGCAGACACCAAGGCGGATGCGTCCGAGAAGGACGAAGCGTACCAGTCCGCCCTCAAGGCGGCCCAGGATGCCAAGGACGCCCTCGATAAGGCCAAGGCAGATGCCGTAAGCGCCACCCCGGAGGCAATCAGTGCCGCCGAACAGGCCGTGCGCGACGCCCAGGCTGCCGTGGAAAGGGCACAGGCCGGCCTCGCCAACGCCAACGCGACGCTTGCCGATGCCCAGTCCAAGCTGGTTGCGGCCCAGTCTGCAAAGGATTCCGCCGACGCCGTCCTCGCCGCAGCCCAGCAGAACAAGGACGCGGCGGATGCGAAGGCCGCAGCCGCCAGCGCCGCCTACGAGAAGGCGAAAGCAGACCTCGCCGCAGCGGAGGCAGGCGCCAGCGGTCCGGAGTACGATGCGGCAAAACAGAAGGTCGCGGACGCAGAGGCAACCCTCACCGCCGCACGAGCGGTGCAGTCCCAGTGCGAGTCCGAGCTCGAGCAGGTGCAGTCCGCCGCGGCAACGGCACAGACCGAGCTGAATGATGCCCAGGCGTCCCTCTCCGTAAAGCAGCAGGCCGCGGTCGATGCCGCGTCCGGCGTGAACGACGCCCAGTCCGCACTCGATGCCGCGAACTCCGACCTCGATGCGGCCAAGCAGGCGAACGCCGATGCCATCGCCAAGCTGGATGCCGCGAAGCAGGCTGTCAAGGACGCCGAGTCCGCCAAGGCAGCCGCCGACGTAGAGCTCGCGAACGCCAAGGCCGCAAAGGATACCGCAGACGCCTCCGTGACCGCCGCGCAGCAGAAGGTCGACGAGGCACAGGCGAAACTCGATTCCGCCGACGCGCAACTCAAGCAGGGAGCCATCGGCTTCTTCCGTGCCATGGGTGCCGATGACGCAGTCAACATCATCCTGAACGCCAAATATGCCGGAAAGACCGAAGTCGGCAACTCCAAGGACGCCACGTCCCTTGATAACATGCTCAATGCGATCAGGTGGATGAAGTCCGTCAACGACTACCGCAAGTCGGTCGGCCTGTCCGAGCTCCAGGTCACCTACAAGCTCATCGCCGGAGCCATTGCGGATGCCAACTACAGTGACACTGTGCTCGATCATGCCCGTCAATATGATTTTGCCGAAAACCTGGCATGGAATTACGGAATCGATCCGAGTGGGCAGTGGATCGAGCAGGAGAAGGGCTTTTTCGACAAGGCAACGGAGGCCCTTTATGGAGTCACCGGTCTTGTCGGCAAGGATGCCTATGATTTCTATGCAAAGAACGGCGTCGCAATCAACCATTGGATTGCAGACAACTGCCACTGGGAGAACGGCAGTAGCGGCACCGTCGGCCATTACATGAACATCATCAATCCCGAACTCGCCGTTATGGGAATGGCAACCTGCACCAAGGGCACCATGTCCGGGCTTCAGACGCAGTGCTACACCGCAGAGATCTCCGGCTGGTCCGGCTCCGGTTGGAACACGAATCCCATGTCCGTCGACGAGTACGAGCAGAAGCTGACCTCCTATATCAACGGCCTCAAGAACGCCAAGAGCGCACTCGACGCAGCCAAGACCAATCTCGCATCCAAGAAGCAGGCAGCCGCCGGCGCCGCCGCAACCGTCCAGCAGAAGCAGGTCGCAGTGGATTCCGCACAGGCAGGTGTCGATGCCGCGAAGCAGGGTGTTGCCGATGCCCAGCGTGCCGTCGATGTCGCAAAGGCCGATCTCGCATCCAAGCAGCAGGGCGTCACGGATGCCCAGACCGAGCTTAATGCGGCGAAATCGGACCTCGATGCCGCCAACGCGGCAGTCGATACGGCAAAGTCGACCGTCCAGCAGAAGCAGGTCGCCTTTGATGCCGCCAACGCAGCCGTAACGTCCGCACAGACCAAGCTGGATTCCGCCAAGGCGGACACCGAGGCCAAGCAGCAGGACGTCACGGTTGCGAACGCCGATCTCGCGAAGTTCTTCCAAGACGTCGCCGACGCCAAGAAGGCGCTCGATACAGCAAAGAGCGTCCATGACGCGGCGGCAGCCGATCAGGTCGAGAAGGCGACCGTCCTCGACGCCGCCGAGCAAAAGGCGGGCGCCACCGCACGCGCCCTCGCGGATGCCCAGCGTGCCGTCGATGCCGCAAAGGCCGACACCGGCGTTGCCGCCGACAGGCTCACCGGCTCCCAGACCGATCTCGAGGACGCACAGTCGAACCTCGACATCCTCACCGGCCTTGCCGCGAAGCTCGCAGAGGCACAGCAGCGCGAGCAGGATGCAGTAAAGGCCGTCAATGACACCAAGGCCGCGCTCGATGCCGCGAAGGCGGATACCATCGCCGCCGAGTCCCTGGTCTCCGCCGCCGAGCAGGCGAAGGCGCAGGCAGACGCCAAGCTGTCGAAGCTGAACTCCATCGATGCCGGCGCGGCGATCGCTTCCGGCCATGATGTGAGCGCGGATGACGCCCTCAACGCGCTTTTCGCCGCAGCAGTCGAGGCACGTGCCAAGGTCGCGCCCGCCAAGGCCATCCTGGACGAGAAGCAGGCCGCGGTGGACGGGCTCCAGCCCGGCTACGATGCGGCACTCGCCGCCTACGAGCAGGCGAAGTCCGACCGCATCGCGGCGGAGCAGAAGCTTTCCGATGAGATCGCACGACAGGAGGCGGAGGAGGCCGCAAAGCAGCAGGCGGCATACACCCCGAAGCATCTCGCCGGCACGGATACCGCCCAGCCCGGCAGCCTCGCCCAGACCGGCGACCGCGCGGGACTCATCGGCGAGACGTTCGCCATCGGCGGTACCGTCCTCGTGGCGGCCGGCGTCTTCCTCGATCAAAAGAAGCGCCGCGAGCAGATGTAAAAGCGAGCCGGGCGTTGGATATCGGCTGGTGTCCAACGCCCGGTTTCATGGACAGGGAGATCGGTGTGAGAACAAAGGCTATTATCGTTGCGCTTCTGGTGTGGATCGCGTGCCGAATGTTGGTGTAAGGGCCGCTTCCCTGGCCGTAGAAAGCAGGAAGCGGTTATCGCCTAGAATCTTAATTGCTGAAGTTAGGATTCGAAGAAAGGCAATAACCGCATATGGACACGATACACGAAATGA
>DBEYYU010000058.1:0-30661 GCA_048184855.1 Collinsella aerofaciens
CCTCCCGGGTCGGATACCCGATCGGAGCATAGTTCCGTTAGCGCAGTTGGTGAAAGTACGTTAGCGGGGTCGGCGAAAGCGCGTTAGCGCATTCGGCGAGATACGTTTGCGAAAGTGGTCATTTTTAGATTAGCGCTAACATTCATCTCCAGGCAGAAGTCGATGAACTTCTCGAGCGCCTCGGAAAGCGGCAGCGCGGCGTAGTCATCCCGCTGTTCGGCGGGAAGCCCGGCGCCGATAGCGGCCCTCGCCTCCTCGGCCTCGGCGAGTTCCAGCTCGACCTCCGACCTGAATTCCGCGAGGACGCGCATCGCCGCCGCCTTTCCCCGCGCGCTCTGCTTCAGGCAGGGCACGCGGGTGTTCCTGGTCCTCTGGACCTTCTTCCCGGTCATCTCGTCGGCCACCGTCACGACAGCCTGCCATTTGCCCTTGTTCTTCCTCACGCCGCCGGCTCCGCATACGCGTAAGGTTTTATTGCTGCATTTCTCGTTCTGCATGTCTGCTCCTAAATCCGCAGTTGATTAGAAACAGGCGGGCCCACCTGCGGGAACCCAGAGAGACGACGATTCGGGGCTCCCACCCCCGTTGATTAAGTCATTGGCTGCACCGCGCTCCTCGAAGCCGATAATATGCTATTTGGACAAACCGCGCTGAGCTGGTAAAATTACATACGCGGAAATGCGCTACTTGCGCTATTTGCGCGTGTTTTAACAAAATTAGCACAGGTCAGGGTCATTCTGACCCCGCTGGGGGTCAAGGGGTCGCTGGTTCGAATCCAGTCGTCCCGACCAGAAGTTTGCAGGTCAGGCACCTAGTGCCTGGCTTTTTTATTAAATTGCTTAAAGCAACGAAGAATCAACGACTGCACCGCTCGATACGTATGCGAATCAAAACGTGTACGTCAGCCTCCAAAATCGAAAATTTTCGAAATGTTTGGAGGCTGATGTACACAAATGCATGGTCTCGCCCCGCCCACAACACCCTCCACATGTCTGGACTCTCTATGCTTACGCTGGATAGACATCGCCGGAACGGGTATAGTATCGAAAGTTTTGTCGTTAACCAGCGGGGGAGTCCTGTGGGCATCAAAAAGAAAATCAAAAAGGAGCTTATCGGCACTTCCGATTACCCGTCGAATAAGATCTTTACGATCTCCAATTTCATCACCTTTACGCGCCTGATCCTCACCCTGGTATTTCTGTACCTGTTTGTGACGGATAACAACCGCGTCATCGCCATCGCAATCTACGCCGTTGCCGCCTCCACCGACTGGATGGACGGTCAGATCGCCCGCATGACCAAGACGGTCTCGTGGCTCGGCAAGATCATGGATCCCATCTGCGACCGTGCGCTGCTGTTCACCGGCGTCTTGGGACTGGTGGTTCGCGGAGAACTGCCCATCTGGGTCTGCGTGCTCATTATTGGCCGCGACATCTATCTGGGCATCGGCACGCTTATCGTTCGTCATTATCACCGTCGCCCCATCGATGTCGTCTTCCCCGGAAAGATTGCCACAGCGCTGCTCATGACCGGCTTCTCGCTTATGCTGCTCGGGTTCCCCGTTATTGACGGCCTGCATCTTTTACCTTCAACCCTTACGGCCTTCCCGGGCCTCAACGGAAGCTCGGTGCCCCTCGGCATCTTCTTTGTGTACGGCGGCGTGATCTTCTCCATGCTCACCGCTGTCATCTACTCCATTAAGGGCGGAGCGGCCATTAAACAGGCTCTCACGCATCCCGAGGACGAGGACATCGACTTTCTGAACCCTGAAATCGAAGACTGATTCGTTGGGGTATGATTACGTACGGTTCATTATTTGCGGCACGTCCGCGATAAGTTAGGGGTTGTCATGGACAACATGGTTAACAATATGCCTCAGAATGATAAGACTGCTGACGCTACCTGCGTATTCCGCGTGCCTTCAAGCGACGTCACCGTTCCCGACCTCATGGCCAACGTGCGCATCACCGCCCCCGTTCTGTCCATCGTCAAGGGTCCGCAGACTGGTGCCGCCTTTGAGCTCGAGGACGACGTGACCACCATCGGTCGCGATCCCGCGAGCGGCATCTTCCTCAACGACATGACCGTTTCGCGCAGCCATGCGCGCATTATTCGCGAGGGCCTCGGCGCTCGCATCGAGGACCTGGGCTCGCTCAATGGCACTTGGGTCGACGGCGCCATTGTCAACGCAGCCCCGCTGCACGACGGTTCTTCCGTCCAGATCGGTACGTTTACGCTCATCTACCACGAGAGCACGCCGGAGCGCATCGAAACCGGTGAGTAGGGCATGGCCGAACGCAACTATCTGAGTATCGGCCAAGTCGTCAACTTACTTCGAGGCGCATACCCCGATCTTTCGAACTCAAAAATTAGATTTCTAGAGGATGAGGGGCTCATTACCCCTCATCGTACGCCTAAGGGATACCGTCAGTACTCCAAGGAGGACGTTGATCGCCTGGAGGTCATTCTGCACTTGCAGAAGACTCGCTACATGCCGCTCAACGTGATTAAGCAGCGCTTGGAAAACGCCACGGACCTGTCAACGCTCGCCTACGAGGTGGGCTTGCTGTCCGATGTTCCACTCAAGACGGAGCCCAAGGAGACAAAGCAAAAGCTGCATCCCATCGAGACCATTCCCGATATGCTGGGCGTCGAGATTTCGTTTATCCGCTCGCTCGCCGAGAACGACCTCATTCGCATCATCAAGAGTCCGCAGAATCGTGAGCTCGTCGATGGTCGCGATTTTCCGATCATCCGCTACTGCTCAGAGCTGTCGCGCTTCCATATCGAGCCGCGCAACCTGCGTCAATACGTGTCTTCCGCCAACCGCGAGTCCTCGATGTTTGAGCAGGTGCTCGTGAGCATGCTCGGAATGGATACCTCCGATGACGAGCGCGACGCCAAGCTCGAGCGTGCGTTTAAGAAGCTTCACGACCTGACGGAAGGTGTGCACACTGCGCTGCTCAAGAACCGTGTTTTTGAGTCGCTCAACGCCGTGGTCGAGGACGCCGACATCGATGCGCTCGATGAGGAAATCACTCGCTCCGAGTCCACCAAGGCCAAAAACGAAGAGCCAGCCGCGCCGGTTTCGCACGAGGATTCTCTCGTAAAGCCGCTCAAGGTCGTCGCCCCTTCGCAATCCGGTACCGCCACCGCGGGCAAATAACCGCTGCTGAAATTTCGGCAACCCATTGAAAGGTCATGCAATGTACGACTTCGAATCTCAAATCGTCGACATCCCCGACTATCCCGAGCCCGGAGTCATCTTTAAAGACATCACGCCGCTCTTCGGCAATCCCGAGGCGCTCAAAGCCATGACCGATGCCCTCGCCGAGCACTTTGCCGGCATGGGAATCACCAAGGTCGTAGGCCCAGAGGCTCGAGGCTTTATGGTTGGCGTACCGGTGGCTGTAGCCCTTGGCGCCGGCTTTGTTCCCGCACGTAAACCGGGTAAGCTGCCGCGCGAGACCGTAAGCCAGAGCTACGAGCTCGAGTACGGCACCGATTCAATTGAGATCCATGCCGACGCCATCAGCTCTAAAGATACCGTGTTGATTCTGGACGACTTGGTCGCGACGGGCGGAACCGTCGAGGCAACAGGTAAACTGGTGCGAGATATGGGCGCAAAGCTTGTCGGTTACGGTTGTATCCTTGAGCTTGCGTTTCTCAACCCGCGCGAGAAGCTCACGCCGTCTGATGACGATGTGGAGCTCTTTAGCCTGGTGACGGTGGACTAGCCGTTACCCTTAGTTAGTGGAAAGGAAGCTACATGCGCACAGCAAACACGCACAAAAACATGGCACGCTGCGCTGCTACGGCAACCCTCGCTTGTGTTTTGGGCTTGGGCCTCGCGGCTCCTGCCTACGCCGATACCGCATCCGACCTTGCCGCTGCTCGTACTAAGCTCGAGCAGATCGGTACCCAAACCCAGCAGATTTACGATGAGCTCGCCACGCAGACGCAGGCGCTCGATCAGACTGCTGGCGAGATCACGCAAAAGCAGCAGGAAATTGCCGATGGTCAGGCCAAGCTCTCGACCTATGTCGCCGGCGAGTACAAAACCGGCGGCCTGAGCCTGCTTCAGGTTCTGACGGGCGTCGATGACCTGAGCGATATGCTCAACCGTCTGTTCTACTACGGCAAAGTTTCCGATAAGCAGGCTCAGACCATTCAAGAGGTCAAGGAGCTTAAGCAGCAGCTCACCGATAAGCAGGCCGAGCAGGAGAAGAACGTCGCCGCCACGCAAAAGAAGGTCGACGAGCTTAATGCCCAGCAGGCTGAAGCCCAGAACGTCGTAAATTCCCTGGATTCGCAGCTGCAGGCCGAGCTTGCCGCCGAGGCCGAGGCCAACGCCGCGCTGCAGGCCGGCATCAACGCCAGCACCGCCGAGAAGGCCACGGTGAGCAACGAGACTGCCGGTACGACCGAGAAGACCAACAACGGTGGCCAGACCAGCAATAACAACAACCAGGGCGGCAACACTCCGGCTCCTACGCCGGCACCTGCTCCGACGCCGCAGCCCTCCACACCTGCTCCGGCTCCGACGCCTTCTGCTCCGAGCCAGTCCGTCGACGGCGGTTCTGTTGTATCGCGTGCATACAGTAAGCTTGGTTGCGCTTATTCCTGGGGCGGAATTGGCCCGAACAGCTTCGACTGCTCTGGTTTTGTTAGCTATTGCCTCACTGGTCGCTATTGCCGCCTGGGCACCACGGGTACCTTTATGGGCTGGACGCGTGTGTCCGATCCGCAGCCCGGTGACGTTGTGGTCAACTCGTACCACACCGGCATTTACATCGGTGGTGGTCAGATGATTCATGCTTCCGACTACAACACGGGTGTTATCATCAGCTCCGTTGCCGCCGGCATGAACAATAACTACATCTTCGTGCGCTACTAAGTATTCAGATAAAGCAAACGGATATGGACCTCGTGGCTTTGAGTCATGGGGTCCATTCTTTTGCCTTTAGTGCAGTCCGCTATCTAGTTTTGAATACTAGATAGCGGCCCAATCGGTCTGCAAGATGGCTATAATTGTTAGGGAACAATTAGAAAGGACCCTCTATGAGCTGGGCACTTATCTCCGATTCAAGCTGCAACCTCCGCGATTGGCAACCGGCCGCGCCCCATACCACCTTTGCATTTGCGCCCCTCAAAATTCGAGTGGGGGAGCGTGAATTCGTCGATGACCTTTCGCTTGATGTTCATGAGCTCAACCGCGCAGTTCAGGCGGAGACGAACGCTTCTTCGAGCGCTTGTCCCAGCGTAGGGGAGTGGGCCGAGCTCCTCAAATTGGCAGACAAGACCATCTGCATGCCGATCTCTGAGGGCGTGTCGGGCAGCTACAACGCGGCAGCCACGGCTCGCGATATGGTTCTTGCCGAGGAACCGGACCGACAGATTCATCTAGTCAATTCACGCGCAGCTGGCGGCAAAATGGACCTCATTTTCCTGCTGTTCGACCGCTATCTTGCAAGCAATCCGAATATCTCATTCGAGGATGCTTGCGCATACTTCGATAGCCTTGAGCAGAACAGCAAAATCCTCTTCAGTTTGTGCAATTACGAAAACCTCGCCAAAGCTGGACGTATCCCTAAGGCAGCTGGCGTCATTGCCAACAAGCTCAATATCCGCATTTTGGGCACGGCGAGTGAGGCCGGTAAAATCGAACTCGTGGGGCACACGCGAGGCGAAAAGAAGATGCTCAACAAGATCATCGACACTATGGAAGCCGAGGGCTTTACGGGCGGTGAGGTCGTCATCGATCACGTTGAGAACGAAGCTGGAGCTCAGGCGCTTACTGACCGCATAGTCGAGCATTGGCCCGGCTCCAAGACCATCATCATGCCCTGCAACGGCCTGGATTCCTATTACGCCGAGATGCACGGCCTGATTATCGGCTACGGCATGGGCGTGGCTTCGGGCCAATAAAGTCCAACCAAGCAAAATTACGGGCGGGACAAAGTGACAGCTGGTTCTTTGTCCCGCCCGTTTTATACATCGGCTAGCTATTAAACCCATTGAACTTGAGATAGCTCATCAAGTAAGCCTTCGAAACGAAGGACGATACCGCGCTACGCACAAGCAGCGACTCACGCGTTACCTGATGCGCCGTATCGGGCACGGGAGTCTGCTCGACGGAAAACGCCGAACGAATCGATGCCTCGAGCTGATCGACCACATAATCAAAGGCCGTCGGGGCATCGTAGCTCAAACGCTGAATGTTAAAGAGTGCCTGCACAGCAGCAATAGGTAGCACCTGCTTAAAGATGCAGATCGCGATCAGGCGGGCAATCTGCTCGCGGCCATATTGCTTTTTGACCGGAGCAGGCACTAGGCCGACCTTTACGTAGTTATTGATCATCGATGGCGTAATGACAGGCTGTTCAACGCAAATGGACAGCGGCTCCATCCACAACGCAACATACTCAATAACCTGGTCGCGATAGAGCGTCACATTGGGCAACTGGTTATAGCGCGGCAGACTCAACGCATTGAGTTTGCGAACGATATCGGACTGAATAAATGCATCAGGCAGCACAGTGGGCTGAATATCCTCGGGCTTAATACTGACCGACGAATCGGACATCGGAATAACGTGTTTAACGTGGTTCATAAAGGTCCTCCATTCATTTTCTATATTGTATTCTAGGTTATCTAGTTTTGCATACCACATAGCCAGCAAGAAAATTGGCGGAACAGCGCACAGATGCATCGTCCCGCCATTTAGTTAATTGATAGCAACCTTACATAAGATATATTATCGTACTTATCCACGAAGAAATGCGTATGCGCTGGTTGCCGCTATGGCTCCATCAGAAACGGCGGTCACAACTTGGCGTAAACGCTTGGAACGGATGTCGCCAGCTGCGAATAAACCGGGCGTACGGGTGGCCATCGAATCGTCGGTAACAATGCCGCCGTCGGGAGCCAGATCGACGAGATGCTCAACAAGCTCGGTATGTGGCTGCGTCCCCGTAAAGACAAAAATGCCAAATGTGCCAGGTTCAAAGGACTCAGTGTGCATTTCACCAGTCGCATTGTTCTTGAACGTGATTGTCGTGGGCATCGCTTCACCAGAAAGCTCAACAATACTAGTTTGGTACCTAACTGAAATATTGTCCTTAGCAAGCACCTTATTCACAACGCCCTCGGGTGCACGGAACTGATCGCGACGCAGCACGATGGTCACGCTGCTGGCAATGTCGGACAGGAACAGTGCCTCCTCGCATGCCGAATTGCCGCCTCCGATAACAAAGACCTGCTTGCCACGGAAGAACATGCCGTCACACGTCGCGCAATACGAAACGCCACGACCGCGATACGTGTCCTCGCCAATAAAACCCGCAGGACGCGGCGTGGCTCCCATGCACGCAATGACGCTCTTGGCCGCTGTGTCGCCCATATCATGATGGATGGTAAATTGAGCCGCATCGGCATCGTAATCGACGCCTGTCACCATACTCCATTTAACCTGGGCCCCCAGGCCTTCAGCATGCTGTTGGAACCGCTCACCAAGTTCGGCGCCGCTCAGCAGTGGAATACCAGGATAATTCTCAATCTCGTTGGATGTAGCAATCTGTCCGCCAGACATACCCTGCTCAAGGACAGTCGTCGTAAGGTTGGCGCGCGCCGCATAAATGGCGGCAGCATAGCCCGCGGGGCCGCCGCCGATAATCGCAACATCGATTGTCTGATCGGTAATCATGAAGAGTCCTCTCGTCGAAACGTTGTCGTTCTTTGCGCTCATACCCAAATTTACGTGAACGTGACACTCATGCACTACAATGATAAATCCGTGTTACAACGTCGAAGGGGAGTTATCGATGGATCAGACGCAGACGAGCGACGACGCTCCCCTGATCACGCACAGCACTCCCCAATCGGAGCAAACCACGCTCTTGGCTCAGCAAAAACCCCTCGTGACCATCGTGCATGCCTCGGTCGGCTCGGGCCACAAGGCCGCCGCAAATGCGATTGCGCAGGCATTCGACCTCGTCCGCGGCACCAATGGCGTCCCCGAGGATGTTGAGATTGAAGTGCTCGATATCCTTGATTTTGGACGTATTAAATTCGACGGCAATAAGACCGCGGCTTCTTTTACGGGAGCCACGCGCCCCATTTACGACCTGACCTGGCGATATACGCTTACGGGACATCTTCTCTGGGGTGGCGGCACGGCATGGTCGCGAATTATGTTCCCCGCCTTCAACGAATATATTCGTAACCGCAGGCCCATAGCCGTGGTCGCAACGCACATCACGGCAGCCAACGTTGCCGTGGGCGCCCGCGTAATTACAGGTATCGATTATCCGGTCATCTGCGTCCCGACCGACTACGAAGTCGAGGGCTGGTGGCCCCACAAGGACACCGATCTATTCTGTGTGGCCAACGAGTTTATGGCCGAAACGCTGCGCCCGCGCAAGGTTACCGAGTCAAAGATCCGCATAACGGGCATCCCCATCCGAGCCGGTTTCGATTCAGATTACAAACGCGAAGATGAGTTGAGCAAGTTCAATCTCCCCATCGACAAGACCGTCGTGCTGGTAATGGCCGGTGCCAGCTTGCCTCAACCGTACGTCCGCTTTCGCGCGGCGATGGACCACACACTCCCCTTCCTGCGCAGCCTTGAGGACATGCATTTTGTCTTTTTGCCGGGCAAGGATAAGGAATACGCCACCCGCCTCAAGACGCTCTTCGACGCCATGAAGCTCGAAAACGTCACGGTTCTGGACTACGTGGACGACATGGCGGCCCTCATGCACGGCTGCGACCTGGCAATCCTCAAATCGGGCGGGCTCACCGTCACCGAGTGCCTGTGCGCGCATCTACCGATGATCCTGCTGGGCAAATCATACGGTCAAGAAAAGGCCAACACCACGATGCTCACCGGCATGGGCGCCAGCATGCATGTCACCACCGCACGAGAACTCATCGTAACCCTGCGCCATCTGCACGATCATCCCGAATCACTCAAAGCCCTACTCATCAACGGCGAAGTACTACGCCGCCCCCACGCAGCCGAAGATATAGCCATCGCAACCATGGAGCTCGTAGGCAAACCCCAAAAACGTAAACGAGCCTTCTGCCGCTTCTACTGGGGCGGCAAGCCAGCGCATATCCGCTAGCATTGGATTGCCCGCTTACCTGCGGGAGGCCCCTATATATCATCCCATGCTCAAACATTCTCGCTTCGCTGCGAAACTGCGCGTGGGATGATATATAGGGGCCTCCCGCAGGTAAGCTGCGTTAACGTACTAGCAGCTATACCAGATTCCCCGCCACTAGAACCTGCAAAGGGGACCCAGAAAATATAAATACAGTAAGTCGATGCGACAAAGGAGGCGTCCCTTTATCGCATCGACTTACTAGAAAAGTAAATATTGTTTCAAGCTGGTAGCCGCCCGCCCGGGGCTTACCTATATCGTTCCACGCGCAGTTTCGCAGCGAGCGAAGCGACGCGAGAATGTTTGAGCATGGGATGATATGTGTGAGAGGCGGGCGGGAGGGATACGAGCGCCCCTAGGCGACGCCGCTGGAGCCGAAGCCTCCGTTGCCTCGGTCGGTTTCGTCTAGTTCTTCTACTTCTATGAGGTTAACCGTGGGGACTTCTTGGATGACGAGTTGGGCGATGCGGTCGCCTTTGTTGATTTGGATGTTGTTGGAGGGATCCAAGTTGATGAGGATAACCTTGAGTTCTCCTCGGTAGTGGGCGTCGATGAGGCCCGGCGTGTTGACTATAGACAGGCCCTGCTTGATGGCGAGACCGCTACGGGGCTGGACGAAGCCGGCGTAGCCATCGGGCAGAGCGATGGCCAGCCCGGTAGAGACCAGACGGCGTTCGAAGGGCTTCAGGACGCAGTCCTCGTTGGAGCGCAGGTCCAAGCCGGCATCGGTGGGATGGGCGTATTTGGGAAGCTCGACGGTGGGATCGAGACGCTTTATGTTGAGGGTAATGTTGGACATGGAATCACCTTAGCTTGTCGAGCTCTTGCAGAAACTCATCGACGTCTTTGAAATCGCGGTAGACCGAGGCAAAGCGGATGTACGCCACCTTGTCGATCTTGGCCAAGCGCTTGAGCACCATGTCACCCAACTCATGGGAAGTGACGGCCGTCAGCGTACGAGAGCGCAGCTCGACCTCGATGTCGTCGATAATCTCATTGAGCTTCTTAGTGTCGATATCGCGCTTGATGGTGGCGCGCATCAAGCCGACGAGCAGCTTATTGCGATCGAACCGCTGCTTGGTTCCGTCCGACTTAATAACCTCAATTGGGTCTTCGCATCGCTCGAACGTTGTAAAGCGATAGTTACACGAGCAACATTCGCGACGGCGCTTAATGGTGTTATTTGACTCCTGCATACGGGAATCAACGACGCGGGTATGTGCCTTGCCGCATTTAGGACAGCGCATGGTACCTCCTCTTAAACGATAACAAGGGTACCATGCGCAGCGCGATAATGATTACGAACGAACAGGAACCTTAAGATGCGCACTGGCGGCGAGCGAACCATGCTCCAGATGATTGACGTTACGGATCATGTCGGAAGTCTCTTGCGTGGAAAGGCCTTCGATTGGATATTCCTCGGCAAGCGACCAAAGAGAATCACCAGGCTGAACGCGAATGGTCTCGTAGGTAACGTTGGAAACGGACTCGGCATACGCGGCGTGACGAGCGCTAAAGACCGACGTAGCGAGGACAAAAAAGAGCGTGAGCGCAACGGCGACGGCAACAATCGTCGAGACCTTCAGGGCAGCGGGAGTCGGCGCGGCAACAGCATACTGAGTGCGAGCAGACTTTACGGGCAAAGGCTGATAACCGGAACGTCCACCCTTGACAACAGTAAAAGCGGGCGCGGCAGGCGTCTCGAGCTTAAGGGCGAGGTTTCCCTGGACCATATTCGTTGCGTTCATCATGTTCTCCTCTCGCGTGTTTTGCTGAGAACAGTTTTATCAAGCCGCGCGGACAAAAATGTCTAGCGCGAGAACGAATGTTCGGTTATTATTATCTTCGAACAGTTGTTCCTGTCAAGCAAAATTCGAACATTTGTTTGACATGGGTAGAGAGGATGCCCTGATGGCTCGCAAAATTACCAAGCGTCAGCAGCAAATTTACGACTTCATCAAGGAATATCAGCAGGAGAAGGGTTATCCGCCCAGCGTGCGCGAGATGGCTTCTGCCGTGGGCCTATCCTCTCCCAGCACCGTGCACGCCCATCTCTCTGCCCTGGAGGCGCGCGGGCTACTCAAGCGCGATGCCACCAAACCGCGCGCCCTGGAACTCTTTAACGAGGACGGTTCCTCTGTCTCAATTTCTAAATCTGACGAGCCCACCGCACCTCGCGGAACGGTCTCGCTACCGCTCGTTGGTCGCGTCGCGGCTGGGATTCCCATTCTGGCCGAGCAGAATATCGAAGACACTTTTACTATCCCGACCGAAATCGCCACTGATCAGGGTTCCTTTATCCTTGAGGTGCATGGGAGCTCAATGATCAATGTCGGCATCTTCAATGGCGATTACATCATCGTCCGTGAACAAAAGAGTGCCATGAACGGCGAAATTGTCGTGGCCATGATTGATGGTTCAGCGACCGTCAAGACGTTCTACAAGGAGCAGGGACGCGTACGCCTGCAGCCCGAGAATGACACCATGGAGCCTATCTATGCAACGAATCCCATCATCTTGGGCAAAGTCGTCGGCTTAATGCGCCGGTTCTCGTAATGCAAAAACGCATCACCATCTTTGATACCGTCCGCGGGTTTACGATGATTTCAATGGCAGGTTTTCACGCTTGCTACGATCTCGCCTACCTGTACGACTGGGATATGCCCTGGTTTACCCAGACCGTCTTTCAAGACATCTGGCGCGCCAGCATCAGCTGGGTATTTTTGTTTATCGCGGGTTGGATGTGCACCCTTTCGCGCAACAATATCAAACGTGCCGCCAAATACGCCTTAGCAGCACTCGTCGTCTGGCTGGCAACAACACTTGTCTCAGTCGACGATTCGGTTAATTTTGGCATCATCTACTGCATGGCCGCATGTACCGGCATCGTGGCGTTGACCGATCCCGTCCTTAAGAAGATATCGGCGAGATGGGGCATGTCGCTATGCCTTGTGTTGTTCGCCCTCACCTGGAGTATCCCCAAAACGATCTACCCTGTCCCCTACCTGGCGTGGCTAGGATTTCCGAGCCTTGGGTTTGTTTCAGGTGATTACTACCCCATCATCCCGTTTATCTTTATGTATCTTGCAGGATACTTCGCCGCACATATAGCGCAGGGAATCGATAAGACCGCCCTAAGCTGGGCCTACGCCAACCCCCTGCCGGCGCTCGCCAGCCTTGGACGTCATGCACTCCCCTTTTATCTGCTGCATCAACCCATTATTCTGGGCTTTTTGGAGCTCGTCTACTCGGTGCGATAACGCTTGAGCCGCGGCGCGATACGGGCCGGCAGCTTCGCCACAATACGAACGCCGTCCTCAAGATATTCCTCGTGCAAAAGGGTTCCCTGCTCATGCACCAGCGTGATGAGGGCGCCCTCGCGATACGGGATATCAGCAGAGAGCAACACATCGGTAGCAGCCGCCTCACGAGCAATACGGTCGACGAAATCGTCGAGTCCCTCGCCCGTCTGGGCCGAGAACAGCACGGCCTCGGGATAGCGACGACGGAAGCTCAGACGATCAACGCTATCGAGAAGATCGATTTTATTGAATACGGTCAGCGTTAAACGCTCTCCAGCGCCGATCTCATCAAGAACGCGGTCGACAGCCTCAAGCTGCCGCTCATAGTCCTCGTCAGACGCATCTACGACTTTGAGAATTAGATCGGCACCCAACACCTCGGACAGCGTCGATTTAAAGGCATCGACCAGACCATGCGGCAGCTTTTGAATAAAGCCGACGGTATCAGTAATCGTCATGCCGCGACCGCCGGGCAGGCGATACGAACGCGTCGTCGGGTCGAGCGTAGCAAACAGCTTGTCCTGCGAAAGTACCGTAGAGCCGGTCAGGCGATTGAGCAACGTCGATTTACCGGCATTGGTATAACCGGCTAACGCGACGCGAAACGCCGGTGACTCAATGCGGCTCTTGGACTGGACATCGCGATGCTGTTCAACCTGCTTGAGCTCACGACGAAGCGCGGCAATCTTATTGCGAATCAAGCGACGGTCAACCTCGAGCTGGCTTTCACCCTGGCCAAAGCGCGAACCGATGCCGCCGCGCGTCTGCTCCTTGGCAAGATGGCTCCACATGCCACGCAGACGAGGCAACAGATATTGAAGCTGCGCCAGCTGCACCTGTAGACGACCCTCGCGCGTCTGGGCATGCAGGCCGAAAATATCAAGAATGAGCGCCGTGCGATCGATGATCTTAACCGGTTCGCCCACGGCCTTCTCCAGATAGGACTGCTGTGAAGGCGTCAGATCGTCGTCAAAAATAACGACATCGGCATCCATGCGATGCACTAAGCCGCACAGCTCTTCAACCTTGCCGGAACCGATAAACGATTTAGGATAGGGTTTAACCAGTCGCTGCGACAAACGAGCAACACACCGGGCGCCAGCCGTGTGCGCCAGGCGCTCAAGCTCATCGAGCGAGCGATCGAGCGGCCACGCATTGTCGCGCCACTCGACGCCGACAAGAATGGCACGCTCAGGCTCGGGTGCTGTGGGAACGAGGGGAAACCGGGCCATCAGGCAGCCTCGATGCGATGCAAGATATCCTCAACGACCTCATCGACCGTATATTCGTCCATATCGAACCACACAATACGATCGTCGCGCTTAAACCACGAAAGCTGACGCTTGGCATAGCGACGCGAACGCATCTTAATGAGTTCACGAGCCTCATCCATAGTCATCACACCGTTAAAAGCATCAATGATTTCTTTGTAGCCAATCGCCTGCATCGAAGTGAGCGCATCTTCAAGCCCCTGGTCCATAAGGCCACGGACCTCATCAACAAGACCCTGCTCAAACATGAGGTCAACGCGCAGGTTAATGCGCTCGTAAAGCAGCTCACGATTGCGTGTCAAGCCAAACCACAAGGCATGATAATGCTCACATGGAACACTAAACTGTGACTTTTGCTGTGCGTAGGAAACGCCGTCATCATGCATTTCGAGCGCACGAATCACGCGGCGCACATTATGAGGATGAATGACCGCGGCAGACTCAGGATCGCGCTCGGCAAGCAGCTTATGCAGCGCTTCCTCACCAATGCGCTCGGCAAGTTCCTGATAACCCGCACGGCGATCGTCCTCAAGTTCTCCCGAGGGAAAATCCATCTCATCGAGGGCGGCCTTGAGATACAGGCCCGTACCCCCGCAAAACACCGGAAGACGTCCAGACCCGAGCAGGCGCTCAACATGCGCGCGAGCGTCTGCCTGGTAAAGCGCCGCAGAGTACGCGACGCCCGGCTCTACGATGTCAACGAGACGCAGAGGCGCCGTACACTCATCGGGCGTCATCTTTGCGGTGCCGATATCCATACCGCGATAGATTTGCATCGCATCGCACGACAGCACTTCAGACGAAAGGCGAGCGGCCAAACGGTCAGCGACGTCACTTTTACCAACCGCCGTCGGACCGACGATCGCAACGGCGGAAAGACCTGCCCCGGGAGAAATCATTAGCGCGGCTCACCCACAACGGAGCCTGACAAATACCACGTCTTAGCAACGTCGACGTCAACATCAACGATCTTACCGACAAGCTGGTCGATGCTATATCCCTCGGGAATGGGCGCATGAACGGTCTGATTCTTGGGGCTCTTGCCCAGCAGCACCGCATCGTTCTTTTTACTCGTACCCTCAATGAGCGCCGGCACCACGGTATGGAGCTCACCCTGGTTGTACTCGTGCGCTGTCGTCTCGATAACCTTGACCAGACGGTTAAAGCGCTCAAGGATGACCTCGTGCGGTGTGGGATCATCAATCTCGGCGGCCGGGGTACCAGCGCGCTTGGAGTAGATGAAGGTATAGGCCTGGGCATAGCGGACCGTCTCGGCAAGCGAGAGCGTCTGCTCAAAGTCTTCTTCAGTCTCGCCTGGGAAGCCAACGATAATGTCGGTCGAGAGCGCGATATCGGGCATACGGTTGCGAATGCGATCGACCAGGCCCAAATAGTCCTCACGTGTATAACGGCGATTCATCTCTTTGAGGATCCGCGTCGAACCTGACTGGACGGCCAAGTGCAGCTGCGGCATAACGGCAGGCGTCTCGGCCATGGCGTCGATGGTCTCGGGCAACAGGTCCTTGGGATGCGAAGACGTAAAGAAGATGCGCTCCACACCCGTATCGCCCACGGCACGCAGCAGATCGGCAAAACGCGGCTTGCCAAACAGATCGCGACCATATGAGTTAACGTTTTGGCCCAGCAGCGTAATCTCACGCACGCCCTGGCGCACCAAACCGGTCACCTCGTCGACAATCTCCTCGAAGGGGCGGCTCTTTTCGCGACCGCGCACGTACGGCACGATGCAATAGGTGCAGAAATTATTGCAGCCCGTCATGATGGGCACCCAAGCGTGATACTGGGTCTCTCGATGCCACGGCATGCTCATGGCATCCGTATCCTCATGCTCATTGGTGCGGATATGACGCTTGCCGTCAAGGAACGCCTCGGCAATGAGCTCGGCCACATGTGCGATAGAATGCGTGCCAAAGATGACATTGACGTTATCGACGTTGGTGAGCAGTCCCTCGCCATCACGCTGCGCGATGCAGCCGCCCACGGCAACCACACGCTTGCCCGAAGGCGAAGGCGGCAGGCTTTTGCAGGAATTGCACTGACCGTACAGGCGAGTATCGGCGGCCTCGCGCACGCAGCATGTCATGAAGACAACGATATCGGCATGCTCAAGATCGAGCGCCATGAGGCAACCATACGAATCGAGCAGACCGCTCACGCGCTCAGAGTCGTGCTGATTCATCTGGCAGCCAAAGGTGCGGATAAAGTAGCTTTTACCGGCAAGAATATCGCGTACGGAACGCTGATCCATGTGCATAAGTCCTAACGTTGGGGAGCGAAACGAGGCTAGCAGAAGCTATGCCACAGGCTTAACATCATCCATGACGACGTTATCCATAGCAGCTCGATTGATCTGGTGAACGTAGATAGAAAGGCGGATGGCCGTGCGCGACTCCCCGTTAATGAGAATGTCGGAGAACACGGGCGCGCAGGAAATATCAAAACCGGTTGGGATCAAAAAACCGCGCGCGATGGCAACGGCCTTAATGGCCTGGTTGACAGCACCGGCGCCGACACACTGGATGTTGACGGGTACACCATCCTTGACCATGCCGGCGATGGCGCCGGCAACGGACGCGGGCGATGATTTGCTTGATACCTTCAGGCAATCCATGAAGAAACTCCTGCGTTTAAAAGTACGTTTTAACTGCAATAACTGTATCGTACCGAGAGGACTCGGTAAAGGCACTATTCCTCTTTGGCAAGATCGAAGGTCACAGTGATTCGATCACGCGAAACGCGAATCTTTGGGTCGCCGCAAAGGTTGAGATAGTACCGGGCGGCAAGGTCATTAAAGTCGCGCTCCACAGCACGCGAAAACTGTGCCATGTCATCCTTGGCAATACGAAGCCCGCGACGATCCTTCGCGAGATCGACAGGAGCCGGCGCATGCGAGGACGAATCACGCTCGCGCAGCAGACGCGCGGTCACACCGCGAACGGGCTTAATCTGCCCTGCCAAAATGCGATGTGCCGTGCGCTCGGACATCTCAAGACCCAAACCCGAGCAGATACGAATAAAGTCCTCGGCATCAGAGGCAAGGCCTAAACGATCGACAACCGGAAGCTCGCTCTCGTCATCAATAAACAGGAGACGAGACGTATCGAGCCGACTTGACGCCTGAGCATAAAGGGTCGCGGCAATCTCAGACGGAGAACCAAGATAGACATCGCAACCACGCAGCTCCTCGAGCGCAAACTCACAGGCAGCGCGAATAATATTATGCGGGCCGCGAGCACAGACATAACGTCCGTCCTCATCCTTGACGGCCTGGGGCCAGCTGGACTGATCGGCACGCTCACTGAGGCGGTCGGCTGCAACGCTCACCTTAAAGGCTGAACCAAGATCGACGCCGGACGTGACCACACGGGCCTCGTCGGTGTTCTGCTTGATCGAAAACAATGCCATGCCACGACCGTGAACGCCCCAACGGTCCATCTTCATGCTCTCGAGCTTGGAGGTAACGCGGGCATCGAAGATTCGCTCTTGCATATCCTGCGGAACGCCCGAACCGTTATCCAGAAAGACAAGCGTGCGGACGCCATCTTCCTTGGTCGTGGCGAGATAGACCTTGTCGGCGCCGGCATCGCGAGCATTACGGAGCATTTCGATGACGATATCCTCGACATGCTGAATGTCGTGTTTTGCCTGGCGCCGCTCGGCCTCCGAAACGCGGAGGCGGACATACCCCTCGCCAAGATTCTCCTCGACGCGAAGGTTGCCCTCCCCCGACATCGACGCGATAAATGAGATGAGCTCGTTCGCGTCGCTCATGTTATTTAGCGATATCGACAGCGCGGCTCTCGCGAATCACGACGACGCGCACCTGACCGGGATACTCCATCTCTTCCTCGATCTGATGGGCGATATCGTGAGCCAGGACCGTGGACTGGGCATCGGAGATCTTGTCCGGCTGAACCATGACGTGGACCTCGCGACCAGCCTGCATGGCATAGGTACGCTCGACGCCTTCATGGGAGTTGGCAATCTCCTCGAGCTTCTCAAGACGCTTGATGTAGTTCTCGGCAGACTCGCGACGGGCACCGGGGCGAGAGGCGGAGACGGCATCGGCGGCCTGTACCAGGACATCGAGCACCGTGTTGGGGTCGACATCGGCATGGTGAGCCTCGATAGCGTGAACGATAACGGGCTTCTCGCCATAACGGCGGGCAAGCTCGGCGCCGATGACGGCATGCGGGCCCTCGACGTCGTGGTCGATTGCCTTGCCCAGGTCGTGCAGCAGGCCGGCGCGCTTAGCGGTCACAACGTCCAGGCCAAGCTCGGAAGCCATCACGCCGCACAGGTCAGAGACTTCGAGGGAGTGCTGAAGCACATTCTGACCAAACGAGGTACGGTAGCGCAGGGCACCAAGGGTCTTGACGATCTCGGGGTGCAGGTCGTGGATACCGGTATCAAAGGCAGCCTGCTCGCCAGCCTCGCGCACGCGCTGCTGAACCAGGTCGGCAGCCTTGTGATACATCTCCTCAATGCGGGCGGGGTGAATGCGGCCGTCGGCGATGAGGTTCTCGAGGGCAACACGGGCGGTCTCACGACGGACCGGGTCGAAGCTCGAAAGAACGACGGTCTCAGGCGTGTCGTCGATCACGAGGTTGACGCCGGAAACCTGCTCGAAGGTCCGGATGTTGCGACCCTCGCGACCGATGATACGGCCCTTGAGGTCATCAGAGGGAATGTGCACGGAGGTAACGGTGACCTCGGCTGTGTGGTCGGCAGCGCAGCGCTGAATCGCCAGGGACAGAATCTCCTGGGCGGTCTTGTGGCACTCGGCGCGAACCTGCTGCTCGGACTCGCGAATGATCGTGGCAGCCTCGTGGGTGACCTCGCCGCGAACCTTATCGAGGAGCTCCTTGTGGGCGTCCTCACGGGTCAGGTCGGCGATACGCTCGAGCTCGGAGGTCTGCTTGGCGCAGAGCTCCTCAAGCTCGCGGGAGCGCTTCTCGACCTGACCGGCCTGGCTGGACAGCTGGTGCTCACGCTTGTCGAGAGCGTCGTTTCGGCGATCAAGGGACTCCTCGCGCTGCATCACACGGTTCTCGAGCGTACGAATCTCGCTCTTACGCTGCTTGTCCTCGGCCTCGGCGGCCTGCTTGTTCTTGATGATCTCCTCTTTAGCCTCGAGCAGAGCCTCTTTTTTGAGGGTCTCGGCCTGACGCTTAGCATCACCGATCAGGGACTCAGCCTGTGCGTGTGCCGACTGGATCTTTTCGTCGGCCTCGTGAAGACTACCCTGCTTGGCGGTGCGCATGTAGGCAATGGCGGCGATGGCACCCAAAACGATGCCAACGAGCGCTGCGATGATAGGCATGCTCACTCCTTTTTATGGATTCGTTGCACAACAAAGCGAACCGTCCTTACGAACGGCTCGCGACATTTGAGTAATATGGGCGCAGCTTATGCGGGTCGGATACAGATAAACATATAAACAAACTCATCACAGATGAGCACATATCACAAAGCAAATGACAGTGTTTATCGTACGTTGAACCACAACAACTGTCAAATAAATGGCCCCGGCACGGCGGCTAAAACACGGTGAACGGCAGGGCCACAAAACACATACGCCTAAACCGCACATTCCTCGCGTTCGGCATCGAGACGTGCCTTAACGGCATCGGCGGCGACGTGATACGAGAAGCCCTTGCCCATCAAAAACCGAACCAGTTTTTCGAATTCGCGCGTCTCTGGAACACGCCGCTTGGCGAGCAGGGCTGACGCACGCGCCAAATCGTCTTCAACGGCAAAATAATCCTCGGGATAACCGGGAATGTCATCGAGCACGACATGACGGCGCTTGAGCTCGGTCTCGATTTTGCGCTGTCCCCAACCGCGCCGCTTGCGCTCCTCGATAAAGTACGAGCAAAAGCGGCTCTCGTCTAAAAAACGATACTCGGTGGCGCGCTCGACGGCGAAATCGATCGCAGGCTGGTGAAAGCCGTAGCGAGCCAGCTTGTCACGGACCTCACCCGTCGCATGGTCGCGGCGCGATAACATCTCGGTCACCATGGTAAGTGCACATTTACGCTCAATGAGCTGCACCGCCTCACGGAAGTTGTCCCAATCACAGGGAAGATCGGGGCGGTTTTTGACATACAGCCGCGCGACCCGCACGGGAATCCAAATGGACCGCTCAAAACCGCCCTCAAGCTCACAATCGATATGTGCGCAAGGCTTTTTGGACGCATACCCGCTCGAGAACGAGGAGGCCGCCTTCTTATCGGGAAAGACGACCGTGGCCTCGGTCACCGTATACGACATGAGCGTAACCGCTACTCGTCGTCATCATCGAGCATGGCGGAACCATCGATGGCGTAAAGCTCGTCAAACTCCTCAGGCGCAGGCTGATCGGTCAGCTCGACCTCGGACGGAGCATCGTCATCAAACTCAAGTCCACAGGCAAGGCGGACCTTATGCTCAATCTCGTCGGCACAATCGGGGTGTTCGCGCAGGAACGCCTTGGCGGCCTCGCGACCGTTGCCGAGCTTATCCTCGCCATAGGCAAACCAGGAGCCCATCTTCTTGCAAATGCCGCACTCGACAGCCATGTCCAGAATCGAGCCCTCCTTAGAGATGCCCGTACCGTACATGATGTCGAACTCAGCAGAACGGAACGGAGCTGCCACCTTGTTCTTAACGACCTTGGTGCGCACGCGGTTACCGATAACCTCGTCCTTAAGCTTAATGCTGTCGATGCGGCGAATGTCGATACGCACCGAAGAGAAGAACTTAAGGGCGCGGCCGCCCGTCGTGGTCTCGGGGTTGCCGAACATGACGCCGATCTTCTCACGCAGCTGGTTAATGAAGATGCACGTCGTGTTGGACTTGGACAGCGAGCCGGCGAGCTTGCGGAGCGCCTGGCTCATCAGGCGAGCCTGAAGACCGACCGTAGTGTCGCCGATTTCTCCCTCGATCTCGGCACGCGGGGTCAGCGCGGCGACGGAGTCGACGACGATAGCATCGATGGCGCCGGAACGCACGAGCATGTCAACAATCTCGAGCGCCTGCTCACCCGTATCGGGCTGGGAAATCAGTACCTCGTCGATATCCACGCCAATGCGCGCGGCATACGTGGGATCAAGCGCGTGCTCGGCATCGATAAATGCCACAACGCCACCCATTGCCTGGGCCTCGGCCAGGATCTCGAGCGAAAGCGTCGTCTTACCGGAGGACTCAGGACCGTAAATCTCGACGATACGGCCGCGCGGCACGCCGCCGATACCCAGCGCGGCATCGAGGGCCAGGGCGCCCGTGGGAATGGCCTCGACCTCGAGCTCGGGGCCACCGTCGCCGTACCTCATGATGGAACCCTGGCCGAATTTCTTCTCGATCTCGGCCTTGGTGGTGGCGATCATCTCATCGCGCTCTTTACCCGTCGTGCGAGCATGAACGGTACGTACGGGACCTGAATTCTTGGCCATGAATAGCCCTCCTCTTAACAACCTGCATCGATAATAAACGAACGGCTGTTCGTGGTCAACCGTTCAGGCCAATCATATGCAGGCGGTCTTTCCAAAACCCAACCAAACGCCGACCAAACACTGACCAAATACTTGACCACAAAGGACCAAATATGAACAAGGCAGGCAAAAATACATCTACAACCAGCACAAACGCTAAATTTGTCAGAGGTCCCTATCTCCACAATTAAGGGGCCCTAAGGCCCCTTAAAACATGTCTATTCCATAGAGTTGAGCACAAGGGCAATGCGCCCCAATGCCTCCGCGACCGCATGGGCACGAACACACGAACGGTCGCCCTCATAGTGGCAGCGCACAGAGTCCACGACCGGCACGCCCCCATCGGCGGAACGATGCGCCCAGCCAATATAGAAAGTGCCCGCCGGATCGTCCTCAGTGCCACCGCCGGGGCCGGCATAACCCGTTGCGCCCACTGCAATATCGCTCTGGTACAGCTCCAGCGAACCCACCGCCATCTCGCGCGCGGTCTGATGCGACACCGCGGTATAGCGGTCGAGCGTCTCCTGCTCAACACCAAGAACGCGATGCTTAATCTCATCGCAATAGGTCACCACACCGCCACGCAGCACCGCCGAGGCGCCCGGGATATCGGCAATCGTCGATGCGATCATACCCGCCGTCAGCGACTCAGCCGTCGAAACCGTCACGCCCCGAGCGCTCGCGCGCTCGACAATATCGCGCGCCAGCTCCTCATTGTGTGCGGAAATCTGCTCAAAAGATTCCGTCATACCCACCAGGACCTAGACCGAAAAGACGATCTTGCGGCAGTTCCAGAAGTACTGGGCGCCCGAGATAACGGTCAGGACAACGGCAACGGCGTACAGGAAGCGCGACACCGAGTAGATGCCGAGCGTCAGCGCCACCGGGCCAAGGTGCAAGCCGGCCATCGCAAAAACGCACAGGTAACCGCAGATGGAGACCATCGTGGTTGCCGTCTTGTACTTGCCGAGCTTATCGGCCGCAACGACCACGCCGGCCGCACTCGCAACCATGCGTAGGGCGCTCACCAGAAGCTCGCGGAACAGGATAATGAACACGGACCACACGGTCACCGCGTCAAAATCCAAGAACAGCAGCAGGGCCGAGAACACCAGCAGCTTATCGGCGATAGGATCCAAGAACTTACCGAAGTCGGTGATCTCGTTGCGCGAGCGCGCCAGATAACCGTCGACCTTATCGGTGCACGACAGGATCACATACAGAATGAAGGCAGCGGCGGCGAGCGGGCCGTCAAAGGTGCTCCAATCCGTACCGGCAACACTCGTGTGAGAAAGCGCCGAGACGATCATGAACACTGGGATAAAGACGATGCGAACGCACGTCACGATGTTGGCGGGCGTCCAGACACTCGTCAGTTCCTTATTGCTCTCGTTTGCCACGACGCTCTCCTACTCCACAACATGACCGATAAGCTCATAGCAGAAGCTATCGGTAAACTCGACGGTCAGAATATCGCCCACGGACGCCTCGCTGGCGTCCAGATGCACCGCTCCATCGGAATCGGGCGCCTGGAACCAGGCATGGCCGATCAGCTCGGCGCCGTCCTCGGTCTCTTCGATACCGTCGACGATCACCTGGGCGCGCTCGCCCACATGGGCGGCGGTGGCGGCAAAGCCGAGCGACTCGGCCAGGTCCATGGCCTCCTGGGCGCGCTCGAGCTTGACCTCTTCGTCGACCTGTCCGTCCATCTTGGCGGCCAGGCTGCCCTCCTCCTGCGAGTATGCAAAGACACTCGTGTAGTCAAAGCCGACGGTGTCCATAAAGTCGATAAGGTCGCGGAACTCGTCGTCGGTCTCGGTCGGGAAACCGACCATGGCCGTGGAACGAATCACGATGCCGGGGATGCGCTCGCGAAGGTCGCGGAACAGATCCTCGAGCTCCTGGCGCGAACCGGAGCGACGCATGGCCTTGAGAATGCGCGCGTCGCAGTGCTGCACGGGGATATCGATATAGGGCAGCACCTCGGGCGTATCGCGAATCGTCTCGATGAGTTCGTCAGTCATGCCCTCGGGCTGCAGATAGAGCACGCGGATCCACACGTTATGAGGACGCACCGCCTCAGCAACGGCCTGCAGCAGCTGCGCCAGATTGCGCGGCGCGCCCTCGGCGAGGTCCTCGTCGGCGAAGTCGGTACCCCAGATGCCCGTGTCCTGACCGATCAGAACGATCTCGCGGACGCCACCGGCGACCAGGTCGCGTACCTCGGAGATGATGCTCTCGGCATTGCGCGAGTGGTAACGACCGCGGATATACGGGATCATGCAGAAGCTGCAGAAGCGGTTGCAGCCATCGGAAATCTTGACGTAGGCGACAGCACCCTCGACGGTACGTTTGACCTGCGGGATATAGGCTGCAATCTCACGCTCGACACCCAGCACGCCATCGATGACCGCCACGATGCCATCTTCCTCGTCGGCCTTCACAAAGGCAGCGACCTCGGGCAGCTCGTCAGGCAGGTCATCGCCATAGCGCGACGGCACGCAGCCGCACATGACGATGGGGCAAGAACGAACGCCGTCCTGAACCTCGTTGGCGAGCTCGAGCGTGGTCTCGATGCTCTCGGACGTTGCGGAGGCGAGGAACGAGCAAGTATTGACGATGGCGATATCGGCATCCTGCGGGTCGAATGCCTCCTCGTAGCCCGCGGCGGTCAAAAGAGAACGCATGCGGTCGGTGTCAACCTCGTTCTTAGCGCACCCGAGGGTGATGTAGAGCACGGAGCCCAACGGTGTATCCATGTTGGAGAGCGGTCCTTTCGATTGATATTAGCGGTAGTTGGTGAACTGCAGCGGCTGGCCGTAGTCCTGGTCGCGCAGGAACTGGATCACGGTCTGCAACGCGTCCTTCGAAGCAGAGGAAACACGCAGCTTGTCGGCCTCGATGGTCACCTTGACCTTGAGCTTTTGATCCTTGATGTCCTTGTTGATCTTCTTGGCGGTCGCCTGGTCGATACCCTCGACGATATGGCCGAGCACGCGCACGGTGCCGCCCGATGCCGCCTGCGGAGCATCCCACGAGACAGCCTTGAGGTCGATGTCGCGCTTGATGAGCTTGGAGCTCAGCACGTCGACAATCTGTTTGGAGACAAAGTCGGCCGGGGCGTTGATCGTAAAGAGCTTGTCGCCCTTCGAAAGCTCGATCGTGGCGCCGGAATCCTTAAGGTCATAGCGCTGGGAAATCTCGCGCGTGGTCTGCTGGAAGGCGTTGTCGACCTCTTGCATGTTGACCTCGGACACGACGTCGAAGCTGGAATCTTTAGCCATGATGTTTCCTTTCGCGTACGAGCGGCCTAGTAGCTATCGTACGAATTGTCGGTAGAATCGGTGGGTGTCTGACCGTCAGTTGCGGTATCGGCGCCATCCGTGGACTGGGCATCGGTACCGTCGGTGGTATCGGTACCATCGGTGGTGTCGGTACCATCAGAACTTTCACCATTCTCGGAATCAGACGTCTCCTTCTTGGGAACGGTGATCGTCACACGCGCCACGCCCGAGGTCTTGGTATCGTAACGAACCTTTTCACCGTTCTTGGTAACGGTGACATCGGAAGGCTTGGACGTGGTGATCTCGATCGAAGACTCGGGCGTGTACTCCTGCTCAAAGGGGCCAGTCGCCTGGGCGCCATAGACCGACTTGCCGTCAACCTTGACCTCAATCCACGCGGTCTTTCCCTTGGCAACGGAGACTTTGACCTTCGTGACCTCGTTCTCTTCCTTCTTGGCCGTCGTCTTGGTGGCGTCCGAATCAGTCGACTCATCCGTCGCCTCATCGGTGTCATCGTCCTCGTCGACCGTTTCGGTCTTCTTAGAAGACTTCTTGGTCGTCATCTTGGTAGCAGTGGGCGTCTCGGGCGTGTTCTCGGGCGCCGAAGATGCGCAGCCGCGCAGAAGCACCACGATGAGCACAATCAACAGCAGCACAACGGCACCGATGCCGGCGTAGACGATACGCGGATCGAGCCCGTTGTTTTGAGGAGTACGTGATCCGCCGCGTCCACGACTGGAACTGCTGCGGCCGCCTCCCTGAGGCATACGACCACGATTGCTATCGGAACGGCCGCGATAGCCACCCTGGCCCTGAAGGCTGCGCTGACCCGAGCGGGGCGCAAGTTCACCGCGGCCTTGATAGCCACGCTGGCCCGAACGCGGAGCCGAAGAGCGCTGGCCATACGGCTGTGATTGAGAGCGAAGACGCGGCGTCACCTGCGTGGTATCGGCATCCGCATAGCCACCGCGAGAGCGTCCGGTGGAGGCACCACGGTAACCGCGATCGGAATAGCCGCCGTCGCCGTAGCCGGCACGAGGGTCACGCGCTACACCGCGGGCAGCGGGAAGTGCACGGTCCTCGGGCATCGGCGTACTGCGGAACCGGTCACGCTGTGAGCGAATCTCCTCACCCGAACCCGTCTCGGTAATATAACCGGCCTGCTGAGGACGCTGTCCATAGCGGGTCGAACGACCGCCCTGAACCATCAGGAAGCGCCCGTTGTCGACCGAGGAACGCGAATTGACGTAGCCGGCGGCGTCCTGAAAACGACCGCCCTGCTGCGACGTCTCGCGTTCGTATGCCATCAGGTCGTCAAAGTAGGCATTGACGACCTCGCGCGGATTGAGGCCCAAAAAGCGAGCATAGCTCGAAATCATGCCCTGCGCATAGCCGCGCGGCGGCATCGAAGCAAAGTTACCGGTCTCGAAAAACTCGATGATCTGCGGCCTGATTTTGATGGTGTTGGCGACCTGCTGAATGGAAAGGCCCATTCGGCGACGCTGCTCGAGCAGCATGTCACCAAAGCGTGCAGCCATCAGAATCCTCCAAACTCACGATCTTCACGTGCCATCTCGGCGTCGACAGATTCCAGCGCGGCAAGCCCCTCCTCGTCCAACAGGACCTCGCGCGGCTTGGAACCGTCGGGCGGGCCGACGACACCCTTTTCTTCCAGCATGTCCATAATACGCCCGGCACGAGCATAGCCAACCTTCAGACGACGTTGCAGGCCAGATGTGGAGCCAAGCTGCGATTCCACCACAATATGGGCGGCTTCCCAAATGAGCGGATCATCGTCTTGCGGCTCGGCGACTCCGGTGCGGACAATGCCGCCGCCACCCGCCATGGACATGGAAGCGGGCGCCACGGCAGACAGGATCTCCTCGTGGTAGTCGGGCTCGCTCTGCGACTTGACGAACTCGACAATCTCGTTGATTTCGTCATCCGAGACAAAGCAGCCCTGGATACGGCGGGGCTTGCCCCAGTCGACCTTGGAGAACAGCATGTCGCCCAAACCGGTGAGCTTTTCGGCACCCATCTGGTCGATGATGACGCGCGAGTCGATGCCCGTGGCGACGTTAAAGGCGATGCGGTTGGTGATGTTGGCCTTGATAAGGCCCGTCACCACATTGGAACTGGGGCGCTGCGTGGCCACGATAAGATGAATACCGGCGGCACGGCCCAGCTGAGCAATACGCACGATCGAGGCCTCGACATCCTTACCGGCGACCATCATCAGGTCCGAGAGCTCGTCAATGATGATGACCAAGTAGGGCATCTTTTGCGGCGGGTTGTCGTAATGCTCAAACTCGCCGGCGGCCTGCTTTTCGTTATAGGTCGAAATCTTACGAACGTTAAGGCGCTCGAAGACCTTCAGGCGACGCTCCATCTCGGACACGGCCCATTGCAGGGCGCTCGCGGCCTGCTTGGGCTCGGTCACTACAGGCACGTAAAGATGCGGCAGACCGTTATAGCCCGCAAGCTCGACGCGCTTGGGGTCGACCATGATCAGGCGAACGTCCTCGGGAAGGGCGCGCATGAGCAAGGTCGTGATGATGGAATTGATCATCACCGACTTACCAGAACCGGTCGTACCGGCAATAAGCAGGTGGGGCATCTTGGCGAGGTCGGCGACAACCGGCGTGCCCTCGGCATCGCGGCCGATGGCCAGCTCGAGCGGACCGCCCTTCACATAGGGCAGCACGTCGCCCAGGTTGACGTTCTGGCGCTTGCGGTTGGGAATCTCGATGCCCACGAGCGAGGTGCCGGGGATCGGGGCAAAGATACGCACCGACTGGGCAGCGAGCGAAAGCGCGATATCGTCCTCGAGGCTCGAAATCTTGCTCACGCGCTCGCCCTCGCCAGGTTGCAGCTTAAAGGTCGTCACCGTGGGGCCGGCGATCCAGCCGACCACGCGGGCACTACGACCAAACTCCAGCAAGGTGGACTGAAGAGACTCGGCAGTCTGTTCCAGCTCCTTGTCAGAAGACGCGGAGGAAGCCGACTGCGGGTTGGCATGCAGGATTTCGAGTGGCGGAAGCTTGAGGCCATCCTCTTCTTCGCCCTCGTTATCTGCGGCGCCGCCGTCCGCTCCCCCATCGTTAGCCGCAGCCGATCCGACAGCACTCGAGGCAGGCGCATCGGCAACCTTGGGATGCTTCAAGAAGTCGGGAATCTGAGGTGCTGCCGAGACAGGATTCACGGCAAACGGCGGCTCGGACTCGTCAATCTTATCGGGGTCGTCTTCCATCGAAAGCTGACCGGTTACCTGGTCGCGCTTTGCATGGCGACGCGGAAGCAAAGTTGTCTTTGCGGTCTCAATCGGAGCCTCGTCGTCCTCGTCATCGCCCTCAGTGAGCTCAATCTCGCTATCGGACCAAGACGGGTCGGGCTCGCTTGTATTCAACTTGGGTGTGGCCTTGCCCTTCTTGACATGACGGCGCGGCAGCAGCGTCGTCTTAGCACGCTCGGCCTCCACGGCATCGGATACGTCGACAAACGGATCCTCGTCCTCGTCGTCATCGTCCAAAACCGGGTCCACATCGTTGCCCATGACCGTGGTCACGGCAGCATCGGAGCCCTTTTGACGAAGAATGCTCAGGTGCGGACGGGCAACGCCGGGCACCGACAGGGCTTCGTCGTCACCCCACGGGCTCGCGTTGACGTCGGCACGACGGCGCTCGGCAAAATCGGCCGCACGGTCGCGAGCAGAGCGCAAAACGCCGCCCACCGAAAAGCCGATGATGACAAAACCAACGACGGCCAGACCCAACAGGACCACCATCGCGATAGGCTTACCCAGGGCATTCTGCAGCGCACTCGCAATAAACGCACCGATGTAGCCACCCGAGGCGGACAGATTTTGCGGAGTGAACATAAGGTCACACGAGTCGCTCGTACCCGGCACCACCAGCGAAAGAATGGAGATAACGGCGATAAAGACCACGGCTCCGCCCGCGACCGAGCGCACGTTGAGCGGCGAGTCCTCGCCTAAAAAGAGCGTGGCGGCAAACAGCAAAATGACGATCGGCAGCACGTAGGCGCCCAGACCAAAGCCCAGGTGGTAGAAACCGGCAACCGCAGCCGTAACGGGTGCAGTCGCCGGCGAAATCACGGCAATGAAGGACGCAATCGCCAAAACGGCGATGACCACGCCGGCGATATCGCGGTTGGCCGAGGGCTCGACCAAGGGCTCAAAATCGTCGAAGTCCGCCTCGTGGCCCTTATTGGCGCGCAGATGGGAACCGGCACCCTTAGCAGATGCCGGTTGGTTATTGGCCTTATTGCCTTTGGCGTTTTGTGCAGATCCACGCGCCAAACTAAACCTCCATGACGACCGGGATGATCATCGGACGGGTGCGCGTACGGCTCCAGATAAAGTTAGAGAGCGAATCGCGCACGGCCTTACGAATAGCATCGGAACCGCTGCTCGTAAAGCTGAACTTGCCCTTCTCGATCGTCTTCATGATGGACGCGGAGGCATCCTCGGAGAACTGGTCGTCGATGGCAAACGAGACGCCGCGGCCCGAAAACTCGATGGCCTCGATCTTCTTGTGCTTGAGCGAGACGATGGCAACAGCGGTAACCATACCGTCATTGGCGAGCTTCTGACGATCGCGCAGGACGATGGGGTCGGTATCGCCGATACGCAGGCCGTCGACGTAGACGACGCCGGACTCGACGGGCGTACCACGCTTGACGATACCACCGCGCATCTCGAGCGTGTCGCCGTTATCGAGGATAAAGATATGATCGTCCTTGATGCCCATCTTGCGAGCCAGCTGGGCATGGGCGCGCAGATGCACGGCCTCACCGTGAACCGGCATAAAGTACGTGGGCTTGGCCATGGCCATCAGGAGCTTGAGCTCCTCCTGGCTACCGTGGCCCGAGACGTGGACAAGAGCGCGGTTCTTATCCCACACGTCGCAGCCGAGCTTGGCCAGGCTGTTGACGACCTGCTGGACGGCCTTCTCGTTACCGGGGACCGGCGTTGCCGAGAGGATGACGGTATCGCCCTCGTGGATGGAAAGCGTCTTGTGCTCGCCGTTGGCCATACGGGACAGCGCCGACAGCGGCTCGCCCTGCGAACCGGTGCACATGACGACGATCTTATCGTCGGGCAGGTTATCAATGTCGAAGGCATCGATGATATCGGCATCGTCGATGTTGAGGTAGCCCAGCTCACGCGCCACGCGGGTGTTCGTGAGCATGGAGCGACCGGTCACAACGACCTTACGGCCGCACTTGCGGGCGGCATCGCAGATCTGCTGCAGGCGATGGATGTGGCTCGAGAACGACGCGACGAACACGCGACCCGGGGCGTTCTTGATGGCGTGCAGCAAGTTGGGACCAACCTCGGCCTCGGACTTGGTAAAGCCGGGAACCGTGGCATTGGTGGAGTCGGACAGCAGCAGGTCGATACCCTGCTTGGCAAAGCGGCTGATAGCGGCATAGTCAGGCGTGACACCATCGATGGGCGTCTGGTCGAGCTTAAAGTCGCCGGTGTGCATAACGGTGCCCTGATTGGTGCGGATAAACACGCCCAGAGCGCCGGGGATGGAGTGCGTCATCGAGAAGAAGTCGAGCGAGATGCCGCCGAGGTTGACATGGCTGCCGCCCTTGACCTCGCGGAACTTGGGCGCGCGGATGCGGAACTCAGAAAGCTTGCCCTCGATAAAGCCAAGCGTCAGCTTGCTCGAGAAGATGGGCACCTTGTTGTTGAGGTCCTGCAGCAGGTACGGAAGCGAACCGGTGTGGTCCTCGTGGCCGTGGGTGACGACGATACCGCGGAGCTTCTCCTCGTTTTCAAGAACGTAGGTGTAGTCAGGAAGCACCAGGTCGATACCGGGCTGGGAGTCGTCGGGGAACATGAGGCCAGCGTCGACGAGCACCATGTCGTCGCCACACTCGAAGACCGTCATGTTCTTGCCGATGCCGTCAAGGCCACCGAGCGGGATGATCTTCAAAGGAGATGATTTTTTAGCTGCCATAGGTGAATGTTGTTTCCTTTCTTCGAAACGGGTCTGAAACAACCGACGGGGCGCTTCTGGCAAACCGACCGCCGGGAACGTACAAACATGCATCACAGAGTCGATGCAATAACCCAAACATGATACCCATTTGCACAACAACAGACCACTCATGCAT
>DBEYYU010000059.1:0-5351 GCA_048184855.1 Collinsella aerofaciens
GCATGGGAAGCCTCCTCCCCGCAGGTGCGGTAAGGGCTACCGCACGGGCCGATACTCAAAGCCCATTGTGGCACCCCGAGCCCGCGGAAAGAAGCTGCGCCGCGGGGGAGGCGGCCCCCAATGGCTTTCTCATATCGTCTTATGGGCCCATCGCGGGGACTTGAACCTGCGAAGGAGCGAGCGTAAAGAAAACGCGGAGCGTTTTTAGCGAGCTGGCGAGTCCGCCGGCAGGCGGGCGAAGCCGGTGCGGATCCGCGAAGCGGATACGCGGACGTCCTTTCGCCCGCACCATTAAATGAAAGAGCTCCCAGCAATGGGAGCTTTTTTGTTATGGGCCTCCTGTTGATGTCACGTGGCTGCTTCGTGCGGGTATCCTAGTGCCAACGTGAGCCTATCAGAGGAGAGACCATGCTGTTGTCCGGAATCATTGCCGCCCTTACGAGTCTTCTGCTTCCCATCATCATTTTGTTGCTGCTGCTCCCCAACGCCTGCTATGTCGTTGAACAACAGCATGCCGTGATCATCGAGCGTCTGGGCAAGTTTAACCGCATCGTCAACGCGGGCTTCCACATGAAGGTGCCCGTGATCGACCGTAAGGCCGCCACGGTGAGTCTGCGCACCATGAAAAACGGTTTTGGCATCGACGTTAAGACCCAGGACAACGTGACCATCGGCCTTGAAGTCTCTGCTCAGTACCACGTGAGCTATGACATGGGCGCTGGCCCGGCAGATTCGGGCATCTACAAGAGCTACTACATGCTGCAGGAGCCCGTCGACCAGATGCGCGATTTCATCACCGATGCCCTGCGCTCTTCCATCCCTGTCTACACGCTCGATGAGGTCTTTGCCAAGAAGGATGACATCGCCAAGGACGTCAATGCCACCGTGTCCGGGCAGATGGCTGCCTACGGCTTCACCCTCGTGTCGACACTCATCACCAAGATCGCGCTGCCGACCGAGGTCGAGAACTCCATGAACGACATCAACGCCGCCCAGCGCAAGCGCGCTGCTGCGCAGGAGCTCGCCGAGGCCGACCGCATCAAGCGCGTCACCGAGGCGACCGCTGAGGCCGAGGTGATGGAAAAGGCGGGCGAGGGCATCGCCAACCAGCGCAAGGCCATCGCGTTGGGCATCAAGGATTCGCTCGAGATTATCCAGGAGACGGGCGTCGGCAACGACGAGGCCAACCAGCTGTTCATGTTTACGCAGTGGTCCGAGATGATGACAGAGTTCGCTCGCACGGGTAAAACCTCGACGGTCGTGCTGCCGAGCGATTTCTCGCAGTCGGCCTCGATGTTCGAGCAGATGCTGGCTGCCGGTAAGGTTCAGAACGATTCGAAGGAGTAGACGCGCGTGAAATACACCGTCGTTTGCGTCGGTAAGCTCAAGGAGCGCTTTTGGAAGGACGCGTGCGCTGAGTACACCAAGCGTCTGGGCGCCTATGCCAAGGTTGATATCCGCGAGGTGGCCGATATCGACCCGGCTAAGGCGGGCGGCGTGGATGCCGCGCGCGACAAGGAGGGGGCGGCGATTCTTGCTGCCCTGCCGTCTCGAGCGCATGTGATCCTGCTGGCCATTGAGGGCAAAGAGCGCTCGAGCGAGGAGTTTTCGGCGAGGCTCGACGATCTTATGCTGCGAGGCAGCAGCGACATTGCCTTTGTAATCGGCGGTTCGGACGGCGTGAGCGATGACGTGCGCGCACGAGCCGACGAGATGCTCAGCTTTGGACGCATTACCTTGCCGCATAACCTGGCGCGTGTGGTGCTGTTAGAGCAGATTTACCGTGCCTGCAAGATCAGTCGTGGCGAGCCGTATCACAAATAGGTCGGCAATACGAAACAATGGCGTGGGACAATACCTTTCGTTTTGAGGAATGTGCCTGAAAGGACTATGCGATATGAAGATTGGATTTGTCGGTTTTGGCAATATGGCGAGCGCTATGGCCGATGGCTGGATCGCTGCCGGTGTAGCTGCGAGCGACATGTGCGCCTGCGCGGGTCGCTACGACGCACTGGTTGAGCGCTGCGAGGCGCGCGGCATGGTCGCCTGCCACGATGCCGCCGAGGTTGTCGCCGCATCCGATATCGTGGTCGCTGCGGTCAAACCGTACATGATCGAGAAGGTATTCGCCCCGCTCAAGGATGCTCTTGCCAAAAAGGTCGTTCTGTCGGTTGCCTGGACCTGGGACAGTGCCAAATGGGAGCAGGTCCTGCCGGGCGTCGCACATGTCTCGACGGTTCCCAACACACCGGTTTCGGTGGGCGAGGGCGTCATCGCTTGCGAGAAGGCTTCCACGCTTAGTGATGAGCAGAGCGCAGTGGTGCTTGATCTGCTTGGCAAGCTCGGTGCGGTGGTCGAGCTCGATACGAGCCTGCTGTTTGTGGGCGGCACGGTGGGTGGTTGCGCTCCGGCATTTGTCGCTATGGCAATCGAGGCCCTGGGCGATGCGGCGGTCAAGCACGGTATCCCGCGTGCCGATGCCTATCGCATTGTGAGCCAGATGGTGCTGGGTACGGCAAAGCTGCAGCTTGCAACTGGTCAGCATCCTGCGGCGATGAAGGATGCCGTATGCTCGCCCGGTGGTGCCACCATCAAGGGTGTCGTTGCGCTCGAGGACGCCGGCATGCGCAGCGCCCTGGTCAAGGCAATCGACGCAACTCTCCAGTAAAACCGACCAAAAAAGACAGGTTTATTTTGGCAGGTTTTTCCTGCGGTTTTGTCGTATGTGCGAAAAGCGCCCCGCAACCGGATCGTTACCGGTTGCGGGGCGCTTGCGTTTGCCCAGATAAAACCGACCAAAATAAACCTGTCCCTTTTTGGCAGGTTAGGCCCAGAAGCTGTCTTCCTCATCCTCGGACTTGGGTCCGCGGTCGACGTACATCTTATGGGTACGCTTCTCCATTACAAAGGCAAGAATCGCAAATAACAGGATGCCGCCGGCGAAAAGGATGGCAAAACCGGTGCGGGTGCCAAACAAAAAGGAAAAAACTGCGTCCATTGGGTGCCTTCTTGCGTAGTTGAGTTGGGTCGTAAACGCTCATAAGTATATACTTGCCCATACATGTACAAGGTTGCAACCTAAATGGAATGTATATCGCCGGAGGATCTAATGCTTGATATCAAGTTTGTTCGCGAGAACCCCGATGCCATCGATGTCGCCATGGCTAACCGCCAGACGTCTTGGGATCGCGAGAAGTTCTTTGAGCTCGACGACGAGCGCCGTGCCGTCATCACCGAGGTCGAGGAACTCCAGGCTACGCGCAATGCCGAGTCCAAGAAGATCGGCGCCCTGATGAAGGAGGGCAAGAAGGAGGAGGCCGAGGCCGCCAAGGAGGCCGTGCGCGCCGTCAACGAGAAGATTGACGGTCTGGCCGAGCGTCGTACTGCCCTCGAGCAGGAGCAGTACGACTTCATGGCTCACCTGCCCAACATTCCTTGCGAGGCCACGCCGTACGGCAAGGACGAGGACGAGAACATCGAGCGTCGCCGCTGGGGCACCCCGCGCGAGTTCGACTTCGACTTTAAGCCGCACTGGGATCTGGGCACCGACCTCGACATTCTTGACTTCGAGCGCGGCAACAAGCTCTCCGGCAGCCGTTTCACCGTTCTCGGTGGCGCCGGTGCCCGCCTGGAGCGTGCCCTCATCAACTTCTTCCTCGATACGCACACCAGCCGTGGCTTCAAGGAGTGGTGGCCGCCTATCGTCGTCAAGCGTCAGACCATGTTTGGCACGGGCCAGCTGCCCAAGTTCGAGGACGACGCCTATCACGTCTCGGGCGACAACTTCCTGATCCCCACCGCCGAGGTCGTGCTTACCAACCTGCACGCCGGCGAGGTCCTCGATGCCGACACCCTGCCGCGCCGCTACACCGCCTTCACCCCCTGCTTCCGCGAGGAGGCCGGTTCCGCCGGTCGCGACACCCGCGGCATCATCCGTCAGCACGAGTTCGACAAGGTCGAGATGGTCAAGTTCGCTAAGCCGGAGGAGTCCGACGAGGAGCTCGAGAGCATGACCGCCGAGGCCGAGTACCTGCTGCAGCAGCTGGGCCTTCCGTATCGCGTGATTAGCCTGTGCACCGGCGACTTGGGCTTCTCTGCCCGTCAGACCTACGACGTCGAGGTTTGGCTGCCGAGCTACAACGCCTACAAGGAGATCAGCTCCTGCTCCAACTGCGGTGACTTCCAGGCTCGCCGCGCCAACATCAAGTATCGCGACCCCGAGAACTTCAAGGGTTCGCGCTACCTGCACACCCTCAATGGTTCCGGCCTGCCGGCCGGCCGCACCATGGCCGCCATTCTGGAGAACTACCAGAACGCCGACGGCACCATCACGATTCCCGAGGTTCTGCGTCCTTACATGGGCGGCCTCGAGAAGATCGAGCCGGTCGCGTAACTTGCCTGCATAGGGGATATGCAAGGGCGCTCCTTCGGGGGCGCCCTATTTCGTGCGTAGGTCCATACCATGCCGTGCGGACAGCTCAATAGAAAACACACGAACAACTGTTCTGTATACAGCCATCTACCTGCTATGCTTTTGCTAAATAAGAGCGAGAGAAAGGGGACGCGATGGAGCTGTTTGATGATCGGGTGGTTTTGTTTGAGAGCGACGAGGGCGGGGAGTACCTGCTTGTAACGTGTGAGCCGTCTGGCATGGGTGGCCTGGTGCTTCGGCAGACGAGTGAGGGTCCGTTGACACAATGGTGCTTTGAGGAGTCGCCGCATGTGGTCGAGACCTTTGTGATGCACGAGGGACTTGTGGCGCTGGAGCACTTCTATGGAGTTGGGACTTCCAACCAGGTCGCGCGCATGCTGAGCATCTCGTTTGCCGATTATGATTGTGCCCAGCGGGTGAGATCGCTCCTGAGGGAACTTGATGCCAAGTTCGACGTGATCGAAAAGCCAATCGATCGTACGGGGAACAGCGGTATATGCGGAGCAGCATGACAAAACTGCGTTCCACAAAAAAGTTTGAGATTGTGCTTGACTCCAATAAGCTAAAGTGGTTTTATATGTCTTGCGCTGCGGCGTTACCTCAGCTGGATAGAGGGTCTGACTACGAATCAGAACGTCATAGGTTCGAATCCTATACGCCGCACCAATTGAACTTGAAGCCTCCGGCAACGGGGGCTTTTCTTTTACGCCGGCACCGCACGGATTCGAACCTCGGTCGAGGCGCGAGCAGCTTAATCATCACTTCGTAAAATTTTTTCAAATTGTCGCTTGACCCATCGGGGGCTCGCGTGCATAATAATCCGTGCGTTGCGGCGTTACCTCAGCTGGATAGAGGGTCTGACTACGAATCAGAACGTCATAGGTTCGAATCCTATACGCCGCACCAATTGACTTTAAAG
>DBEYYU010000060.1:0-9873 GCA_048184855.1 Collinsella aerofaciens
GCCCAAGAAGGAGCAGGCTGTGCTCGGCAAGGAGCTCACCAAGCTCCAGACCAACCTCGGTGGAGCCCGCGACATGAAGGGTCTGCCCCAGGCTCTCTTCGTCATCGACACCAAGCGCGAGGAGAACGCCATCAAGGAGGCTCAGCGCCTGAACATCCCCGTCGTCGCTCTGATCGACACCAACTCCGATCCCGACGAGGTTGAGTACGGCATCCCCTGCAACGATGACGCTATCTCCGCTGTCACCCTTATGTGCGAGCTCATGGCTGACGCCTGCCTCGCTGGCTCCGGCAAGGAGCAGGTCTCCGAGGCCGAGATGGCCGCTGAGCCCAAGGCCGAGTAAATCAGTCTTAGTTAATTCTTTTTCATCTCTTTGAAAGGAACCACAATGGCCCAGATTACCGCCGCTATGGTCAAGCAGCTCCGCGAGATGACCGACTCCCCGATGATGGAGTGCAAGAAGGCTCTCGTCGAGGCTGACGGCGACATGGACGCCGCCGTCGACGTTCTGCGTAAGAACGGCCTTGCCAAGGCTGCCAAGAAGGCTGGCCGTGAGACCAACGAGGGCGCTGTCGCCGCTTTCGTCTCCGAGGATGGCAAGACCGGCGCTCTGCTCGAGCTCTCCTGCGAGACCGACTTCGTTGGCTCTAACGCCAAGTTCACCGGTTTTGCTTCCAAGGTCGCCGAGGTTGTCGCTACCACCGAGCCTGCTGACGTCGACGCTCTGCTCGAGAAGCCGATGGGCGAGGAGACCGTTTCCTCCGAGCTCACCGAGATGATTCACATCATGGGCGAGAACATGAAGATCTCCCGCTTCGCCGCCCGCAAGGCCGAGAACGGCGCTCTCGCTTCTTACATCCACATGGGTGGTAAGATCGGTGTCCTCGTCGAGTTCGCCTTCGAGAAGGCCGAGACCGCTCAGGCTGAATCCTTCAAGACCTTCGCTCACGACGTTGCCCTTCAGGTTGCCGCCGTCGCCCCGATCTGCGCTACCCGCGATCAGGTTCCGGCCGAGACCGTCGAGCACGAGAAGCAGATCTACATGGCTCAGGCTGCCGAGTCCGGTAAGCCCGAGGCTATCCAGGAGAAGATGGCTGTCGGCCGTCTGGAGAAGTTCTACAAGCAGTCCGTGCTCACCGAGCAGGAGTTCATCAAGGACAGCTCCCTCACCATCAAGAAGTACGCTGAGCAGGTCTCCAAGGAGCTCGGCGACACCATTACCGTCGTTGCCTTTGACCGTCTGGTCCGTGGCGAGTAAATAAGCTCTTGTAGCTGGTAATGAGCAGGCTGTGGGTTTTACTCACAGCCTGCTTTTTCATGGCTCTTCTTAGAGCCTTTGATAGAATGTTGAGAGTTCAATCTAAAGGAGGATCGCTTTGTCCGACATCCGATATAAACGCGTGCTTCTTAAGCTTTCCGGCGAAGCGCTGATGGGCGACGGCCAATATGGCATCGACCCCAAGGTTACCGACCATCTTGCTAAGCAGGTCAAGGAGCTGCTCGCCGTTGGCCATGAGGTCGGCGTCGTTGTCGGCGGCGGTAATATTTTCCGCGGCATGGCCGGCGCTGCCGGTGGCATGGAGCGTGCTCAGGCCGACTACATGGGCATGCTGGCAACCGTTATGAACGCGCTCGCCCTGCAGGATGCCTTCGAGCATAACGATGTTCCCTGCCGCGTTATGAGCGCTATCCAGATGAACGAGATCTGCGAGCCCTATATTCGCCGTCGCGCCATCAACCACCTTTCCAAGGGCAACGTCGTCATCTTCGCTGCCGGTTCGGGCAATCCGTACTTTACGACCGACACCGCCGCGGCTCTTCGTGCGTGCGAGATCGGCGCCGAGATTCTGATTAAAGCCACCAAGGTTGACGGCATCTACGACAAGGATCCCGTCAAGTGCGCCGATGCCGTCCGTTTTGACAAGATTACCTATCACGAGGTTCTCGTCCGCGGTCTGCAGGTTATGGATTCCACGGCTACGGCACTGTGCCAGGATAACCGTATGCCTATTTTGGTCCTCAACATCGATGGCGAGGACACCGTCAAACGCGCGCTTTCGGGTGAGCCCGTCGGCACGCTCGTCTATCAGGAGGATTAAGCATGGCAGAGAACATCACCGCCCATATGGACAAGTCGCTCGAGTCCCTCAAGCATAACTTCTCCAAGGTCCGTACCGGCCGCGCCAATGCCAATATTCTGTCCGACATCACCGTCGATTATTACGGTGTTCCCACACCGGTCACGCAGGTTGCCGCCGTCAAGACCCCCGAGGCCCACATGCTGCTCATCGAGCCGTGGGACAAGGCACTCATCAATGCTATCGTCAAGGCCATCGGCGCTTCCGATCTGGGTATTACCCCCAACTCCGATGGCACCGTCGTTCGTCTTCCGTTCCCGGCTCCCACTGAGGAGCGTCGTCGCGAGCTCGTCAAGGAGTGCCGCGAGTACGCCGAGCAGGCCAAGGTGTCTATCCGTAACATCCGTCGCGAGTTCAACAACAAGCTCGAGCGCGATGAGGAGCTCACCGAGGACGATGTCCGTCGCGAGCAGGCCAAGGTCCAGAAGCACACCGATGAGTATGTCGCCAAGGTCGAGGAGCTTCTGAAGGAAAAAGAAGCCGAGGTCATGGAGATCTAAGGTGCAATACGACGAGCATAAACTGGTCGAGTACTTTGCCGACGCCCCTGCGGGCGTCGGTTTTTCCGACCTTGACCTCAATAACATTCCGCACCATATCTCGTGCATCATGGACGGCAACGGTCGTTGGGCCACGTCGCGCGGTCTTGCGCGCACTGAGGGCCACAAGGCGGGTATCGTCTCCCTTCGCGAGATTATTACCGCCTGCGTGCGTCTGGGCGTCGACGTGCTTTCGGCCTATGCGTTTTCTACCGAAAACTGGAACCGCCCGCAGCACGAGGTCAACGTCTTGATGCACCTGTTTGCCAAGACGTTTATCGACGAGTTGCCGCTTCTGAAGCGCGAAAACGTGCGCGTTGTCTTTTTGGGTGACATTTCCGCGCTGCCCAAGAAGACCCGCGACGTTTTTGAACGCGGTCTTGCCGAGTGCGCCAGTCACACCGGTATGACGCTGGCGCTTGCCGTCAACTACGGCGCGCGTGCCGAGATTACCCGCGCTGTCCATCAGATCGCACTCGACGCTGCTGCCGGTAAGATCGATCCTGCCACAATTGATGACGATATGGTGGCTTCCCACCTCTATACCGCCGGCCTACCCGATCCTGAGCTTGTGATTCGCACCTCTGGTGAGCTGCGCCTTTCGAACTATCTGCTGTGGCAGGTGGCTTATTCCGAGTTCTACGTCACCGATACCTATTGGCCCGACTTTGATCGTTGGGGCCTTGTCGACGCCATTTTGGCCTATCAGGGCCGTGACCGTAGGTTTGGTGGACTGAGCAAGACCGAGGAGGCTTAATCGTGTCCGATCGTCCCAAGGCATCTGCTCCCAAGACGCCTGCGCGCAAAGCTGCCACTGCTGGCGCGCCTGCAGCGAAAAGCGGCACCGGTTCGTGGCTGGCGGGCTTTATTACCCGTGCCGCTGCCGGTATCGTCTACGCCGTTGTCTTTATCCTGTGCCTGGTTTTGGGTATCGTGCCCACGGCCATCTTTGTTTCTGTCATGAGCGGTCTGTGCTGCTATGAGTTTTTCCGTATGACAAGGCTGGATGGCAAGATGGCTAACGAGCGCATGGGTATCGCTGCCGCCGTACTCTTTCCGCTGTCGGCGTTGGGCGATTCGATGTTGCTGAATGCCCTGCTTTTTGCCCTGATGCTCGCTGTGGGCATTTGGTATGTCTGGTCGCCGCGTACCCGCATCTCTGATGTGGCCGTGACGCTCATGGGTCCCATCTACACTGGCTTTATGCTGTCGGCTATCGTGCTGCTGCGCGATGCCGTGCCCGGTTTTGCCGGCGCCCTGCTTTCGGTGGGCGTTTGCGCGTCCCTTTGGGTCTCCGATTCGTTTGCCTACATCGTGGGCAGCCGTATCGGCAAGCACAAGATGGTTCCCAAGATCTCTCCCAAAAAGAGCTGGGAGGGGTTTGTCGGCGGCATTCTAGGCTCGGTTTTGATTTGGCTCATCCTGTGGGCGACGCACTTCTACAAGCTCAGTCTGCCCTATGCGCTGCTTTGCGGCGTGGTCGTGTCCGTTCTGGGCGTTATCGGCGACCTCATCGAGTCGCGCATCAAGCGCGGTGTGGGCGTCAAGGATTCCGGCAACCTTATCCCGGGCCACGGCGGCATGCTCGATCGTAGCGATTCGCTTATCTTTGGCTGCATTACCGCGCAGCTTCTTTTGATGATCGGAGGCGTGCTGTAATGTCCTTCCAGACGACGTATGGCCCCGATGGACGTCTCCGTGTTGCCATCCTGGGTTGTACGGGCTCTATCGGCACCCAGGCGCTCGATGTGTGCCGCCAGCATGCCGATCGCCTGCAGGTGACGGCGCTGTCCGTTAACTCCAGTACCTCCGAGCTCGTTGCCGCTGCCCGCGAGTTCTCGGTTCCGGCGGTTGCCGTGGCCGATGTCGCTCATGGCGATGACGCCGTGCTGCAGGAGTTGTCCGAGGGAACGAAGCTCGGCGTTGGCGCGCAGGCGGTTTGCGAGCTCGCACGTCGCGACGATGTCGACTGCGTGCTCGTTGCTATTGTGGGCGCCGCCGGTCTCGAGGCGAGCCATGCAGCCTTGACCTCGAATAAGCGTCTTGCCCTTGCCAACAAGGAGTCCCTCGTCGTCGGCGGCGAATTGCTTATGCCGTTGGCGCAACCGGGCCAGCTTATTCCAGTCGACTCTGAGCACTCCGCCATCTACCAGTGCTATCTGGGGGAGAACCCACGCGAGGCTCATTGTATTTGGCTCACCTGCTCGGGCGGTCCGTTCTTTGGCCGCACCCGCGACGAGCTCGACCGCGTGACGCGTGCCGATGCCCTCGCACATCCCACGTGGGCCATGGGTGCCAAGATCACCATCGACTCCGCCACCCTCATGAACAAGGGTCTGGAGCGTATTGAGGCCATGCATCTGTTTAACTGCGACCTCGATTTCATTAACGTGGTCGTACAGCGTCAGTCCAAGATTCACTCTATGGTCGAGTTCGCCGACGGCTCCGTGATGGCGCATCTCGGTGCTTCCGACATGCGTATTCCCATCCAGTTCGCGTTCTCGTATCCCGAGCGTTGGGATACCCCGGCGCCTCGTATCGATTTCCGCGAGCTGGGGCAGCTCACGTTTGATGCTGCCGACATGGATACCTTCCGCTGTCTGGCACTGGCCGAACGTGCCGGCAAGACGGGTGGCACCATGCCGTGCGTGCTCAATGCCGCCAACGAGGTCGCCGTCGATGCCTTCCTGCACGATGGCTGCAGCTTTACCGATATCGATCGCATTGTGGAATCCTGCATGGATTCCCACGATATTCAGGCGGTCGATTCGTTTGAGCAGCTTCGCGACATCGATGCATGGGCGCGTGAAAAGGCTGTGCAGGTGCTCGCCGCAACCCGTTCCTAACCCATAAGGATTGCTTTTTCGTTTTATGGATACTGTTCTGAGCGTTCTCTCATCGGTCTTTTGGGGCCTGCTGATGCTTTCCGTCCTCGTGTTTTTGCACGAGGGCGGCCACTTTTTGGCGGCGCGTGCCTGCGGCGTCCGTGTGACCGAGTTCTTTTTGGGCCTGCCGTGCCGCTTTGATATCCATTACACGTCGCGTCGCATTGGAACCAAGTTTGGCGTGACCCCGCTGCTGCTGGGTGGCTACGCTGCCATCTGTGGCATGGATCCGACCGACGTCTCGTGTGCCGATCGCGTGCTCGCGGCTATCTATCGTCATGGTCGCGTGACCGTGGCCGACCTTGCCGCCGAGCTCGAGCTATCCGAGGAGGATGTGCTCGAGGCATGCGCCTTGCTCTTGGGTTGGGGCTCTATTGCGCCTTGGTATGAGGAAGGGGAGAAGCCCTCGCCGAGCTACTATCCCACCAAGTATCAGACGTTGCCGCGAGACGCGGCGGGTTACACCACCTTTGACGGCCGCCGTTTCGATCGAGAGCATGCGACTACCGAGGGCGATGTGTGGGAGCTGCCGTGCGGCGAGGCTGATTTCTTGGCGCAAGAGCGCTCGCACACTTATCTTGGCCAGGGCTTTCTCAAGCGCGCCTTTATGCTGCTCGCGGGCATTCTCGTCAATATCCTGACGGGTTTTTTGCTCCTTATGAGCATCTATTCCATTACGGGTGTCACCGTGCCGATGGATATCAACGTGATCGGTCAGGTTGACGAGGGGTCTATTGCCGCCAAGGCGGGTATCGAGGGCGGCGACGCGATCCTTTCGGTTGACGGAGTATCGTGCTCTACCTGGATGGACGTTTACGATGCCATCGGCAAGGCTGCCGGTAAGGACGATATCGCCATCGAGTACGAGCGTGACGGCAAGCAGCATTCGACCACGGTTGCGCTCAAAGAGGATGAGCGCCTAGGTGTGTATGCCTCTACGCAGGTGGTCCGTTTAGACCTCATCACGTCGGCTCGCCTGTCTTTCTCCTATGTCGTGCAGACAGCGGAGGGCGTGATGCGCCTACTCCAGCCGCAGCATACGATGGAGATTCTCGACCAGTCTTCTTCGATCGTGGGTATTAGCGTTATGTCCTCACAGGCTGCTGCTGCCGGCCCTGCCACGTTCCTTTCGTTTGCCGCCCTCATTTCGTTCTCGCTTGGCTTTATGAACCTGCTGCCCATCCCACCACTCGATGGCGGCAAGCTGGTCATCGAGATCATTCAAAAGATTGTGGGCCGCGAGCTTCCGCTCAAGGTCCAGACGATTGTGAGCTATGTGGGCATCGCGCTCTTTGCGCTGCTGTTTGTCTATATGCTTCGTTCCGACATCCTTCGATTTATTCTGTAGGGGAGTGTTTGGATTGTCTTTATCCCATCCTTTGCCTCGCGAGCTGACGCGCCCCGTGCATGTGGGCGGTGTGCAGATCGGTGGCGGCGCGCCGGTGGTGGTCCAATCCATGACCTGCACCGATACCGCTGATGCCCAGGCAACGCTTGCGCAAGTGTGCGCGTTGGCGCAGGCTGGCTGCGATATCGTGCGTGTGAGCGTGCCCACCGAGGCCGCGCTTGAGGGTTTCCGCACCATCTGTGCCGAGTCTCCGGTGCCAATCGTTGCCGATATCCACTTTAACCACAAGCTGGCCATTGGCGCTGTGGAGGCCGGTGCCGCCAAGCTCCGCATCAATCCCGGTAATATCGGCGATTGGGCCAAGGTCGATGCTGCCATCGATGCCGCGGGTGCTGCGGGCTGCGCAATTCGCATCGGTGTCAACGCTGGTTCGCTTGAGCAGGATATCGCCGAGCGCGACGACCTCACGCAGCCCGAAAAGCTCGTGATGTCGAGCGAGCGCTTCGTCAAGCACTTTGAGGACCGCGGCTTTACGAACATTGTGCTTTCGGCCAAGGCCCATAGCGTGCAAACGACGCTCGATACCTATCGAGCCCTGTCGCGTGAGATTCCCCACGTTCCGCTTCACCTGGGCGTGACGGAGGCGGGGACCAAGCTCCAGGGCACCATCAAGAGCTCTGTAGGCTTGGGTATCTTGCTTTCCGAAGGCATTGGCGACACCATGCGTGTGTCGCTCACAGCCGATCCGGTTGAGGAGCCGCCGGTTGCCTGGGGTATTCTGCAGTCGTTGGGCCTGCGTCGCCGTGGCCCCGAGATTGTCTCGTGCCCCACGTGCGCCCGCTGCCAGGTTAACCTTATTCCCATTGCCGAGGAAGTAACCGAGCGGCTTAAGAACTATACCGCGCCGCTTTCGATTGCCGTTATGGGATGTGCCGTTAATGGCCCCGGCGAGGCTTCTGATGCCGACCTGGGCGTTGCTTGCGGACGTGGTCAGGCCTTGCTCTTTTCGCATGGCCAGATCATTGGTAAAGTAGCTGAGGACCAAATTGTCGATGCGCTTATGGCAGAGGTCGACAAGCTTATTGAGGAGAAATAAATGACCCGAGCAATGTATATGTCTAAGCTCTATGCGCCGACGCTTAAAGAGGATCCGGCGGACGCTGAGCTCGCCAGTCACCGCCTGCTGCTCCGTGCCGGCATGATCCGCAAGGAGGCCGCCGGCCTGTATTCCTACCTGCCGCTTGCCTGGCGCTCGATCCGTAAGATCGAGAACATCGTGCGCGACGAGATGGACGCTGCCGGCGCCCAGGAGCTTATGATGCCTATCATGGTCGACGCCGAGTTGTGGCGCGAGTCTGGCCGCATCGACGCCTATGGCAAGGAGCTTGTGCGCTTTGACGACCGTCATGGTCGCGAGTTCGTCCTGGGCCCCACGCACGAGGAGACCGTCACGGCCCTGGTGCGCAACGAGCTACGCTCCTATAAGCAGCTGCCCGTCAACCTGTATCACATTCAGGACAAGTTCCGCGACGAGTTCCGTCCCCGCTTTGGCCTGATGCGCGGCCGCGAGTTCATCATGAAGGACGCCTACAGCTTCTCCGCCACGCAGGAGAGCCTGCAGGAGGAGTACGACAAGATGAAGCAGGCGTACGCCAATATCTGCGAGCGCTGCTACATCAAGGCTCTGCCCGTCGTCGCCGATTCTGGCGAGATCGGTGGCGATACCTCCGTCGAGTACATGGCTTTGGCTGACGCCGGCGAGGCTTCGCTCGTCTACTGCGACGATTGCGGCTTCGCTGCCGATGACGAGGCTGCAAGCACCAAGGTCGTCGTGACCGAGGGTCCTGGTGACGGTACGCTCACCAAGGTTGAGACTCCGGGCATGGGCACCATTGAGGCTGTTGCTAAGTTCTTTGGGTTCCCCGAGAACGGCACGCGCAAGTCGCTGGCACTCATCGACGCCGAGGGCAAGCCGGTCGTGGCCATTGTTCCGGGCGATCACGAGCTCAACGATTGCAAGGCCGAGCACGTCTTTGGCAAGGGCTATCGCATGATGACCGACGAGGAGCTTCAGGCGAACGGTCTGCACAAGGGCTTTATCGGACCGGTTAACCTGCCCGATGGCATTCGTCTGGTCTGCGACGAGAGCCTGCGCGAGTCCAAACAGTGGGCCTGCGGTGCCAACGAGGTCGATTATCACTTTACCGGTGCCTGCCCCGAGCGCGACTTTACCGTCGATGAGTGGGCCGATCTGGTCACCGTTGTCGCCGGCGACCCCTGCCCGCACTGCGGCAAGCCGCTCTCCGCTGCCCGCGGCATCGAGGTCTCTCAGGTCTTCCAGCTGGGCACCAAGTACTCCGAGGCCATGGGTGCCACCTTTATGGATGAGGACGGCAAGGAGAAGCCGCTCATCATGGGTTGCTACGGCGTGGGCGTGTCCCGCTCGCTTGCTGCCGTCGTGGAGCAGCACAACGACGAGCACGGTATCGTCTGGCCGGTCTCCGTTGCCCCGTACGAGGTCGCGGTGATTCCGCTTGATCCCAAGAAGGAAGAGTGCGCTACCGTCTGCGAGCAGATTGTTGATGGCCTGTGTGCCGAGGGTATCGAGGTCGTCGTCGACGATCGCGATGAGCGTCCGGGCTTTAAGTTTGCCGATAACGACCTCATGGGCTTCCCGTATCAGGTGGTTCTGGGCAAGCGCGGCCTTAAGAATGGCACCGTTGAGCTCAAGGACCGTGCTACGGGCGAGCGCGAGGACGTGGCGATCGACGAGGTCGTTGCCAAGGTTGTCGAGCTTGTTAAGGCAGCCCGCCGTTAATCGACGATTTCGCTTGTAGTTCGATATGTGGGACGGCCCCGCATTTCTCCAATCGGGGAGATGCGGGGCCGTCCTATTATCTTGTAGCATCCTCGATATCTAAAAGGAAAACCCCACAGCCCATGCGAGCTGCGGGGTTTTCCAT
>DBEYYU010000061.1:0-23817 GCA_048184855.1 Collinsella aerofaciens
TTTAGAGAATGGGATAGTTATGGCTGCAATTTTCAATAGCCCCAGCAAGTACATCCAGGGTCCGGACGAGCTCGCCAAGCTCGGCTCCTATGTCGAGCCGCTTGGCGCTAAGGCCCTCGTCATCGTGACGCCTTCGGGCAAGAAACGCGTCGGTGCCAAGATCGAGGGCGGCTTTGCCGAGGCCAAGGCCGAGCTGCTGTTTGAGGACTTTAACGGCGAGTGCTCCAAGGGCGAGGTCGATCGCCTGGTTGCGCTCGCTCGCGACAACGGTTGCGACATCATCGTCGGTGTCGGTGGCGGTAAGATTCTCGACACCGCGAAGGCCGTTGCCTATTACCTGGAATCCCCGGTTATCATTTGCCCCACCATTGCTTCGACCGATGCCCCGTGCTCGGCGCTTTCGGTGCTCTATACCGATGACGGCCAGTTCGACAAGTACCTCTTCCTTAAGGCAAACCCCAATATCGTCCTTATGGATACGACGGTTATCGCGGCGAGCCCGGTGCGCCTGACGGTTTCCGGCATGGGCGATGCGCTCGCAACCTATTTCGAGGCTCAGGCGACGCACGATGCCGACGGTGGCACTTGTGCCGGCGGCAAGGGCGGAATGGCCGGCCTGGCGCTCGCCAAGCTCTGCTACGAGACGCTTATGGCCGATGGTGTGAAGGCCAAGGTTGCGCTGGAGAAGGGTGCGCTCACGCCTGCCGTCGAGCACATCATTGAGGCCAACACGCTGCTCTCCGGCATTGGCTTTGAGAGCTCGGGCCTTGCTGCTGCTCATGCCATCCACAATGGCCTGACGATGCTGCCCGAGTGCCACGGCATGTATCACGGCGAGAAGGTCGCCTTTGGCACTATCGTCCAGCTGGTACTCGAGGATGCTCCGACTGAGAAACTCGAGGAAGTCTTGGGCTTCTGCATTGAGCTGGGCCTGCCGGTCACGATGAAGGAACTTGGCGTTGCCGAGCTTACGCGCGAGCAGGCCATGATTGTTGCCGAGGCCGCCTGCGCACCCGATGACACCATGTGCAACATGCCGTTTGAGGTGACTCCCGAGATGGTCGCAAACGCCATCCTGGGTGCCGACGCGCTGGGCCACTACTATCTCATGGATGAGTAAATCAAGCTAAGGAAGGGGCAAAGCCAGCAGATGGCTTTGCCCCTTTTTGCTATGGTGCAAAGTGGCCTGTCTCCAATGCACAAGTTGGTGCAGGGGGCAGGTTACTTTGTACCAATCGTTGTTTGATGAAGGGCGGATTCTCGTATGGCGCTTCCCATGGTTTATGGCGGTCCCGGCCGGTATGTTCAGGGGCCGGGCGAACTTTCGCGTCAGGGCAGGTATTTGTCATGGTTGGGCTGCGCTGCTTATGTCTTGTTTGACCAGGGCACCGAGGATCGGCTGTGCAAGCAGATTGTCGATGGATTTCTGGACGAAGATCTAAGTGAGCCGTTCTTTAAGATTTATGACGGTCCGTGTACGGAAGAGGCCGTTGTCGAAATGGCTAAGGAAGCCCAGGCCGAGTATTGCGACATGGTGGTGGGTATTGGCGGCGGCAAAATGCTCGATATCGCCAAAGCAGTAGCGTTTTATGCCGAGCTGCCGTTGTGCGTATGCCCCACGGCGGCTTCGATGGACGGTCCGTGCAGCGAGATTTCCGATGCCGATTTGCTGAGCGTTGCGGATGCGGTCTTTAGAAACGAGCGCAATATGGCCAACGAGCAGGCCAAGGTGACCAAACAGAAGCTCGTGCAGCTCATGTGCGAGGCATAGCTTGGCGCTTGATTGACCTTGTGCAATCGGGGCGGCGATAGGCCATGGGTTATTTCCCTCAAGGTGCACCGCGTGTAATTTGCCCGAGGTGTGGGCCGATAGCGTATCATTATCTCTTGCTTGTTTGCACTGCTCAGGGAGGGGCCGCGCATGGCGCAGGAACACGATCTGTTTGATGACATTATCGAGATCAGCAAGGGTTTCGACTTTCTTAAAAATCCGCTTGGCGGCGTGACCGATGCACTCGATCCCTCGGCGCCGCAGTGGAATCCTGCCGACTACAAGGAGCGTCCGCGCGGCAACACCATTCCGTGCCTGACCTGCAAAAACGAAAAGAGCGGCTGCACCGCGTGCATGGACGTGTGCCCGGTCAACGCTATCGAGGTCGAGGAAGACGCCATCGAGATCCTCGACTCCTGTCGCAAGTGCGGCCTGTGCGCCGCTGCCTGTCCGACCGAGGCAATCATCTCGCCGCGCCTGGCGCCCAAAAACCTGTATGACGATATCGTCTCTGCTGCTACGAGCCACGAGACCGCCTACGTTACCTGCACGCGCGCCCTTAAGCGCATGCCGCGCGAAAACGAGGTCGTCGTCGCCTGCGTGGGCGATATTACGGCCGAGACCTGGTTCTCGGTACTGGCCGACTATCCCAACGTGAGCGTCTACCTGCCGTTGGGCGTGTGCGATAAGTGCCGCAACACCGGCGGTGAGGACATTCTGGGCGAGGCGATTGCGAAGGCCGAGGAGTGGTCCGGCACGGGTATGGGCTTGGAGGTCGACTCCAAGAGCCTCAAATGCCATAAGCGCCGCGAGTACGAGCGCAAGGAGTACATGGAAAAGATTGCCCGCACCACGGGCCTGACGGTGACCAAGCTCAATCCGGCGACTGCGGCACTGGCCTCGGTGACGCAGAAGTTGAAGGCCCACCGTCACCAGATCACGCAGCTTGAGCGCACGCTCAACACCATGTGCGGTACCACGACGACCAAGCGCCGCCGTTCGCTCACGCACGGGCGCCAGCTGGTGCTCTCGACGCTGCAAAACCACCCCGAGCTTGCCCAGAACATGCAGGTGAGCACGCCGGAGTGCGATTTTGACAAGTGCACGTCGTGCGGCGAGTGCGTCAATGTATGCCCCACGTTCGCCTGCGATTTGGTGGGAAGCGGCCGCTTTGCGTTGGAGTCGACGTATTGCTTGGGCTGCGGTGCCTGCGTCAAGGTGTGCCCCGAGCATGCGCTCAAGTTGGTTGAGCATGACGCGTCCAATCTGGTCGTCGTCGACCCCGAGGCCGAGGAAAAGGCCGCCCAGAAGGCGAAGGCTCACGAAGAAGCTGAGAAGGTCAAGGCCGAAGCAAAGGCCAAGCTCGACAAGATGCTCGATCAGGTGGAGAAGCTCGCGGACTAGCCAGCGACCCCAATCTTTGCTTCATTTGCGCCGCCGCGGTGTCCGGATTCGCCCGGATGCTGCGGCGGCGCTATACTTATGAGGTTTGAAGTACCTGTACCAAAAGGAGCTGTCGTGTCCCTTTCCATCGGTATCGTGGGCCTGCCCAACGTGGGCAAGTCGACGCTGTTCACCGCGCTTACCAAAAAGACTGGCCTTGCCGCCAACTACCCGTTCGCCACGATCGACCCCAACGTGGGTATCGTCGACGTGCCCGATAGCCGCCTGCAAAAGCTTGCCGACATCGTCAACCCGGGCCGCATTGTGCCGGCTACGGTCGAGTTTGTCGACATCGCGGGCCTGGTGAAGGGTGCCAACGAGGGCGAGGGCCTGGGCAACCAGTTCTTGGCCAACATTCGAGAGACCGACGCTATCTGCGAGGTCGTGCGCTACTTTAAGGACCCCAACGTCATGCGTGAGGTGGGCCGCACGGGCGAGTTCGTCGACCCCGCCGGTGACGCCGATACCATCATGACCGAGCTCATCCTGGCCGACATGGGCACGCTCGAGAAGCAGCTGCCCAAGCTCGAGAAGGAGGCCAAGCGCGACAAGGAGCTCATGCCCAAGTTCGAGGTGGCCAAGCGCCTGCTTGCCTGGCTCGACGAGGGCAAGCGCGCCGCATCCATGGAGATGACTGACGAGGAGCGTGCCGCCGCCAAGGGCCTGTTCCTGCTCACCATGAAGCCCATCCTGTATGTGGCCAACGTGGACGAGGATATGCTTAACGAGGACCTGGCGCCCATCGATGGCGTCAAGCCGCTGCCCATCTGCGCCAAAATTGAGGCCGAGCTTTCCGAGCTCGATCCCGAGGACGCCGCCGACTACCTGGAGAGCCTGGGCCTGGAGCAGCCCGGTCTGGACGTGCTCGCGCAGGCAGCTTACAAGCTGCTCGGCCTGCAGTCGTTCTTTACGGCTGGCGAGATGGAGGTCAAGGCCTGGACGGTTCGTCAGGGCGCGACCGCTCCGCAGGCTGCCGGTGTCATCCATACCGACTTTGAGCGCGGCTTTATTAAGGCCGAGGTCATTGGCTACGACGACTACATCGAGCTCGGCGGCGAGCAGGGCGCCAAGGCCGCCGGCAAGCTGCGTATTGAGGGCAAGGACTATGTCATGGCCGATGGCGACGTCGTGCACTTCCGCTTTAACGTGTAAGGACGACGCATATGTTTAAATATGGCAAAAAAGCTGGCTACATGGGTATTGCGCTGCTCGTACTTGCGGTGATTCCGCTGGTGGTCGCAGCGTGTGTTATCCCCAACATTGGTCCCGAGGTGGCAACGAAGTTTAATGCCGCCGGCGAGGCGACGCGCTGGGGCAAGAGCTACGAGCTGCTGGCGTTGCCGGTGCTCAATCTGCTGCTGAGCGTGGCGACGTACTTTACGGCGGGACGCCAGGCAAAGAACAATGATGACTCCGCCGCCATGGCGCGCATCGTGTGCGAGCGTTACCTGCGTAACGGTTGCATCACGGGTGTGTTCCTCAACGTGATCAACGTCTACTTTATGTATTCGGCGATTACTGGAACGGGCTTTGGCTTTGGTTTCTAGCTTGTCCTTTTAGGCAACGAGCCTGCACACATATTCAATGGCTGCTGCGAGGCCGCCGCTCGATCGTGGTTTAAAGACCATATCGGCGGCGGCCTCGTTTTCGTATCCGGCGCCGCGAAGGGCAAGTGCGATACCGGCTTCCAGGAGAAGGGACAGACCGTGTTGGCTGGTTGCGATTACGGCAGCCTGATTGAGCGAGCAGCTGTGCGCTTGGCATTGGATGGCAAGTTCACCTTGCGCCGGGCAAGGGACCAGAACGGCGGCGACGCGACTTGATAGCAATGCAAATGCTGTGCGCTCATCGGGCGAAAGGCATTCTGCTTCAACGACGACGAGCTTGGGCGGTGCGCTGTTTGTGCGAAGCGTGGCTCGGTACATGCGGACCGAAGAACCCGACATAGAAAACTCCTGTGTATTCGGCAAAACGTAAACTATAGTTTACGTTTATGTTCGGCTCCATTTCAAACTCGGCTGCATGGACGAACGTGCGAAACAGATTCTTGGCAGGCGGGTCGAAGAGACACGCAGGGACCTTGGTATCTCCAAGGTTGATTTTTGTGTGGCGACAGGAATCAGCCGACCCTACCTCGACCGAATCGAAGATGGGACGGCAAATTTCACGCTCAAGGTTCTATTTAAGATCGCGCCCGCACTCGGCATGACGGTGTCAGAGCTTCTCGAGGGCATCGAATAGGGGATACCCGTCGACAACTGAATTACGCCATCGGGATACGGTCGTGGTTGACTTGGCTGTAGAACAGGCGCTGGATCTCGGCGGCATCGCGTGACTGGCCGAGCGCCCACATGGTTTTGGCCACGAGCGTCTCGGTGGTCATATCGTCGCCGCGCAAAATACCCGGATGATCGGCGTAAGCTCGGCCGACCTCATAAACGCCCAGATCGAGGCCCTCCTCGGGGACCTGCGTGGTCATAACGACGGTGCGACCCGAATCGACCCAGCGGAAAATCGCCTCCTGGAATGACTCACCGGACTCGCCAAACTCGGGGATACCGCCAATGCCAAAGGTCTCAAGGATTACAGCATCGTAGCTATCGGCTAGGGCGTCGAGGATGCCCGGGTTTACGCCGGGCGTAAGCTTGAGTACAAATACGCGCGGGTCGATGCTGTCGTAGAAATGCACCGGGTTTTCGTCCTGATGCGTGCCGTGAAGCCCGTTGCGCACGATACGGTCATTGCGGATGTAGGCAATGGGCGGATAGTTGACGCTAATGAATGCGTTGAAGCTCATGGTGCGCTGCTTGCGGGCGCGCGTACCGGCAATGGCGACGCCGCCAAACACAATCGACACATCGTGCGAATGCTCGTCGAGTGCATAGAGCAGGCTCTGGTACAGGTTGAGCTTGGCGTCGGTAAAGGGATTGCCCATGGGCTTTTGCGAGCCGGTGAGCACGATGGGCTTGGGGCTGTCCTGAATCAGGTAGGAAAGCGCTGCTGCGGTGTAGCTCATGGTGTCAGTGCCGTGCAGAATCACGAAGCCGTCGTGGTCGGCATAACCCTCGACAATGACGTCGCGGATACGCATCCAGTCGCTCGGGCGCATGTTGGTGCTGTCGATGTTCATGGGCTGCACGACGTCGAGCTCGCAGAGCCCCGAGATCTCGGGGACGCTCTGGGCGAGCTCCTCACCGGTCAGGGCGGGGGAGAGGCCGTTGCCGTCCTCGGTCGATGCGATGGTGCCGCCCGTGGCGATGAGAAGGATGCGCTTCATGCTGGTATTCCTATCGTATTTGCCGCCGCAGAGGCGGAGTCGTTCGGCAGTATTGTGGCACAGGGCGTCCAATGTTCAAACGTATTACATCATCTGTAACGTTTGAAAACACTTCAATTGCCGTCAAATAAGGGCCCAGGTCGTGCGTTTGCCGTGCGCTGATGGCTGCGAGGGGCGAGAAACCCCATATAACGTGTACACTATGGAGGTTATTTTCGTTCATTCACGCGGGTGGGCACCGGCTCCCCGCCAACAAGAGGGGGAACCATGGATCAAAAGGCTTCCGCAAAGGTCCTCGTACTCGACTTTGGTGCGCAGTACGGTCAGCTCATTGCCCGTCGCGTCCGCGACCTCAACGTGTATTCCGAGATCGTCCCCTGCGACATCTCGGCCGACGAGATTCGCGAGATGAACGCCTCTGCGCTCATCCTTTCCGGCGGCCCGGCTTCCGTGTATGCCGAGGACGCTCCGTCTATCGATCCCGCCATCTTTGACCTGGGCCTTCCCGTCCTGGGCTTTTGCTACGGCCATCAGATCACGGCCGTGACGCTCGGCGGCAAGGTCGGCCACTCTGAGGTGGGCGAGTATGGCCGCGCCACCATCACGCGCACGGCTGGTGCCAAGCTCTTTAACTCTACGCCCATGGAGCAGACCGTGTGGATGAGCCACCGCGACGCCGTTTCCGAGGTGCCCGAGGGCTTTACCGTTACCGCCAGCACCGACGTGTGCCCGGTCGCTGCGATGGAGTGCGTCGAGCGCAAGATCTTCACCACGCAGTTCCACCCCGAGGTCAAGCACTCCGAGTACGGTCAGCAGCTGCTGAGCAACTTCCTGTTTGAGATCTGCGGTCTGGAGCCCAACTGGAGCATGGACAACCTGGTCGAGACCATGACGGCCGAGTTCCGCGAGAAGGTCGGCAACGACCGCGTGATTCTTGCCCTGTCCGGCGGCGTTGACTCCTCCGTCGTGGCTGCACTGGGTGCCCGCGCCGTGGGCAAGCAGATGACCTGCGTGTTCATCAACCACGGCCTGCTGCGCAAGGGCGAGCCCGAGCAGGTGGAGGAGGTCTTCACCAAGCAGTTTGACGTCGACTTTATCCACGTCCACGCCGAGGACCGTTATGCCGAGCTTCTGGCCGGCGTGACCGAGCCCGAGGAGAAGCGCCGCATCATCGGTACGCAGTTCTGGAAAGAGTTCTTCGCCGTGGCGCAGCAGCTCGAGACCGACGGCAAGCCGGTCAAGTACCTGGCCCAGGGCACCATCTACCCCGACATCATCGAGTCCGGCGCTCGCAAGACGGGCGGCAAGACAGCCACCATCAAGAGCCATCACAACCTAATCCCGTTCCCCGAGGGCGTGCACTTCGACCTCATCGAGCCGCTCGATCACTTCTTTAAGGACGAGGTCCGCGCACTTGGTCTGGCGCTCGGCCTGCCGGGTCATATCGTGTTCCGCCAGCCCTTCCCGGGCCCGGGTCTTGCCATCCGCATCATCGGTGCGGTCGACAAGGAGAAGCTCGAGATCCTCAAGAACGCCGACGCTATCGTGCGCGAGGAGCTCGACGCCTACAACCAGCGTCTGTTTGAGCAGACCGGCGAGCGCAACTCCGAGCACAGCTGCTGGCAGTATTTCGCGGTCCTGCCCGACATTAAGTCTGTCGGCGTTATGGGCGACGAGCGCACCTATCAGCGCCCGATCATCCTGCGTGCCGTCGAGTCCAGCGATGCCATGACCGCCGACTGGGCCAAGCTGCCCTACGACGTGCTGGCCCGCATTTCCGGCCGCATCGTGGCCGAGGTTCCCGGCGCCAACCGCGTGTGCTACGACATCACGTCCAAGCCGCCTGCGACCATCGAGTGGGAGTAGTCTGACAGGGTTCTGACCTGTATTTTTGAGTGCCGCACTGTGCTGCTGAGTTTCGTTTTGTACGAGAGTCACGGCAAAGCCGCCAGCGACATTGGTGAGTAAATCCGATTATCGAGCCTCTGTTCCCGCGTCGGAACGGAGGCTTTTTCTTTGGCTATTTACTCCCTTTCACCTGCAATTTCGCGATTTACTCCCCGTGTTTCGAGACGGCAAGGCACGGGGCGGTATTCGGAGGAATGGGAGTAAGGATTTATCCCGAGTGAGTAGACGCGCGATTTTTGTCCCCGAGAACGAAAAGGGGCCGTTTTAGGTCCTTTGAAACTCAAATCGAACTCAATAGGCCTTTTGACGGTCTCTGTGCGGCGTTTTCCCAGGTCGTTAATGGGGAGTAAAGAATCTCACCGTCTCAAGGAAAGCGGGAGTAATCAGGGGAAATGCCGCGGGGTACCGCCGTGTGCCGCCATGTAAGCCACCGCGTCATTTACTCCCCAGGTGCGCCGAAAATGCCTTTGCATGCAATGGGGAGTAAAAACTCAACATACGCAGGCGTGAGCGGCGCTCACCGCCTAGCTTGGCGTCCTGATTCGGTTGCGCTGGTTGCGAAATGCGGGGAGCCGCTACAGCGAGGCTTTCCAGTCCTCGTATTCGTCGGCGTCGATCTCGCCGTTCTCGAGCTGCGCGCGCTTCTCTGCCCACAGCTCGATCGCCGTCGCGGCTTTGGGCGCGTGCGGAGCCTTGGGGTTCAGGGAGAGGCCCGTGCCGTCGGCGGAGGGAACGATGCCGAACGAGTCCTCGAGCCGCACGAGCAGCGACATGAGGTCGCCCGCGGTCTCGACGCCATAGTCCTTGAGGGCGTTGACGGACACGCCGAGCGCCGCGGAGATGGACTCGAGCAGCTCGGGCTTGACGGCGCGGATGCCGCTCTCGTAGTGGCGCACGGCCCCCTCGGTCAGGCCGACGGCCTCGGCGAGTTGAGCCTGCGTCATGCCGCGCGACTTGCGGTACCGCCTTATGTTTTTGCCTACGGACATGCGCCCTCCTCCTGGAATTACGTATCAGCACATCTTATCAGCGTACGTAAATGTACGCAATTCTATTGACAGTACAGATACGTACGTTTACTCTGAATCTGTAAACCGTACGTATTCGTACGCCATTGATTGGAGGAGCCATGGACGAGAAGGTGGCGAAGACGCCGAGGCCGCACATGCTGGACGCCGACGAGGTCGCGGAGCTGCTGAGGATCAAGAAAGGCAGCGCCTACGAGGTGATCAGGAAGATAAACGCCGAGCAGGAGGCGCGCGGGCGCGTGGTTATCCGCGGACGCGTCCGGAGCGACGTCTTCGACGCCCTGTACTTCCCGGAGGTGGACTGACATGCCCGTGTACAAGGATGGCAACAACGGCACGTTCTACGTGCAGTGCTACTACCGCGACGCCCGCGGCTCGAAGCGCCACAAGACGAAGCGCGGCTTCTCCTCCGAGGTGGAGGCCGCAGTGTGGGAGAGCCAGTTCAAGAGCCTTAACGGCGGGGCCATGGACATGACGTTCTCCGAGTTCGTCGAGGTGTACGCCTCCGAGGTGAAGCCGCGCGTACGCGAGCACACGTGGATCACCAAGGAGTACATCATCAACGACAAGCTCGTGCCGTTCTTCGGAGACATGCGCATGTGCGACGTGAGGCCGATCGACCTCATCAGGTGGCAAAACGAGCTCACCGAGCACCGGGACGCCGACGGGAAGCCCTGGGCGCCGACGTACCTGCGCACGGTGAACAACCAACTGAACGCCATCTTCAACCACGCCGAGCGCTACTACGGCCTCACCGACAACCCGGTGCGCAGGGTCGACAAGATAGGCTCGAAGAAGGGCGGCGAGATACAGTTCTGGACCAAGGACGAGTACCTGAGGTTCAGCGAGGCGGTCATGGACAAGCCGCTGTCGTTCCACGCCTTCGAGCTGCTGTACTGGACGGGCATACGCTGCGGCGAGCTCCTGGCGCTCACGCCGTCCGACTTCATGCTGGATAGCTCGCGGCTGCGCATCAACAAGTCGTACCAGAGCCTCCACGGCGTGGACACCGTGACCGACCCCAAGACGCCCAAGTCCGTGCGCACGATCGTCATGCCCGCCTTCCTTCGCGACGAGATGGCGGACTTCATCGAGATGCGCGACGACGTCGCCCCCGACGAGCGCCTGTTCGCCGTGACCAAGCACTTCCTGGCCCACGAGATGGAGCGCGGGTGCAAGGCGTCGGGCGTGAAGCGCATCCGCATACACGACATACGCCACAGCCACGTGAGCCTGCTGATCGAGATGGGCTTCTCCGCGCTGGCCATCGCCGAGCGCATGGGCCACGAGGCGGTGGACATCACCTACCGCTACGCGCACCTGTTCCCCACGAAGCAGGACGAGATGGCCGCCGCGCTCGATGGAGCGAGGGGGTAAGCAAGATGCCGTGCGAGAACAGCGCCCGCAAGCGCAGCAAGACGATGGCGTTTCGCTGCACGCCCGAGGAGCACAAGCTCATATGCGAGATGGCAGCCTGGAGCGGCATGAGCAGGCAGGACTACATCATCGCCAAGCTCACCGATACCCAGGTCGAGGTGAGGCCCTCTGTAAGCGTGCAGAAGGCGTTGAAGGACTCGATGGCGGAGTTGTCCAAGGAAGTACGGCTGGCGGCCTCCTACGGCGAGCTGAGCGAGTCCCTGCAGCAGAGGATCGAGCTCGTGATGAGGTTCTTCCTGGCGCTCGGCGAGGGGGTTGAGGCACCAGTGACGGAAGCGCCACCGCAAACCTCGCATTTGGAAGAGCCGACAACATCCGTCATGGATGCGGGCTCCGACACCGCAAGCATCTTCGAGATGGGGCGCATGTAAGGTTTAACGCCAGACCTCCAACGCCTTGTCCGCAAGCCATTCGGCGCGATCGGCGATATCGCCCTCGTCCCAAGACTCCTTCTCCAGGGCGCCGGCCATGGTCGCAAGGCCGGCGGCGCAGAGGGCAAGACCGTCCTTGTATCCCTTTCCCTGCTTCTTGGTGGGCCAATCGGCATCGCGGATGGAGGCGTTGAGCGAATGCGTGATGATGGCGAGGTTGCCGAGCGTGAGGAGCTTCCTGTCCCTTCGCGTGGCAGCCTCATCGTCGAGGGCTCCCCATTTGTTGCGCCACTTCTTGGGCATCATGTGTTCGAGGGTGTACTGGTTGAACCCGAGCAGGGCCGTGCTGCTCATGCCTGGGCGAATGGCGCTTTCCAGCAGATAGAGAACGCCCTTGGACTGAAGGTTGTACAGACACGATTCCTCGAACGCCCTTCGAACCTCGTCATCGCCGGGCATGTACGTCGTCGCCTCTTCGTTTGCTTCAAGAGCCTTCCTCAGCGTCTCCGCGTCCTTCACCTCGTTCAGGATCAGCGAGGTGAACAGCCTGTTGTAGTTCTTCGTGGTCGCCTGAACCAGCGTTCGGCGGACGATGTAGCTCTCAAGCAGGGCGAAGACCTCGGATTCCTCGCCCGAAGACTCCGCGTTCTTGCGAACGTAGAGCACGTACGGGATGAGCGTCGAGTTCTTGAGGCCGAATATCAGCACGTTCAGGCGCTCGACGCCGGGAGCGGAGGGGATGTCCGCGTCGCAGTAGCCGGGGTCGAACGTGGACTCGAACACCTCGGCATACGCCTTCATGCTGTCGAGGATCTCGTCCTTGTCTCCGTTGCAGTACCTGCCGATGAAGTCCTTGTAGGACTGGAAGAGGTTGGACGTGCGCGAATAGAAGAGCTTGTCCTCGGTCGTGACGCCGCGCTTCTTGTCCTGAACCAGGATCTGGAGGAACGCGTCGAAGAACAGGTCGACGAGCGTGCGCTTGATGCGCCCGGTAACGACCTCCTGCTCCCAATACTCCCTCTTCTCCGCCGTGGGTTCGAAGACGTCCTCCCAGCACTCCTTGAACGCCTGCTCGTTCTCGCGGTTGAAGAAGTAGTTCTTGAGGAGCTCCGCCGTCGTCAGGCGCACCCCGAGCGAGTTGATGGTGTCGAATATCTGCTGCTCGTCCTCGCCCTCGGTGAGATCGATGCAGACGAACTGGACGTTCGACTTGATCGTGTTCCTGTCGACCTTCTCTGGGTCGATGTTCTTGAGGAAATAGTTGTAGGCAAGGACGATGGACGAGGAGCCCTCGACAGGCTCGCAGCCCGTGGCGCTGACGACCTTCTCGAAATCCTGCCGGTCGTACTTGCCATGTCTCAAGGCGACTTCGCCGGTCTCCAGGACGAAATCTCGCTCGAACAGCCTATCGGCGTCGATTCTCGCGCAGAGTGCCTTGAAGAAGATGACCATGGTCGTGAGGCGCTGCTGGCCGTCGATGACTGTGCGAACCTCGGACACCTCGGACCAAGTGTTGCCGGAGGAGGCTTGCTTCAGGATGATCGAGCCCAGGAAATAAGGTCGCTTCGAAGCCGTGACGAACTCCATGTCGCCGAGGAAGCGCTCCCATTGCTCTTCTCCCCAGACGTACGCCCTTTGGTAGAAAGGTATTTCGAGCAGGCGCGATCCGTTGAACACGCCGCTTATCGTAGATTTTCCTGCATCCATCCTTAAAGCCCTATCTTTCCTTCGCAGTTGTTACTTATGAGCCAATATCGTCAGTGCGCCGTTCGGCCTCTTAGTATTCCAGGCTCTTGGCATCTTCTCCCAGCAGGCGCTCGAAGACGATACGCAGGTCCTCGTCATCGAGGTAGCCGCCCTCAAGGCAGCCGCGGTCGATGGCGTCGAGCATCGTCTGCTCCTTCTCCTTCAAGCGGTCGTAGATCACGGCGTCGAGGGATAGCTCCCTGCCGTCGCGCATGAACTTCTCGCGCATGAAGTAGTAGCGCGTCTTCTGGTCGTCGGGCAGGCCCAGACGGTGTATGCGGTCCTTTGACTGCAGCAGGTGCACCAAGTTGTAGCTGTACTCGAAATACACCGCGTCGTGGCAGACGCTGTGCAGAGAGACCGACTCGGCAAGCGTCTGCGGGTTGGTCACGAGCACCCTGAAGCGCCCCGCGCGGAAGTCGTCCAGAATCTCGCGTCTCTCTTCCTGTGGCGTGGCGCCGTAGATCGCCTCTGCCGGAATCCCCATGGCGGCGAGGTCGCGGCGGAGGTTGCTGATGCTGCGTACGAAGATGCACCATACTATGACGGGGCGGCCTTCGGCGACGATGCGCTCCACGAGCCGCTCGCACGCCACGAGCTTCGAGCTCGGGCGGCTTCGCTCGATGGCCTCGTAGAACGTCTGCGAGAAGTCGACGTAGTCGATATCCGAGTAGTCATCGCCGACCTGGTCGAGCACGTACTCGAGGTCGCCTGGGTCCACTGCAGAGCAGAGCATCTCGGGGTCGCTCTCGAGCTGCAGGGTGCGTATGATCCTCGCGAGCGCGTTGGGGCAAGACGCGTACAGGACTCGCAGCAATGTGTCCTCATCGGGCGTCGCCTCGACCTCCACGATCTCGTCGGGCTCCGGGCGCGGCACGCCGAGCTCGTCCTTGTTCGTTCGGCAGAAGAAGGGCGCCAGGCTGTCGTTGAGGCTTGCCTGGAGGTCCGCATCGGGCGCGCGGAGCTCGCCCGGCTCGTAGCCGAAGAACGTGTCGTAGTCCTCGGGGTACAGGATGTGCAGCAGGTTGTAGATGTCCTGGTAGGTGTTCGGGATGGGCGTTCCCGTAAGGGCGATCACGAACTTCGCGCCGTCGGCCGCCTCGAGCGCGGCTTCCGCGCGCCTGCCGCCGATGGCCTTCACCCGGTGCACCTCGTCGAAGACGAGCAGGGTCTGGTCGGGGATGATGGCATGCAGCTCCCGCACGTAGCCCGAGAGCGACTCGTAGTTGAACGTGAACAGGTTGCACGCGCCGCTGTCGAGCGACAGCGCGTTGCGCCTGCGCTCGGTCGACATCGCCGCTATGGCGGGGTCTCCCAGCGAGAAGCAGCTCAAAGGCAGCTTATCCCCGAAGGTGGCGACCCACTCCTTCTCCCACGACTCGAAGCCGTTCTTGGGGCAAACCACCACGATGCGGCGCGCGAGCCCCAAATGGCGAAGGTAGGCGAACACGCCGAGCACCGTCGCGGTCTTGCCGGCGCCGGGCACCGAGAAGTCGGCCGCGCGCCCAACCGTCGCCATGAAGAAGGCGTCGAGCATCTGCCGGTCGCGCAGGGGACGCACCATCGAGGCGTTCACTACGTCGCGGAACTCCCGGAAGCGCGGCCCCAGCTGGGGGTCGTCGGCGATGCCCTCGGCGGTCTGCGCCTTGATGGCCAACCCCACCTCGGAGCGCTCGCGGATGTAGGTCTCGCCGGCGTTCACGAAGGCGCCGAAGCTCGGGTCAACCGCGACCTCGACGCCGTGGCCGTCGGCCTCCATGATCGCCTCGAGCATGTCCTGGCACTCGCGAAGGCCCATGCCGCCGTCGAGTAGGATGCGGTCGCGATCGGTGCCGTCGACGGCGCTCGCCGGGTAGTACAGCCAGGCGCGCCATGCGGCCGAGGCCATGAACGAGGCGATGTCTTGCCCCTCGATGCGCAGGTACATGCCGGGGCGCGCCTCGTCGTAGCAGACGACGGCCCTAGGCGCGCTCATCGATCTCACCGATCAGCTCTTCCACCTTGTCGGCGACGGCAACGAGGTTGCGGCGCACCTTCTCGAGCTCGTCGGGTCCCAGCACGTCGAGCATCTCGGGAAGGATCTTCTCGAGCTCGGAGAGGCAGTCGGCGGATTTCTTGGCGGGCGTGTCCATGAGCTTGACGCGGCGCACGGTCTCTCTTGCGCGGTCGCCTGCGCGCTTGAAGCCGTCGACGAGGTTGCCGTCCGAGCGCAGCTCGCTCACCTTCTCGCGCGTGAGGGCGTCGGGACCCATCTTCTCGAGGAGCTCGGACATGGCCTGCAGCTCGGCGGCCTTGAAGTCGGCCTCCGCATCCGTGCCTGCCACGCTGCCGAAGTCTCTCACGTATCGGGTGATGTCGCCCTCGGGCTGCACCACCATGTTGGCGAACATGAGTCGTTTGACAAGCTGTTTGTCGCGCCTGTTGTCGTACTTCTTCAGCACGCGGCTGAACTCGCCCAAGGGGCCATCGACCTTGAGGGCGCGGGCGAGGTGGTACTGCTCGGGGGCCTGGCAGAATTCGAGGAACTCCTCCATGTACTGGGCGCGGTCGACGAGTTTTTTCACCTCCGCCTCGGTCATGCCCGTCGCGTTGCCGTACTCCGCAGGGGTTATGAGGTGGTTCTTAACCACGTCGCGGTATACGCCGACGAGGCGGTCGACGGGATCGTACGCCACCTTCTCCTCTTCGCCGATTTGGATGGCGAGCTCGAGCAGCTTGATGCGCTTGGGGTCGCTGCCTGTGGCGTCGTCGAGGATGGCGGCCTCGAACCAGCCCGCCTCGTTGTTCGCCCGCGCGAGGCGGCGGACGCAGGTCAGGCGTCGGTTGCCGTCGATGACGCGTCCGTCGTTGAGCACGATGCCCGGCCTAAGCTGGCCGCGAAGGGCGATGCTCTTCTCGGTCTTCCTGAGCGCGCCGGGGTTGCTCTCGACGATGAAGTCCTCGATGACGCCGTTGTACTCGTCGCGGCCAAGGGCGAGCAGATCCGCGCCCTGCGCGGAGTTGTACTCGCTTACCCAAGTGGCGATGCGGTCGTTCTGGTCGTTGTAGAACAGCAGATCGCACTTGATGCGGTAGATGTCGAAGTCGCGCGTCACGTTGTCGATGGAGTGCTTCTCCTTGCGACCCGTCGGCAGGACGTTGCCAGTCGCGATCCCTTCCTCAAGCAAGCTCATTTCGTGCCTCCTTCTTCCATGCCTCCATGGATGAGTAATATGCGTCCCCGATGTCGTCGTAGTAGACGTCGGAGTTGTAAATGGTCGTCGTCAGAAGCGGTGCCGGGCACGTGATGCCCAGATCGTTCGCGAGCAGTCTCGGCAGGTCATCGCGCTCGATTCCCTCATGGTGGGCGACGATCCACTCGATGAGGTCGGCTGCGGAAAGCCGCCCCTCGCCTCCGGCGACGAACACCTTGGTTCCGGCGAGCGTGCAGCTGCGCAGGAGCCCTCCCGCGTCGAGCAGTCCCTCGTAGAAGTCGTCGGGCATGTCCAGCCCGTACAGCGGATGCGGAGTGGCGCCGCCCGCGCGCAGGCTCGCCACGGTGAAGGGCTCGCCTTCGGGCGCATCCACGCTCACCGCGGGCGCGTACGACTCGATGTCCGCCATGCGCGCGCCTAGCACGTCGTGCAGCCGCGAGAACGAGATGTAGCTGTCGCCCTCGTAGAGAAGTAAGCGGTGGTCCGAAAGCGCCTGGCGCAGCACCTGGCGGAAGGCGGGGTGCTGCCACACGGCGTTCTCGAAGCCGGCGTCGCCCTTCGCGAAAGACGGATGCTCGGCCAGCAGCCGCGTGAAGTGGTCGTTCGGGGTGCTCCCTTCTCGGAAGAGCAAGCCGCGGTCCTCGTAGTAGCCCGCATCCTCGATGCCGCGGTCGAGCGCTTCGGGCGGATCGTCGGGAAACTCGAAGGCGAAGCGCCGACGCACGAGGCCTTCGTCGCAGATGCGGCCGGCAAGCTCCCGGGCAAGGAAGCCCTCGAGGGTGGGTGCCTCGCGCTCGGTGTCGTGCGCTACGGGCACATCCGCACGGGAGGCCGGGGCGCCCGTCGGGCATTCAGCGACCTCGACGCCAAGCCACTCCGAGAAGCTCACGTCCGCGGGCTCGGCGAACAGGTCGAGCCATATCGCGGCGATGCCTGCGCTGAAGCCGTATTCGCGCTCGTAGGCTTTCGCGGCGACGTTTCTGGGCTCGTCCGCATGGCGCTCGGCGAAGGCGCGCACCTGACGGCGGCGGTCGACCTTGCCGAACCCGACAGAGAGGTGGTCGCCCAGGGTGACGCCCTCGTCTGCGTTCCAGAAGACCTGCTTCAGCTCATCGTAGAGAGCGATGGGCGTGGTGATCCCCACGCGCCTTAGCTCATTGCGCGAGACGCGAAAGACTAGACGGGCGCAAAGTTCGGTATCCTCACGCCGTGCCGCACTCACCGCCGCTCGCGCAGCCTCTGCACGCCCATCCTGTTTGCTGTCGACTACTTCCGCCACGCGCTACGCCTCGCCCAGCTTGGGCCCGAAGACGCGCTCGACGTATGCCTCCAGCGTGCCCTCCTTGGCGAGCTCCGCGGCGTCCGCGAGCTCGAAGTTAGAGTCACATCCTTGGCCGACCTCGTCGTGGAAACCCAGGATGAAGTGGGTGGCAATCTCGTAGATAATCTTGGTGGGCGCGATGCCGAACACCTGATGCTCCAGGATGTGGTCCAAACGCTCGCGGTCGTCCGGGAAGGCGGCCTTCATGCCCTCGCTTCGGTACAGGCGCTTGATGATCTCGGTGATGTAGAGGCCAGACTTCATATACAGGTCGGCGAAGGTGTGGCTCGGGTCATCGAAGCAGCCCGGGTTCTCCTTCTCGAAGAGGTCCACCATCTGAACCACGACGTTGCGCGGCGTGAAGATCTGATTGGTCTTCTGGGGCGGCACGTAGTCGAAGATGTCCTCTGTCTGGGACTCGTCGAAGTAATTGGCCAGGCGTTCGCGCAGCTTGATGAACTCGCTCACGGAGTCGTTGAATACGACCTCGTCGAAGAGGTGCCCAACGAAGCGCTTTACCTCGCCGGTCTCGCCATCGGTGTAGTCGCCGCCATCACGCAAAAAGCGGAACTCATCAACGGTGATGCTCGTGACGTCCTGGAAGACGTCAGCGGGGATCACGGTGTCGAAGTTCGCGAGCGTCGTGCCCTCTTCGCCGTAGGCCATGAGGAACGACGGGATGGTACGCGAGAAGCCGCGCAGATGAGCGCGCACCTTGTCCTCGATGCCCTGCTTCTCGTCCTCTTTCTTCGCCGTCTCCACCTCGCGCACCACGGTCTCGCCGGCGCGTTGCACGAGCTCCTCGCGGGAGTCCTCGAGCTTCTGGGCGAGCGTCTGGAACGCCTCCGCTTTCTGCTCGTCATGGCGCTTGTTCACCTCGGCGCGCTCGGTCTCGCTTGTCGCCGCCTTGAGCTCGTCCTTGCGCGACTGCTCGATGCGGCGCGCCTGAATCTGGTAGTCGCCGACCTGGCGGTTGAGTTGGATGTCGGCGTCCGCCTGGACCTTGCGCTCGATCTGCTGCTGCTGGCGCGGCTTGAGCTCGCTGCCGTAGCTCTCCTTGGCGGCCTGTACCAGAGGCGCGGTCACGCTCTGCTTGAAGGCCTCCTTGAGGTTGTCGAGCATCACCCGATCGTCGTCATCGGCCTCGTGGGCTTTCGCGATGTCGTCCATGTGGCCTGAGAATTCGACGGCGATGTCGCCGTAGACCTTCGGCCCGAAGATGTCCGCAGCCTTGCCTACGACCTGCTCGTCGGGAATCTCCACCTCGCCCTCGTCGTTGATGGAGAGCTCGTCGGCCGTGCCCTCATCGATCTCGACCTTGTTCTTCTCGGCGTTCTGTGCCTTGCCCTGCTCGTAGGGATCGAAGCGCTGGATGATCTCCACGACCTCTGCCGGCGCGCGGAAGACGCTCGCGATGTTCTGGAACAGGAAGTTGCTCATAAAGCCGCGCCTGACCACCTCGCGGGCATGGATGCGCCTCGGCACGCTGAGCACCTGCTCGGCGTCGAGCTCGACCATCTGCCCCTCTTCGTCCTCGCCGTAGACGGGGAAGAAGTTCAGCAACTGACGGATATGGCGCTCGCGCGTTTCGACATCGCCGCCGCCGCGCGCGGTCTCGCCGTACAGGTCGTTGGCGAACTGCTCAAAGATAGTAAGCGTGCGCGCCGGGTCGAAGTCGAAGACGTAGGCGTTCTCCTTGCGCGCGTAGTTGCCGCCGCCCAGGTCGAACAGGCACGGGTTCTGGCTGCGGAAGGCCGCCTGCATGTACAGTGCGGGGCTCGCCATGTTCGAGAGCATGAGCACGGCGGTCCACTCCGGCACGGTCACGCCCGTGGTCAGCTGGCCGACCGAAAGGGTGATGGTCCTGTCGTGGTCCTTGATCGCGCGGCGTACCTTGTCGAGCGATTTCTCGTTCTCGTCATCGGCGTCGATCTTGCCGTCGCCAGCAGCGAGTACCACCTCGTAATCCTTGAAGACGGGGTGCGCCTGCAGCTTCTTGGCGAGGGCGCGGGCGGAGTCGACGCGGTTGAGCATCCAGAACGTGTGACGCAGCTCGTCGCGCAGCCCGGGTGTCGAGAACGGGAACTTCTCCTGCGTGGTGAGCGCGTCGAGGAACTTATCCACGTCGGCGTCGTGCACGAAGCCGCCGTTGTGCTTGGTCGAGAAGAACTCGTTGAGGTCGAAGGCGAACTCGGTCTGCTCGCCATCAATCTCCATGCCGCCGCGGGCCTCCTGCTCGACGATGTCGCTCATCTGGTAGGTGAGCAGGTTGAGCTTGGGGAGGTTGGCGTAGGGGTTCGGCTGCTCAGAGTCGGCAGGCCAGTCACGCTTGGCCTGCTGCTCGTCGGCATAGGTCCAGTTGTAGATGGCGTCGTCGGCGAACTTCTCGTTTGCGATGGCCTTGAAGGGCGTGCCAGAGAGGTGCAGCGTGAAGCGGCGCTTGATGTGGTCGAATGCCACGTCGGTCTTGAAGGTGTCCACGCCCTCGTGTGCCTCGTCGATGATGAGCACGTCCCAGGTGAGGTCGGCCACCTCGTCGAGCTTCTGGTACACGCCGCCGAAGCGGATGGAGCCCTTGAGGTCCTGAAGGCTCACGAACTCGATGAACCCCTTGGGGCCTTCCGGGTCGTTGCGGATGGCGCGCAGGTACTCCTCGCGGCTGAGGCAGTAGGGCTTGCCGGTCAGAGCGTCCACGCCGCTGATGAAGCGGTAGCCGCCCTCCAAGCCCACGAACTTCACGTAGTCGTCGTACCAGGAGTTGGCGATGGCAGGGCGGTTGGTGACGATGAGCACCTTCTGCGCGCCGATACTGCGGCACAGGTCGTATGCGGTGAGCGTCTTGCCGAAGCGCGGCTTGGCGTTCCACAGGAACTCGCCGCCGTGCGCGCCGCCCTCGTCCCAATGGGCGCGGGCGAAGGCTCCCGTCTGCTCCACTGCGCGCTGCTGCTCGGCGCGCAGGGTGTAGGAGGCAGCGCCGGGTGCGTCCAGCACGCCGTCGGTGTCGCGGAACCGGTAGAACTGCTGGTGAGACTCCTCGCCGCTAATCTTGAACCATTCCTTCTTGGGTTCGCGCTCGACGCCCTGCTTCTCGAGGTAGGCGTGGAAGTCGGTGTCATGGAACGTGCCCGCACGGTGCTCCCACGTGGCGTTGCCGCTCCACTCCAGATGCCACTGCACGTCGGCGGTGTGCGTTTGCTGTTTGATTCGCTCGCGCACGTCCTGCTCGGTGTAGCCGATCTTGGTCCAGCCGTTGTGGCGGACGATCTCGGGCGTGGTGTAGGCATAGATCTGCGGCACCGCGGGAGCGGTGGTCTCGATGATCTGGGAGATGTCGATGCTCGCCATTGCTAGTCCATCTCCTTCACATGGGATTCGATGAACTGAATCTCCTCGTCGTCGAGGCCGTACTTCGCATAGAGCTGACGGTCGATGTCAGCAACAGACTGCGACCAATCGATGTCGGAGTCAGAAGTAAAGTCCTGTAGGGGGACATACTTCCATTTTGGTGCGGGATTGTGCTGCGTAATCTTCAGAATTCCGAGCATGGTCCGAGCGAACTTCGATTTTATGTATTTGAGGAGAGCCGTAGCTTCCGCTTCGGAATTGAAACTGCCAATGCTTATGAAGGACTGCGTATGCCCTATTAAGGGCCGCCCTATTAAGGGCGTAGAAAGCACTTCTCCAAGCGCGCCCGATCCGTTGGCGGCAGGAACAAGTACTTTCCATTTGTCGAGGTTCGGATGCGGAGCGATATATCTGGCGGAAATGAACTTGTAAGCTCTTCCGGCGCGACCTCTGCCAAAGATTCTGATGCAACTATCTCCGTCGCCAGGCATCTCGTCAAAGAAAACTACATTGTTAAGGTTGTCGAGAACGTTTGTCTTAAGGTCATAGTCGTGGTTCTTGCTCAACAGACCATGGTCGTCGTCAACATAACGAATCTCGGGATGGTCTTCGTGCATGGCTTCAGTGAAGTGGTAGCTATCGGCCGCGAAGATGATATCGCCGAGGGGTTGGATGCCATGTTTTACAACCTTCTCTTTGATGGTACGAAGCTCATCGAAATGTGTGAACACTTCTATCGCACCGAAATCCCGATCAGCATCTCGATAGGTAACGGCAACACCGCCCTTGATGTCGGTATTCGGAAAGGCGCTGGACGCATCCGCTTTATAGCTCATCACTTTGAAATGGGGGTCGTTAAGCATCTTCCTGTTCCAGGCCTTTGGGGTTGAGCCGGCGTCAAATAGGAATCTAGCGGGAGTGACAAGCTCCACCTTGTCGGAAACCTTGAACGCCGAGTCCATAAACTCGTGATAGATGGGCGGTGCATAGGTCTTATTGCCAGAATCTTGTTCCGCCACTGAAAGCTGATATGGGGATTACCGATTACCGCATAGAACTTCTTTCCCATAATTGCTGCCTCACCTTTCAATGCGGCGAACTCGAAGGGCTCGCCGTTCTGCCAGTCGTATATCACGCAGAGGGGAACCGTTTCCCTTGGCTCCTCTTCTTTGGTCTCTTCGGTTGTCTCGTCGGGGAATACGTCATCGAACAGGTCGAAAAGCGACGGTTGCATCGGCTCCGGCTCGGGCTCCTCGAACGTCCCCAGGGTCGACTCCACCTCGGCGCCCATCTTGTTGGTGGGCACGGCGTCTGTGAAGCCGTTCATCTGCCAGAAGTTCCAGGAAACGATCCATGCCGCCTGCTCGAGCTCGTCCTGTTGGGGGCCCGACCCCCAGCGATTGCGGAGATGCTCGACGAACGTCTCGAGCACATTGACGCGAGCAATAAGCAGGTTGTCGCCCTGGTACTCGAAGCCGTACGTCGCGCGCAGCGCGTCGAGGGCCCGGCGCACCCATTCCTTGCGAGTCTTGGTCTTCTCGGTCACAACGCGAAGCTTGCGGTCAAGGAAGCCTACGCGCTCGCTTACGGGTAGCTCGTCTCCCGTCACGGTGTCGTAGCGCGAGCACACAAACGGCGCCTCGCCACACGTGATCTCGAGCCGCGTAGCCTCCACGTATGCGCGCCAGCCGTGTCCCTTTGACTTTGGAAATTCGATTGGATCACTAGTCGGCGTCCATGTATTGGCGCCATCATCCGCAACGATCTCGGTGTTGAAGACATCGCGCCGGCCGAACCAAGCCTCGTCCAAGTCGTTGTTCATCTGATTGCACAGCCATGACGGGGTGAACACCTCGGCGCGGCTCTTGGTGCGCTGGGATTGCTTCTCCTGCTCTTTGGCGATGCGCGGCTTGATGACGCCGGAGTTCATGCCCGTGATCTTCTCGACGGTCATCTCGTCATCGCCCATGTAGCCGTCGCCTAGGGCCTCGTATTCGTTGTCGGCCCATATGATGTTGCGCCCCGTAGTGCGGTCGCACAGCAACGTCTTGAGAATGAAAGTCGGGTATCGGCGGTCGAAGGACTCTATGAAGCCTTCGACCGAGATGTCGTGCATTGGCTCCGTCACGGGCTATTGTCCCTTCTTCGCGAGCTCTTCGATCATGCAAGTGCGCACAAAGGCGGAGAAGCTCATGCCGCGAAGGGCAGCCTCCTCCTTCGCCGCGTCGCGCAGGGTGTCGGGGATGCGCAGGGTCACAGATACCTGGTCGCCGTTTACCAGGAAGCTCCTGATCTCGGTCTCGCCGGGGTTACCCTTGATGAGCTCCTTATAGCCGTTAGACATTCGCGCCTCTATCCCTCGAAATGCAATACAAATGCGTTTTCTGAATTATAACGCAGCGGTACGCCGCGGCACTGGGAATAGGGGGACATCAGCCGCTCGGACACAATGCGACACCGGGCGGCGGAGAAGATCATTCGGCCGGAATCAAGGAACAGTTTCCGGACCGGGTTTCGTTCCTCAGTTATCGCGCGGTTTGACTTTGGCCCGCTCCTCCGCATAGAGGACCTCGTTCTGAGCCTCCAGGATGCGCGCCGCGTCGCCGATGCGCTCGGCACACCTCTCGCTTATAGACCTCAGGGCCAGGACCCCCTCGACGTCGAGCGGGTCCAGCTGGTCGGCGTGAGCCAGGGACTCGAGCAGCTGGTCCAGGCCCCTCGCCAGCCTCCCGGCATCTGCCACCGCGTCGAGCAGTTCGAGGCGCTATATCTTTTCTTCGTAACCCAACATCTGCTTGTCTCCTTCTCTCAATGCTCATGTACGGTAAGGAAGCAAGCAACCGAAAACAAGAGATAGACCGCCAGCACTACACTATTCCGAACCAAAGACCAAAAGATAAGCATTGTGGGAAAATCTAAACTTTTGGATTTTCCTACAATGCCAACTACGGCGGAATCCCTCCCACTCCTTATATC
>DBEYYU010000062.1:0-24147 GCA_048184855.1 Collinsella aerofaciens
AATCCCTTGGGGACGGAGGAAAAGGGATCATTTCGTAGGCCCGTGGCCGCCTTGGAAACCGAATGATGGTACGAGCATCCATTCGGCTTCCAAGGCGGCCACGGACAGAACGGGGCGAACAGAAAAGAGCGACGGACGTCTACTCCCCCGCCACGCTCGCGCGCAGCTTGGCGGCGATGGGCTCGGATGCCAGCAGGAACACGAGCATGACCACGGAGCACGCCAGGCACACGATCCAGGTGCTCGCAAAGGAGCCCGTGGCATCGAACAGCACGCCCGAGACAATGGCACCTACGGTGCCGCCGACCATCTCGAGCGAGGTAATGGTGCCCGTGACCTTGCCGAGGTCAGCCATGCCAAACTGCTTGGACGCGGCGATGGTAGGCGTGATGGTGCCCATGCACGTTCCGATACCAAAACTCACCGCGGCCACGATGGGACCGAGGTCCGTCGTCGGGAAGCACAGCGCCACGCAGGCGATAATGCACGCAACGGAGCCAAGGATATTGCCAAAGCGCAGGCCAAAGCGGTCATTGATCGCACCGAGCGAGATTTTGGCGATAACGACGGTAACCATATAGGCCGAAAGCACAGTACCTGCCCACATGGGATCGTGGCCGCCCGTGACAATCTTGGCACCGTTGACGGTAACGCTCGTCATGTTGGTGACCTGGTTGGGCAGGATGGCGCCGTTGACCAGGCCCATAAAGAGGAAGGCAACGACAAGCAGCCAAAATGCCGGGTTCTTCTTGATACGAGACCAGCCGACGCTAACCTCGGGCGCCGTGTGCTCGTCCTTGTCGCCGGCCGTCGAGACGGACGGATCGCCCGGGTTCTCGCCGAGCGGCTTAAGGCCAATCTCGGAAGGCTTGGTGCGGAAGGAATAGGCCGTGATGGGCAGCGCCGCCACAATGCAGACGGCAGCGAGCACCAGGAACGCAGAGCGCCAGCCCACACTCACGATCAGCGAGCTCACGATCGGCGAGAGAATGGCTCCGCCAAAGCCCGAGCCCGAAAGTGCGATGGAAATGGCAAGGCCGCGTTTAGCGGTAAACCAGTTGGCGGTCACAAGGCTAATGAGCAGACGGGTCGAGGCCACAGCGAAGCAGCCCGAAACGGCAAAGAGCACGTAGACCTGCCACAGCTCACCGACAAAGCTCATGCCAGCAAGCACCGCCGAGGTAGCGATAACGGTGAGCGAGCCCAATACGCGGCCACTCACCTTATCGGCAACATGACCGATAACGAGCGAACCCACGACACTCACCACGGTGGAGATGGCATTGGAGACGTTGTACTGCGCAAGGGAAATACCCAGGTCGCTGACGATCAGCGGCTGGAACAGGCTCATGCAATTGACAAAAATCGTGTAACACGTGGCCATGATCACGAAGCCGGAGGCCACCACGAGGCAGCCGGGGAAGAACTTACGCTGCTGGGGCATACTGCTCCTTTTAGACAAACGAATAGCCGGCGCCGGGCGCCGGTAGTGCCCAAGATTGCCTTGAAAGACAAGGGCATAGGCCTTACGGCCATGCCCGCAGGCTTGAAAGGCAAGGTTGGGTGCTACCGGTGGTCGGCGATATAGCCCAAAGCGACGGCGGTATAGGCCGCGGCACCGAGCGGCAGCTCGGCATCGTTAAAACGTGCCTTGGGATGGTGCTGGGCAAAGTGTTCGTCCGTGTCGGTTACGGCCGCGCCCACGGTAAAGTACGCACTTGGGATCTTGCTCGAGATAAGCGCGAAGTCCTCACTCGCCATGGCATGGAAAAGCGGCAAGAAAGCCGTCTTGGGCAGCACTGCGCCCATGTAGCCAAGCGACGCCTGAGTCATATCGCTGTCGAGCACAAGCGGCGGAACATCCGAAAGCGTCTCGATGGTCGCCGGCGTACGATATGTTGTGGCAACGCCGTTAACGACCTCCGCGATGCGGGTCTTGAGGTGAGCCATGAGCTCAACATCAAAGCCGCGCAGCGTTCCCTCGAGCACGCAGGTGTCGGGGATGACGTTGGCCGCCAAGCCGCCAGCAAACTTACCAACGGTAAGTGCGACTTCCTTGGCCGCCGGCACCTCGCGGGAGATAAGCTCCTGGAGCGCCAGATGCACATGCACGCCTGCCGTGATGGGGTCGATGCAGATCTCGGGGCTCGAGCCATGGCCGCCCTTGCCCTGGAGCGTGATACGGAAACCGTACACGCCCGAGAGCGCCGGGCTGCCGTAGAGCACCAGGCCAAGCGGCGACTGGCTGTTGACATGCATGGCAAAGGCCGCCTGAGGACGCGGGTTCTGCAGCAGGCCATCGGCGATGGCAGCGCGTACCCCTTCAAAGGTCTCCTCGCCCGGCTGGAACAGCAGTTTGACGGTGGCATTGGCGTCGACGAGCTCGGCCTCGCGGGCCTTGAGCAGGCGAGCCGCACCAAGCAGCGCCGTCGCGTGCATATCGTGACCGCAAGCGTGCATGCAGCCGTTGGTGGATGCAAAGGGCTCGCCGGATTCCTCGGCAACGGGCAGGGCGTCCATGTCGCCACGAAGCATGATGACCGTTCCGGCCTGCTCGTCCTTGCACGTGCCATTGCCCTGAGCGGCCGCACCGGCACCGATCAGGCCAACGACGCAGGAACCGTCGACTAGCGTGGTATGGGGGATGTCCATCTCGTCCAGACGTGCCTGGATATAGGCAGACGTCTGCGGAAGATTGTTACCCAGCTCGGGCATCTGGTGTAGATCGTGTCGCCACGCAGCGAGCTCGTCTTCAAAAGCCTGAGCTTCTGCAACAAGACCGTCACCGATAGCGGTCTGCGCCGCCGCGGTGGCCTTGGGCGCTGATTGCGGTTGAAGATCGGACAGTGCTGGTGCCATAGATGCCCTCCAGTAACGTTTTTGCAGCAAGCACTTTGATAGCGTAAAGTGCAAGGTACTACTTTAAGGGCGACGCATAAAAAATGCCGCCCCGGGAGGCGGCGCAACAAATTGTTTACAATTGCGGACGCGGCTTTCGACGCAAAAAATCGAAATGCGTCTCGCTCAAGATAATCGAAAGAAAGATGAGCGCGAAGCCGGCGAGCAGGCGCGAGGTGAGCGCCTCCCCCATCAGCAGCACCGAGAACAACACGCCCGAAGGCGACTCCATCGAAAGGAGCAGCGAGCCCGTCGAGGCCGGGACATGCGCCAGGCCGACGTTTTGGATGAGCAGAGCCACACACGTACAGCCCACCGATAGAAACGCCATCACACCGATAAAGCTCGGCGTCCACACGGACAGCGGCGCTTGGGTCTCGAATAACAGCGACGAGATCAGGCTCAGCACGCCGTTGCCCACAAACATCCAAAACGTGATGACGTTGATGTCCATCTTGCGGCCATACTTGGCGGTCACCGCCATCTGGATGGCAAAGAAGACCGCGCCGCCCAGTGTGATGACATCGCCGACATTGAACTCGACGCTATCGAGCGCCACCAGCCCAATGCCCGCCAGGCACAGCAACGCGGCGCCCAAGTTGTAACGGGTAAGCTTTTCGCCGCTTAGAACGTAGCTCGCAAACGGAACCAAGATGCAGTACGTGCCCGTCAAAAACGCGCTTTTGCCTGCCGTGGTCTGTGCCAGGCCGATCGTCTGCAAACCGTAGGCACCCCACATGAGCGCGCCCATGCCAAGTCCAACAATCAGGTTTCGAGCGTTGAAATGGGCAATGATGCGCTTGTGGAAGATGACAAGCATGACCAACGACGCCGGAAGAAAACGAATGTAGAGCAGCTCGAACACCGGAACGGTATCGAGCGCATCCTTCATGGTGGTGAAGGAATAGCCCCAGATGACCGCTATCGAAAGCAGCAAGACCTTCCAGAACAGCGGCGAGCGTGCGCCGGCGCCGCGGGAGGTGCCGCCGGCGCCCAGGTCCTCCCGTGCGACAGGGCTATCGGGCATGTTTTCGATTTCGTTGGCAGCGTATTGGGCCATGGAACATCCTCACACTCAATCTTGGCGTGGTGTCCGCACGCGTATGGCTGCGTGCCGCCTCATGGTCAAATAAAAACGGGGCGCACCGGACCCCCGGCACGCCCCGCTACTGTAGCAACAACCGGCGTTGCATCGCAATCCAGCATAATAAAGTGTAAAACTGGAAGGCCTCGATGTTCTGACAGCGTTTACGTGTCTGAACTAAATCAATTTGGTTGACTCCAGTTTTTCGATGATCCAGTCGTTGGCTTTGATGACCGGACGGCGGAAGACGACGCCCAGGGCCAGCGACGGAATCAGATAGCTCGCCAGAATGCCCAGCTCAACCCAGTACTCCATATGGTAGGCGCCAGCCATGGCGGCATGCATGGCGTTAATGCCATGGGTAAACGGCAGGAACGGATAGATCGCCTGGAACACAGGGCCGGTCATCTCGATGGGGAACGTACCGCCCGAACCGCCGACCTGCATGACCAGCAGCACAACGGCCAAAGCCTTGCCGATATCGCCAAACGACACCGTAAGCGTGTAGACGATATTGGAGAACACGAGACTCGCGACCCAGCCCGCCAGCACAAACTGCAGCGGGTTGTCGCACTGGATGCCAAAGAACAGGATGTCGCCCGCGCACACGAGCGTTGCCTGCAGCAGAGCCAAACCGCCAAAGAACAAGTAACGACCCAGGTAGATCTCGTGTAGGCGTACGGGGATGAGCTCGTTGATAAGCTCATCGTCAACCGACACCTTCATCATGGCCGCCAGCACGATCGAGCCGACCCAGAGCGACAGAATCGTGTAGAACGGCGCCATGGCCGAGCCGTAGTTGCGGATCGGATAGACCGGTTTGCGATCGAGCGCGACGGGACCGGAAAGCGACACGGCCAAACCCTCGGGATCGTTGCCAATCATCGTCTTGATCGTGGCAAGGTCGTCCGACATCAGGGCGCCATCGAGCTCATCCTTAAACGCACTGATCTTATCGGACGCTTCACCTAGCTGATCGGAAGCCTTGTTGACCAGCTTGGCGGCCTTGGAGAGGCCCTTCGCCAACGAGCCGGATGCGTCGGTCAGGCCGCCTACGGCGCTATCCAGGTCGCCCGAGATGCCATCAAGCGAGTCCAGAATGCCCGAAACCGTCTTCTTGAGCTCCTTGGCCTTAACCGAGAACGTGGAATCGTAATCGGATTTGGCACCCGCGATGCCGGCCTTGGCATCAGCGATGGCCTGATCGACCTCGGCACGCGAGTTGTTGACCTCGGCCATGCTATCGGAGAGAGACTTCGCGGTAGCCGCCAGATCCTTGGCATTGTTGCGGTACTCAACGGCGATTCTGCCCAGCGACGTCGCGGCGGACTTGAGGCCGTCCTTCAAATTCTCATCGCTCACCTGGTCGGCAAGGCTGCGGAGCTGATCGGCCATCGCATCGATATCCTTGGCGCGCGCATTGAGGGCCGCAGCGGCATCGTTGAGTTGGGACACCGTAAGGTCGACATGCTGGTTTGCGGTGTCGAACGCCTTCGCGAGCTCGGCAGACACATTGTCGAACGAACCCGCACTTCCATCGATTGCGGCATCGATGGCATCGTTTGCCGCCTTAAGCGCTTCTTTGGAATCATCGATGCCGCTTTTGGCATGTTCCATGAGCTGCTTTGTCGACTCATCGACGGCACCGGTCTGCTTGAGCATGCCGCTCGCCGACGTCAGCGAATCGGACGTGGAGCTCAAAATGCCCGCCAGCGACGAAGCATTTGCCCGAACGTCTCGCAGGTCCTCAATCGAATCGCCAAGCGTCGAGGACAGGTTGGCGATAAAGTTGCTGACCTGGTCGGTGCTCATGTAATCGAGCAGGCTGGACACCGTCTTAAGACCGATGCTCGTAATGGTCTCGGTAAAAGTTTCGTTAACCTGGCTCTGAACGGCACTCGAACCCTTCTCGGTCACGATCTGCGCAATGGCGTTGGCCTTCTGGTTCTCGTAAAACTCGATATCGGCGTGTTTCACGTCGGTCGAGAAAAGCGTCATCATGTCAGCGCTAAACGTTTTGGGGATAACGACGGCAGCATAGTACGCGCCCGACTTAACGCCCTCGATAGCCTTTTCGCGATTGTTGAGCACAACCCAATCGAAGCTCTCGTTGCCGCGTAGGGTGGCGGTCACGTTTTCGCCCACGTTAACCTCGACGGGGATCAAATCGCTCTCGTAACCCTCATCGGTGTTGACCACGGCGATCTTAAGATTGCCGGTGTTGCCGTACGGATCCCAGCTGCCGGCGATGTTAAACCACGCGTACAGACACGGTACGATAATGAGGCCCATCACGACAACCAAGCCGATCACGGAGCGAGACACGTTTTGGACATCGCGCTTAAACAGATGCAGGATGTTCTTCATTTATGCCTCACCTCCTTTGGAGTGCTTGCCAAGCGCGGTGGTATCTCCATCATTTGTGGCTGTGCTGTCGCTGCCCTGAGATTTATGGTGCGAGCCGATATGCGGCAAGCGGCCCGTGGACTGATCGCCGCCCTTGGCACCACGCTCGCTGGCGTTGAGGCCAAACATGTGGCGGGCGGCAGGAATGGCGGCCGTGTGTTCGCGCATCTCGCGACGCAGGTCCTCATCCGAAAGCGCCGAGATGCGCATCTGGGTATTGAGGCTCGCTCGGATATATTCGATATTGATCAGCCAGCCGCAGATGGCAATAACCGAGATGATCCAAATGACAAGCAGGATGATCTTGCCGTTATTGTCGATATCGAGAACCGTCGACAGGACAAAGAGCAGGACCTGAACGCCCACCACGGCGGCAAAACCGCCCTTGATGTAGTACGGGTAGCGATGTTCAAAGGCGACCGCATGATCGAGCAGTTCGCGACGGTACGAATCGGAATCGAGCATGACGCGCATGGCCGTGCGCAGCGAGTAGCGCTGGCGCGGCAGGTCGTTGGACTCGCAAATCATCATACCGGTCGTGGAGAGCTGTTTATCAAAGAGCAGGTTAAGGTTGAGCAGCAGCGGACGCAGCTGCAGGCCGATAAAGAGCGCCACGATCAAGAACACGCCCAGAATGCACAGGTTAAACAGGTAGTTGAACGAATACATGCCGCCGACCGTCTCGCGCAGCAGATTGATGCCGTAGGTAAAGGGCAGCAGCGGGTGCAGCCACTGGAAGAAGCCTGGCATCATCTCGATGGGGTACATGCCCGACGAACCCGGGATCTGCACGATAACCAGAATGACGCCGATAGCCTTGCCGATATGCTTAAACGTGGTGGACAGCGCATAGATGATATTGACGTAGGTGAACGAGATGGCGATGCCGCCCAGCACGAACAGCAGCGGGCTGACGCACTGCACGCCGATCACCAGATCGCCTACCGTAACGATGATGGCCTGCAACGCGCCCAGGATCACCAGGAGCAACCAGCGGCCAAAGTAGCCCTGACGCGCGGTAAAGCTGCCGATGCCTTCGCGGTCGACCTCGAGCTTGTAGATGGCGATAAGCACGTAGCCGCCCACCCACAGCGCCAGATTGGTATAGAACGGGGCAATGCCCGAACCAAAGCTCTTGACCGGGTAAATTGACTTTGAGGTCAGCTCGACCGGAGATGCCATGAAGTCTGCCACGTCATTGACATCGACGCCCATCAGATCGGCCAGCTCGCCCATGGACTCGGAGGTCTGTAGCGCCGCGATGTCGTTGGCGGCGGTTGCGAGCTTGTCCTGGACCTTGGCAAGCGAGGCATCGGTCTGGGACAGCGTGGTCTTGGCCTGACCGAGCGTGGCGTTGAGTTGCGAAAGTGTACCGCGCGCACTTGCAATAGTAGGCGTGAGGCCAGACACGATTCCCGTCAGATCACCCGAGACGGCGGCAAACGAATCAAGTGCGCTCGAGACCTTCGGCAGCGCGTTTTGACCCAGGTCCGTCTGAGCCTGGCCAAGGTTGGTCGCACCGGTCTGAATTGCATTATTGATAGCGTCGCTGGCACCCGAGACAGCCGCTGCGTCATTCGCCATGGCGCTCGACTGCGCGGACAGACCGTCCTTGATGCTCTGAAGCTTTTCATTCTGCTCTCGAAGCAAATCGATGGTCGATACAATGCGCGCGTCAATTTCCTCGGAACCTGTCGACGTGTCATTGGCGAGAATCTCCAAGTGCCCGATAACGGCCTTATTGTGGTCGATCGTCGCTTGAAGAGACTCGAGCGAGTTGTCGATACGGGTGGTCGTAGATGTGACCGCGCCCGTCAGCTTGCCGATGGCAGCGTTCGCAGAGGCCGACGTCTTGGTGAGCGCAAGGCTGCCTTCCGAGAGCGCCTTGGAGAGCGAGGTGATGGAGTTGCCCGCCGTGGTGCGAGCTTCGCTCAGCAGGTCGTTGCCCTGGGAGATCGCCTGCGTCAGCGACGGTGCCTGGCCTTGCAAGCCGGCAAGTGCCGCATCAGCCGAGGCGATAGCGCCACTCGTCTTATCGATGGCGGCATTCATATCGCCAATCGAATCGCGCACCTCGCCCAAGGTGTCGGACGCCTCGGACACCGAACTTGCCAGCGAGTCCTGAGTCTGGGTTGCCTTGTCCTTTAAATCGACACCGGCATCCTTGGCGATACCGGCAACAGTCTTGCCTACCGTAGAGACAAATTCCGAGTTGATCTGCTCCTCGATGGTGTTTGCACCGGTATCGGTAACCTTGGGCGCAATGGCGCTCTTCTTCTCATTGACGTAGTACGTGAGCTTGGGCTGATGGTAGTTGCCGTCGAGCATCGAAACCAGGTTATCCGAGAAGTTCTTGGGAATCACGATAGCGGCATAGTACTCGCCGCTCTCGACGCCCTCCTTGGCATCGGCCGTCGAGTCGACGAACGTCCAGCCCAACTGATGATTCTCCTTGAGCTGGTCGACCACTTTGTCGCCAGCGTTGAGCTCACCCACCAAGTCGTTTTGGGTGCCTCGATCGTTGTTGGCGATAGCAATCTTGATGCCTTGGGTGTTTCCATACGGATCCCAGTTTGCCACGATGTTATACCAGGCATACAGCGAGGGAATAACGCACACGCCTAGGGTAACCACCAGGGCGACGGGGTTCACAAGCAGTCGCTTAATGTCGCGCTTAAATATCGCAAAGGACACCTTTGCATTGGATAGTTTGCTGCCGAGACTCACGCTTGGACCATCCATCCTGTCGTTAAATCGAATCGTACTATCGACAACCATTGTAGTAGGCGCTTTAACGTCTCAAAGCACAATGGTGTTGAGTTTTGCGGTAGCAATATACTACGAAGATGAGTTAACGTACAGATGTACAGTATCCTAAATTTCAGCAGGTCACAAAACCACAACCCGCACAAATAAATGATCCCTTGGGGACGAAGGGATCATTCAAAAGGAAACGAGAGTGGAAAATCTCCCACTTCAAGCCCGCATTCGAGCCAAAAGTGGGAGATTATCCACTCTCGTTCTAATCTAGTTACGGTGCCGTATCCCCGAACTACATCAAGTTGCAAACAGCCGCCGCGAAGGCAACGGGGTCCTCGGGGAGGATACCCTCGACCAGCAGGGCCTGATCGTAGAGCAGACCAGAGTACTGCTTGATCTTGTCGGCGTCGCCCGCCTTCTGAGCGGCGACGAGCTTGGAAAAGACCGGGTGCTTGGCGTTGAGCTCGAGCACGCGCTGGCTCTTGGGCATACCGTCGGGCGCGCCCTCGGGACCCTTCTGGAGCACCTTCTCCATCTCGAGCGAAAGTGGGCCCTCGGTGGTGATGCACGCGGGAGCATCGGTCAGGCGCGCAGAGACGGCAACCTTCTCGACCTTGTCGCCGAGTGCCTCCTTCATGGCGTTAAAGAGGTCCTCGTTCTCCTTGGTGGCGTCCTCGGCCTCCTTTTTCTCGTCCTCGGTCGCCAGGTCAAGATCACCGGTTGCGACGTTCTTGAGCTCCAGGTGACGATCCTCAACCTCGGGCTCGGCACCATCGGCCACGGCCTTCTCGGCAGCCTCGCGGGCGGCATCGTCCTCGTAGATCTTGGGCATATCGGCGGCAACGTACTCACGCATAGCCTGGAAGGTGAACTCATCCACGTCCTGCGTCAGCAGCAGCACGTCATAGCCGCGGTCGAGCACGCCCTTTACCACGGGCATCTTGGCCAAGCGCTCACGCGAGTCGCCGGCGGCGTAGTAGATGGCCTTCTGATCCTCGGGCATGCCCTTGGCATACTCGGCCAGGGTAATCATCTTCTGTTCCTTGGCAGACCAGAACAGCAACAGATCGGCGAGCTCATCGGCCTTCATGCCATAGCTCGAGTAGATGCCGTACTTAAGACCGCGGCCAAAGTTCTCAAAGAACTTCTCGTAGGCCTCGCGGTCGTTGTCACGCATATCCTCAAGGTCGGCGGTGATCTTCTTTTCCACACGCTTGGCGATGGCCTTGAGCTGACGGTTCTGCTGCAGCGTCTCACGCGAGATGTTGAGCGACACATCGGCGGAATCCACGACGCCGCGGACAAAGTTGTAGTAGTCGGGCAGCAGGTCGTCGCACTTCTCCATGATCAGGACGTTGGAGCTGTAGAGTGCCAGACCCTTCTCGTAATCCTTGCTGTACAGATCGAACGGCGCGCGGCCCGGCACAAACAGCAGGGCATCGTACTCGAGCGTGCCCTCGGCATGGAAGCTGATGGTGCGCGCAGGATCGTCAAAGTCGTGGAACGTGGACTTGTAGAACTCGTCGTAGTCCTTCTGCTCGACATCGGAGCTGCGCTTCTTCCAGATCGGTGTCATGGAATTGACGGTCTCGAGCTCCTGATAGTCCTCGTACTCGGGCTTGTAATCGTCGCCGGCGTCCTCGGGCTTGGGTTTCTGGCGGCTCTTGGACACCATCATCTGAATCGGGTAGCGCACATAGTTGCTGTACTGCTGAATCAGGCTCTTGAGACCCCACTCGGTCAGGAAGCGATCGTAGGTCTCGGCCTCGCCGTCGGCATCGAGCTTCTCGTTCTCGCGCAGCGTCAGGATGACATCGGTACCGTGCTCGGCGCGCTCACCGTCCTCGATGGTGTAGCCCTCAAGACCGTCGGATTCCCACACATGGGCGACATCCTCGCCATAGGCGCGGCTGACGACCTTCACATGGCTGGCAACCATAAAGGCAGAGTAGAAGCCCACGCCAAACTGGCCGATGATGTCGACATCGGAGCCCTGCTGCTCGGCGTTCTCGGTCTTAAACTCCTCGGAGCCGGAATGGGCGATGGTGCCCAGATTGCGCTCGAGCTCCTCGGCGGTCATGCCAATGCCGTTATCCGAGATGGTAATGGTGCGGGCGTCTTTATCAAAGGAGACGCGAATGGCCAGGTCGCCCTGGTTGATCTTGACGCTCGGATCCTGCAGGCTCTTAAAGTTGAGCTTGTCGACGGCGTCGCTCGCGTTAGAGATAAGCTCGCGCAGGAAGATTTCCTTATTGGTGTAGATGGAGTTGATCATGAGGTCGAGCAGTTTTTTGCTCTCGGTCTTAAATTGACGCATGTGCAGTCCTTTCGCGCTACCCCCGTCCGCAAAAACGGCCCGGTTGCCCGAGCCGCATCGCAGACCTGCTATGTTCAGACTTAGATTTTATAACCCAATAGCGCGCATATATACATACGGAATCGAAAAACTGTATGTCCGAGCGCTCCAATGCGTCAATTGCCAAGGAGTGTCCCCAGCTGCCGGCAGAAAAGGAACGTCCCTATCTGCCATCTACGCGCTTGGCCATCCAGACATGGGGCTGGCCCTCGTCTTCGTAATCTACCGGGGCAATTTGCGTGTAGCCCGCCTTTGCATAGAGCGGCAACACGTATTCCTGCGCATGCAGCTTAATAAGCTTAGCGCCGGCATCGCGTGCACACGAAGCACTGGCCTCGACGAGCGCACTCGCCAGTCCGCGACGACGCATAGCCGGCAGCACGGCGACGCGCCCCATAATGTAGGCCTCCCCCGCCGCAACGCCTTCGTCCATGTCGCATGCCGGCAACACCGGGGCCTCTGCGTCAGCCACGCGCTCAAGCTCCTCGGGAAACACGCGCGAGCAACCGGCAAGCTCGCCGTCTACATAGAGCGTCACATGAATGCAGTTCTGATCCTCGTCGATAGCGTCGAACTCATTCTCGTAGCCCTGCTCGTCCATAAAAACGACGCGGCGCACCAACGCCGCGTCATCAAAGCATCCCGTCTTAAGTTGGATATCCATGGCTGCCCTTTCATTCAATGCGAACGTTAGGGACAGATATTAGCGAAAATGAGCTCCGCGCACGCTAAACTTCGCGCGAGCCTTCGCCAGGCAGTCGTAATGACCCACGTTATGGGCATCGCTCGCGATGAAGCTGTACAGGTTCTGATCGAACAGGCGCTGTGCCGGCTTTTTTTCGCGACCAAAGCGACCGCCGGCAATAAAGTCCGCCGAAGCCTGCAGCTTGCAGCCCATATCGACCAGGCGCTCCGCCACGCTTACATCCTTTTGAACCGCACGATAGCGCTCAGGATGAGCGATGATCACCTGGTAGCCACGGCACTGCAAATCGTAAATCGTGTTCTCGTACTCTCTAAACGCATACGCATCGGCATGCGTCGAAAGCTCGAGCAGAAACTCGTTGGTTCCATCGAAATGCAAGTGCTCCGCGGCATCGATACCAAGTTCAACGAGCTTTCGATGGTTGACCTCGAAGCCCATCTGGAGCGGAAAACCGTCAGCGTTATCACGCAGCAGTTCAAAGGCATCCCACATCTTGTCGTAATCAAAATAGGGATCACGGCAGTGAGGAGTGCAAACGATTCTGGTTACACCGGCCCGCTTGGCAGCCTCGAGCATCGCCAAGCTCTCATCGAGATCGGCGGCGCCGTCGTCTACACCCGGCAAGATATGGCAATGAATGTCACGCATAGGTCAGCCTTAATCAACTAAACGTTTGCTCGGTTGGTGAAGATGCCCTTTTTGGAAGTCCCCTGATCGTCCGAGCCCTTCTTCACCTTCTTACCGTCCTTGGTGTAGTAGGAGTAGTAGTACTCGCTGGTCTCGGTCTCGCAGTAGTTCATAACGGTACCGATGAGCTTGACCTTTTCGGACTTCTTAAGCTGGCCGATAGCGTTGAGTGCCTCCTCGCGCTTGGTGAAGTCCTCGCGCACCACGAACAGCGTACCGTCGGTCAGGCTGGCAATCTCGGCAGCATCGATGAAGGTGCCGACCGGGGGAGCATCAAAGATGACGTACTGGAACTTGGCGGACAGTGCCTTTACCAACTTGGCAAAGCGGTGAGAGACAATGATGTCGGCAGGATTGGGAATATGCGGCTCGGCATCGAGGAAGTAGAGGTTCTTCTGACCCGTCTCGACAATTGCCTGGTCAATGGAGATCTGCTCGGAAAGGACCGCATAGAGTCCGCCGCGCGAACGAACGCCGAGCATATCGGAAAGGGACCTGCGGCGCATATCGGCCTCGACCAGGAGCACGGACTTGCCGCTCGTGGCGATAGCCTGGGCAAGGTTGATGGAAACCGTAGACTTGCCCTCGTTGGGAATCGAGGACGTGACGGTAATAGTGCGAATGGGGTCGTCCACGCTCGCAAAGCGGATGTTGGCCAGAAGGGTCTTGGCGGCATTCTGTACAACGAGCTTATCGGTGTTCTTTGCCTTAGCCATGCCTATTTACCACCTTTCATAGCCGGAATTCGGCCAACAACGGGAATGCCCAGGAGCTCTTCTGCCTCTTCGGCACCGCGGATGCGGGTATTGAGCATGTCTGCCAAAACGACATAGGCAACTGCGATAAAGATGCCCGCGAGGAACGCGACAGCAACGTACAGCATACGCTTGGGGCCGCTGGGGGCTTCGGGGGTCTTAGCCTCGTCGATAACGTTGATGCTCTGGGCAGCGCCGACGTTCTGAGCGACCGTACTCACCGAGCTAGCTATGGCCTTTGCGACCTTAGCCGTCTCCTTGGCATCGGTGCCGGTAACCGAAAGCGTAATGACACGCGTGGTGGTCTCGGAGGAAACAGACACCTTGTAGTCATCCAGATCGGTGAGGCCCAGTTCATTGGCGGCGCCGCTCTTAACGCTATCGCTATCCAGCAGCGTGGCGATATCGTTGGAAAGCATCTGACTCGCCGAGAGATCGTTGTAGCTCATCTGGCCGCTATCGTCGGTCTTGGCGAGAATGTACATGCTCGTCGTCGCGGTGTAGGTGTTGTCCATCGCAACGAAGGACACGATGCCCATGGCGATCGCGCAGACCACCGGAAGGGTGATGACCAGCTGAAGGTGCTTCTTCAGCAGCTGGAACAGTTCGAGAAGGGTCATGCAGCTTGCCTTTCATTTCCCCAGTTCGGATTGACAAAACTGTCCGTATGTTATCGCATCTTTTTACCGAGACCAAACTCTATACATAAGAAACAGGCTCTCCTGTAAAAATGTCGGAAGCAATCGTAAAATTGCACAACAACGCCGCACCCGAAAGTCAAATGCGGCGTCTGCATCAATATCTATGTTGTATCGCTATGCGAATGGCTCGTCCTGCTGTATGGGAAACGTCACCGTAATGGTGGTTCCCACGCCCAACTCGCTCGACAGATCGAGCGTGGCGTGATGATACAGGGCCGCATGCTTGACAATGGCAAGCCCCAGACCGGTTCCGCCGCGTGCCTTGGACCTACTCTTGTCCACGCGATAGAACCGCTCAAATACCTTGCCCTGTTCTTCAGGCGCGATACCGATTCCCGTGTCGGCGACCGCAAGGAACGGATGGCCTCCGTCGTTGGTGCCGCACTGCAGCGTAACCGTACCGCCGGGTCGATTGTAGCGGATGGCGTTGCTTGCCAGATTATAGATGAGCTCGTCAATCAAGCGCGACACGCCCTCGATGACCACAGGCTTGGTCTCATGACTTATCGTCACATTCGCCTGACGGGCGACCTGTTCAAGACGCTGCTCGACCGCGTAGATGGCACGCGAGAGCTCAATAGGCTCCGTGGACCCAATGGGCACCGCCTCGCCCTCAGCTGCACGCTCGGCCTCGTCCAAGTTAGACAGCGTAAGGATATCGTTGACAAGCGCTGCCAAGCGGCCCGCCTCACGATAGATGCGACCGCCAAAGTTGCGCAGGTCGCCCTCGCCCTCGACCATGCCGTTTGCGATGAGCTCGGCATAGCCCGAAATCGCCGTAAGCGGCGTCTTGAGCTCATGGGTGATATTCGCCGTGAACTCGCGGCGCATACGGTCGTTGTCCGCCAGCACCGCCATTTGGCGCTTGAGCTCCTGGCGCTGCGACTCAATACGCTCAAGCATGGGGACCATCTCGGCATAGGCGTGCTCATAGCTACGGCGTGGGTGGTCCAAATCCACCTCTTGCAAAGGCGCGATGATGGCACGGGACTCGCGGCGCGCCATAAAAAACGAGAGTACCGCACCCGCTGCTGCGATAAGCAGCATCGGCGCCACCATCGACAGCAAAATCGCCGCAACGCCAGGCTGGGCCTGCGCCAAGCGGACAACCTGGCCGTTATCAAGGGCGACGGCGCGATACAGCATAATCTCGTCGAGCGTAGAGCTTGCGCGCTCCGCGGAACCCGAACCACTCTCAAAGGCCTCGATGACCTCGGGGCGATCGCCATGGTTGGGCAGTGTGGAAGGCGACGCCTCGTTGTCGTAGGCAACCGATCCATCCTTGTTAATCAGCGTGATGCGCAAGTCCTCTCGATCGAGGCTACGCAAGAACGGGATGGGCTCCTGCTGCTCGTCGAGGGCGGCAGCAATGAGCTCGGTTTCTTGCGCCAGGTTGGCACTCGTGGCATCCGCCAAGGTGTTTTGCACAAAGAACGCACCCAGCACCGTAAACGCCACGATAACCGCCATGGCGCAGACAAAGATCGTCACAAAAACGCGGTGCGACAGCGTATGTTTTCCCTGGGGGGCGAAGACCACGGGTTACTCCTCCGATGCGGTGGCCGCGGTGTCGTCACCTTCGGCACCATCACCGGCAGAAGGCTCGGCCAAGCGGTAGCCCACGCCGCGCACGGTCTCGATGGCGCTGGCATGCTCGCCCAGTTTTTGGCGAAGCGTCTGCACGTGCACGTCAACGGTGCGCGAACCGCCGTCGAAGTCCCAGCCCCACACGCTCTGCAGCAACGACTCGCGGGTAAAGACCACGCCGGGCTTGCGCATGAGGTACTCGAGCAGGTCGAACTCGCGCAGGGTGAGCTTAAGCGACTCGCCGGCAACAGTCACCTCACGATGGCTGGGCGAGAGCACGATGTCGCCCACGCTGAGCACATCGCTTGCCTGTTTGACCATGCCGCCGCGACGCAGCAGTGCGCGGCAGCGGCTGGCGAGCTCCATGAGCGAAAACGGCTTAGTCAGGTAATCGTCGGCACCGCCATCGAGCGCCATCACCTTGTCGAGCTCGGTATCCTTGGCGGTAAGCATCATGATGGGCACCGTCGCCGTCAGGCGATCGGCACGCAGTCGACGCATAATCGCCAAGCCATCGGTATCGGGCAGCATGATGTCGAGCAGGACGGCATCGGGTACCCGTCGCGCCACGGCAGCCTTAAACTCACCGTCGCACGAAAAGCCTTCGGCCTCAATCCCCTGCTTGCGCAGCGCATAGACCGTCAAATCCCTGATGTTGTCATCGTCCTCGACGTAATAGATCATGTTGAACCCCTTTGCGGCCGGCATGACCGCATCTTAACCCTAAAGGTACCTTTACTAGATGGTATCAGCCAAAACGCCCCGTCAAATAATCCGCCGTGCGCGGATCGGTCGGATTCTTGAAGAGTTGCGCGGTGGGCGCGTGCTCCACCAGCTCACCCAGCAAAAAGAATGCGACCGAATCGGAGATACGCGCCGCCTGCTGCATATTGTGCGTAACGACCACGAGCGTGCAGGTCTCTTTGAGCTCGCAGGCCAGCTGCTCCACCACCAGCGTCGACACAGGATCAAGTGCCGAGGTCGGCTCGTCCATCAGCAGAATGTCGGGCTGCACGGCAAGTGCGCGGGCGATGCACAGACGCTGCTGCTGGCCGCCCGAAAGACCCAGACCCGACTCTTTGAGCTTGTCCTTGGCCTCGTCCCACAGGGCGGCGCGTCGCAGGGAGTCTTCGACCAGCTCGTCGAGCACGACGCGATCGCGCACTCCCATTCCGCGAGGACCGTAGGCGACGTTGTCGTAGATGCTCATGGGAAACGGGTTGGGGCGCTGGAACACCATGCCCACGCGCTGGCGAAGGCGGCAGATGTCGTAGTCGCCCAGGATATCTTGACCATCGAGCGCAATCTTGCCCTCGATTCGGCAGTCCTTGATGCCGTCGTTCATGCGGTTAAAGCAGCGCAGCAACGTGGACTTTCCGCAGCCCGAAGGCCCGATGAACGAGGTAATCTGCTTGTCGCGGATCTTGATATTCACGTCCTTGAGCGCATGGTGGTCGCCATAGAACAGGTCGAGGCCCTCAACATCGATTCGCGTCGGCGAGGCGGCAAGATCCTCTGCCGTGGGGCGAGTCGCATCCCCAACCTCGCGCTCGTGCGCGGCCTCGGCCTGCGCTTTCATGAGTTCTTCAAGCTCCGTGGGCTCCACAGCCGCAGCAGCCGTCATACCGCATACCTCCACATCGATATCAATTCAGCAGTATCGATAGTAGGAATCGCGGCTCATATGCACGTGAGCGCATTGTCAAGTGTTTGTAAGGGCACACTGGCTATGCGGCGGGCAGCTCGATGGTGAATATCGTGTGTTCGGGCGTCGATTCACATGCAACGGTACCGCCGTGCGCGCATACGATCTCCTTGGCGATGGCAAGCCCCAGTCCAGCGCCGCCGCGATTGGTCGCACGCGCCGCATCCAGGCGATAGAACTTCTCAAAGATCACCTTGAGCTTTGCCTCAGGGATGGGATCGCCCTGATTGATAAAGCGCACGCGCACGCCACCGCCGTCCCGGCGTCTGGCCTCGATCGTGATGGTCGAGCCCTCATAGCTATAGGCAATAGCGTTTTTCATGATGTTGTTGAACACGCGAGCCATTTTGTCGCCATCCACGAGCACCGTCAGGTCCTCGCGAATATCAACTTGGACTTCCTTATGCTGCTCGTTGAGGATGGGATAGAACTCGTCAGTCACCTGAGCCAGCAGCAACCCCAGATCAACATAGCCGCGCGTGAGCACGATATCGTGGAAGTCAAAGCGCGTGATATCGAAGAACTCTTCGATGAGCGTATCGAGCCGGTGCGCCTTGTCGAGCGCCACGCCCGTAAAGTGCGCACGTTGCTCAACCGGCAGCTCGGGAGCCTCTTGCAGCAGCGAAAGATAGCCCACCACACTGGCAAGCGGGGTGCGTAGGTCATGTGCCAAGTACGTGACCAAATCGTCCTTGCGATGCGACTCGTCACGCAGAGCTTGCTGCACCTTGCGCTCACGGTCGCGCACGCGGTTAAGGGCGCCCTCGACCTCCAAGAAGTCGCCGTCGATGTTATCCCAGGTGTCGGGGTGATCGATCAGGCGATCTTGAATACGAGCGGCCAGCACACAATCGGCATGCTGCTCGCCCTGCTCGTAGCCCTGGTAGTACAGGGCGCGGCCACACAAGAACAGCACGCACGCGGCAAGCGCCAGCACAAAGCCAAGCATGTTGAATACAAAGCCGGCATCGAACAGCACCGGCCCTTCGATGCCGCCGAGCGCCATGGCGCCAATCGCCAACGTCATGGCCCACGCGGCGCCGCCAATCACCACGCAGCGGCACACGATCTCAAATCGATCGATCAGCAAAAAGCCGACAAGCAGCACCGCCAAGATTCCGACGATGTTGTCGATGCCAATCAGCAGCAGGCTCAGCAAAAAGAGCAGCACCGTTGCAAGCGCGCGGTTGTCGACGACCGACCTCACATATTCAAAGAGCCGATCGGGCACCTCGAACGCTTGCCTATCGTCTTTTGTCATATCAAGATCCTCACAAGCGAAAAGCGTTATTCGATGATGTAGCCGACGCCCCAGACGTTTTTGATAAAGCGTGGCTTTTGTGCGTCGTCGCCGATCTTTTCGCGCAAGTGGCGAATATGCACCATCACCGTATTGTTGGAGCCGGGCATAAAATCCTCGCTCCACACCGCGCGGAACAGGTCCTCCACGGCCACCACGCTGCCGCGATGCTCGACCAGATACAGCAAGATTGAATACTCGGTGGGTGTGAGGCGTACCGGTGCACCGTCCACCGTCACGGAACGAGCGTCGCGATTGATCTCCAAGCCGTCGAGCTGAATGGTCGGCGACTCGGCCGCCTGTGCACGGCTACCGTAGCTGGTGTAGCGGCGAAGCTGAGCGTGCACGCGCGCGATGAGCTCCAGCGGACGGAACGGCTTAACCACGTAATCGTCCGCGCCAAGCGAAAGGCCCCCGATCTTGTCTTGCTGGGCATCGCGCGCCGTCAGCATGATCACGGGATAGGTATGGCTGGAACGGATCGTACGCAGCAGCTCAAACCCATCGATATCGGGCAGCATGACATCAAGCAGCGCCAGATCGAACTCCTGCTCCAAGATCGCCTTGGCAGCATCGGCCCCGCTATAGGCAATCTGGACATCAAAGCCCTCTTTTGTAAGGTAGATGCCAACCAAGTCGGCGATGGCCTTCTCGTCATCAACTACCAAAATGCGCTCGTTCATGCGTGCTCCTCTCGCGCTCCATTATGCCTGAGGCGACGCACGCCACACACAACAAGCGTGGGTGATTAAGTCGGCCTTAAGCACCCTTGTGCCCGTTCGGGTGCGGATGTGGGCCAAGCGCGCACGCGATGATCGCCGACGCCGGCAAACGATATACTCTAGTTTCAGAAGAGACCATCCCGTCGAAAGCGAAATCTGTGAAGTCCCTCACCTCTTTTGCAAAGCGCTCAGCCCAACTTGCCGCCGGCTTTGTCTGCGCTATCGCCCTTGCCGCCGGCGTGCCCACCGTCGCCGGCGCCCAAGTGCTCACGACCGACAATGTTTGCGGCAAAACCGCCGATGTGCGCGGTATCACGGCCGAAAACCTGCCCGATATCGATGCGACCAATGCCCTCGTCATGGGCAAAGACGGCACCGTCTACTATGCCCGCGGCGCCGATGAGCAGGTCAAGATTGCCTCGATCACCAAGGTCATGGCCGCAATCCTAACCGTCGAGAATTGCAAGATGGACGAGAAGGTCACGGTGAGCAACGCCGCAGCCACCGTGGGTAATTCGACCGCCGGCTTGCTCGAAGGCGACGAGCTTACCGTGGAGCAGGCACTACGCGGTCTGATGATTCCCTCGGGCAACGACGCCGCCATCGTGCTCGCCGAATATGTGGGCAAGAAGATCGACCCCAAGACCAAAGACGCCGAGGCCACATTTGTGAAGGCCATGAACGAGCGCGCTAAGAAGCTCGGCTGCACCGGTACGCTTTTTGAAAACCCGCATGGTCTGGACTTTGATGAGTGGGCTGGCAATATGCACTCAACCGCACACGACGTAGCGCTGATGATGCAGGAGGCCATGAAAAACGACACGATCCGCGAGGTCGTAGCGAGCGAGGATTCCTGGATCGAGGTCACGGGCGCCGACGGCACCGACCATTCGCATTCCATGGACACGCATAACTATTTGCTGGGCCAAGATGGCAACATCGGCGGCAAGACCGGCACCACCGACGACGCGGGCTATTGCTTTACGAGTGCCTACAACCGCGATGGCGACGAGATCTACACCGTCGTTTTGAACTCCACCACCACCGACCAGCGCTTTACCGATACCGCAACCCTTGCCAATTGGTACTACGGTCACAAGGTGACGGTCGCGATCGCCAACACGCAGGAAAAGACCGCCAACGGCAACCCGCTTATGGCACGCATTGGCCAAACCGACTGGACGGATAAGACAATCGACGCCACACTCGCCGATCCCACGGCGCAAGCGACCGTGTTTTCCCTTGCCGGCGAGGTGACCGAAAAGGTTAGCTACGACGATCTTTCGGGCACGGTGCATGTGGGCGACAAGGTGGGCAGCGTTACGCTCAAGCAAGACGGCACCAAGATCGCCGTCATGGACCTGGTTGCTGACGAGGAAGGCGCAGGGCCGAATCCCATTGAGTGGCTCCTTGTGAAGCTCGACCGCCTGGGCCGCCGCATCGACAACCGCCCACTCACGGCAGAAAGCGAGACCGTCGCCAAGGCGCCCGAGGTGTAGAGCGCAAGGATAATCAGCCCACTGAAAGGAGGCGTCCGAAAGGATGCCTCTTTTTTTGAGGGTTCGAATCCCCAGCCGCCATTCTTGATAATAAAAAAGGGGCCCCAAATGGGACCCTTTTTCAAATTCGTACTGGCGGAGAGCTGGGGATTCGAACCCCAGATGCCCTTTTGGGGCATACTCGCTTAGCAGGCGAGCACCTTCGGCCTCTCGGTCAGCTCTCCGTGACAGCCGTTCTATAGTAACCAAACAGTCGAGGATGGGCAAGGGGGAATTTTCTAATTGCCTAGCATCCTTTCCTCCTTGGAAGCTTCACCTACCCCAGCGAGCGGTTGAGGGAGCCGAGTTCGTCGTTGCCCATGGTGCGCCACATTTGGAAGATGCAACCGCGTGCCAGGAAAAAGAAGCCGTTGTCGACCAGTTGAACAGCGGCATCTGCCAGCTGATTCGTTACGGCGGACACTGGCGGCAGCTCGAGTCCAGCCTTGCGGATGGTCTCGACCGCTTCCTCGAACGTCGGAGGCTCGCTGACGCCCATCTCGTTCATAAGGCCCTGCATTTCTTCCAGCGCGCTACTGCCCGACTCCTCGCCGCGCGGCACCAGACGGTAACAAGCCAGCGCCAGGTCGAGCTGATCGCAATTCCAATAGGCAAACGCCAAGCGATAGAACAGGTAGCCGATTGCAGAACGATCGCTGGCAATACGTAGGCCGTGGCGCGCCACCTCGATAATCTCGTCAAAGCGCTCCAGACGCGCAAGCACGTTGATGAGCGCAAAGTGCGATTGCATGGACGAGCGCGCCAGATCGTAAAGATGGCGCACCTCGGGCAGCGCTCGTTCAAAGTCCTCTTGCTCGGCGTAAAAGCTGCAGATCTCGTGCTGGGCAAAGTACAGCGCATCGGGCGCACGAAGGATTCGCACAGAGCGGTCTTCTTCCAACACCGGTAGCACCATGCGCACCAGCTGGTTATCGCAAAACTGCGTTTGAACCGGACCTGTCGCCAAAAGCTCGGCGACGGCGCACTTAGCCTCCAACTCCTCGACAAGACGAGAAAAGCCTTCAAAAGCACCTGTACGGTCGACTTTTGCCTGCTCGCGCAATTCAACAACACGGGCCACGTATGGGTCGTCGTCCTCTTCCATGACCTCCAACTCGTCAGCCGTATCGGCAAGCAGCAGATCGCGCAGCGCCGGCGGCAGCGTGCGATGGTCATCACGCGGACGAGCATGAACCTCCGCAGGCTCAATCGTCTCCGGAGCGGTTGACTCATACGCCTCAAGTACACGCTTGCACGGCATATCGTCCATGTCCATGCTCTCAAGATCCTTGGCGACAGGCACGCAATCGGCCAGATAGGCCGCACGCCCAAAGAAATACGTTGCAACAACGCGCTCGCCCTGCTCACTGTCGGGAGCAGCAATCTGCACATAGCAGCGCGTGATGCAGGCGCCCGCGGCAAAGCAAGCCGCCGCGAGTGTAAGCACAATACGCGCATCGTGCTCAGTGGCCCATGCTGCGCGCTTAGGCTCATCCACCTCACGCCAGGCGTCATCTTGAGCATCGTATTCGCGCTGCGGCATAGCATCGACAACCGTGCGGCCAAATCGCACCAACATGATGCCCTCGGCGACGTTCGCTCGATAGGTGTAGTCGAGCCGCGTGACCACGTTGAGCGCCTCTACGATACGTGCAAAACGGGTGCGAACGTCCCACTCGCCACCCGGCTGGCACGCAACCGTCCCCGGCTTGGCCCACGGGTTGTCATTCGACAGCGTTTCGAGCAAGCGAGGAACGTCGTCTGTCGTCTTGCTGATATGCCATAGATCAAAGAGCGAGCAGCCCTCAAAGCTTGGCGACGAGGCAACGGGGCCCAACCCTGCCCCAATACGCTCAAGGATGCCCGATAGGCGGTTCAGGCGGCACTCGATGGCAAGCAGGGCATCGATCTCGTCCTGGTCCAGCAGGCTACGATCAAAATTGAGATAGAAGAGTCTCGAGCGATCGATGCGCGCCAGGCTCATTTCGGTTTTGGCCGCGATGGTGCGCAGGCGAGGCAGATCAACTTCGCCCATCAAAGCGGCGGCATAGCGCTCAATGCCACTTGGATTATCTGTATGGTCAATGCGGTAGAGCAATGTTTCGATTGCATCGGGCAGCGGTGTGGAATCAAAACCCAGCAGCACCTCAACCGGCTCGGGGAGTTTTACAAGTTTGATCTTGTCGACGGCATTTTTCATGCCCTCGTCGAGGCCGTCACCGTCTGCCGTGCCTGAGACAGCGTTTTCAGAATCGGCGAATATCACGTAACGCAAGAACATCGAGGCCATGAACTCGCCGTAGCGAAGGCTGCGCGTCGAATTCCACGTCTCGCGATCGGATTGTTCGCGCATGGGGCCTTCGGGAGAGCCGATGACTCGCGCCCGGGAGCGCATCGTCCCATCGGTGCCCCTGACCGCAATCTCACCGACGCTGGAATCGGACTCGTCAAGGACCAGTTCCATGTCGGGATCGTTGGGCAGCGGAGCCTCGCTAACGGGGCGGTCCACCTTGTACACCTCACCCGAAACGCTTACGTAGCCCAAAAGCGACACATGACTTTTGCCAACGAATTCGACGACATAACAAGATTCATGCTGATCCTCGCCAAAGAGTTTCCAGACCACGCCATATGAGCGTCCCGCAGGCTGCTCGGGCATCGCCGGAAAGCGCTTCTTGGGATCGAGAAACCTGAGCTTGTATGTCGGACGCTCTGCCACGAAATATCACCCTGATCGGTCGTTTGAAGAAGGAGTGGTCGCGAATAAGTCGCGACATCTACTCGGAATCTTACACGAGTCGACAGGAAATCGTCCCTTTGGACGAAAGCACTCAAGCTGGCGTAAAAGAAAAGCCCCCGTTGCCGGGAGCTTTAATCTCAAATGGTGCGGCGTATAGGATTCGAACCTATGACGTTCTGATTCGTAGTCAGACCCTCTATCC
>DBEYYU010000063.1:0-7671 GCA_048184855.1 Collinsella aerofaciens
ATGATAACGTTGGTCTGGCCGTCGCCCAGCAGCGCATGGCCCCATTCGATGGTGCGCAGACCCTCGATGGCCGTGGTGACCGTGACCGCGGGGGTGAGGATGCCGTCGGCGAGTAGTGCCGCGCCGCCGATCATGGCGGGGAGAATCAGCCATGGCGCCACCTTGCGCACGAGACTGAACAGGGCGAAGATGCCGCCTTCGTTGTGGTTGTCGGCCTTCATGGCGATTACCACGTACTTGACCGTGGTCACGAGTGTCATGGTCCAGATGACGAGCGAAAGCGCGCCCAGGATCATGTCCTCGCTGACGGTACCGATGCCGCCGTTGTTGGCGACGATTGATTTCATGGTGTACATGGGGCTCGTGCCGATGTCGCCATAGACGACGCCGAGCGTTACAAGCAGCATGCCAGCGGAGAGGGGGATGGCTCCGTGCCCGCCTTGACCACGCTGGTCTTGGGGGCTTGCCTCCAGTTTGTTGTGTGCCACGTGGACTCCCTTAGACATCCGGTTATCTGTCTAGGACAAAAAACTTTATGCCGTCTTTATACATACAAGAGCAGTTTGGCACATCTGGTTATTTTAGACAATAATCCCCATCTGCGGATTATTCATATACGCAGGTAGTATTTCAAAGCAGGGGCTTTTAAGCACGTACTGTCTGGGCGATGCCAGCCTTGGCGTTTGCACGTTTGCCGGCGAGTTCGCAAAAAATCGCGCCGCCGATGATAAGCGCGGCGCCCATCAGGCGGACCGGTGTTATGGCTTCGCCCAAAAGGACGGCCGAGAACACGACGGCCGAAAGCGGCTCGAGGTAGCCGACGACCGCGACGGTCTGGACGGGCAGCTTGGCGACGGCACTAAAGTAGAGCAGGCAACCGATGCCGGTGTTGACGACGCCGAGCATGACGACGGCGCGCCAATCAATACTGGTGGCGACGCCGGCGGACAGGAATGAGGGAGCGCCCTGCGTGATGAGCGTGAGGACCAGCGCGGTCACAAAGGCGGCGCTCACCTGGAGCGTGGAGTTCTCGAGGCCTTCGATGTGTGGCGCACCCTTGCTAGCGATGACCATCAGCGCATAGCAAAATGCCGAGGCGATACCGCAGACGATACCCGCAATGGGCATATTGCCGCCTAGACCTTGTGCTGCAATGAGAAAAGCACCGCAGGCGACGGCGATAAACCCGGCGATTTTGCCGCCGGTCAGTTTTTCGCCAAAGATAAATGGCGAGAGGGCCATGACAATGATGGGGCCGCAGTAGTACAGCAGCGAGGATACGCCGACGCCGATCGTCTGGTAGGCGCGGAACAGAAAAATCCAGCTGGCGCCCAGCGCGGCTCCCGAGAGGAGGAGGGCTGCGGCTTCGCGGGGGCGAGATGGCGCCTGCAACTTATGGCGTTGGGTGATGGCGAGGATGGTGACAAGCGAGAGTGCACCCAAAAACGTGCGTAGTAGCACGATATCGGAGCTCGGCAGCGCGATGGCGGCGGCGATGATGCCGTTGGAGCCAAACAATAGCAATGCTGCTAAGTACGTAAACAGTCCGTTGTTCATGCGCTGACATCCCTTCTATATCCGAGCATGTTCACTATGGGTGAACTGGCTTTAGAAGAAAAGCGAATATAATGCATGGATAACATGACAAAAACTCATGCAAAGGTGGAGGGGTGCCGTGGAAACGAATATTCAAAAGATGCAGGTGCTGCTCGAGACCGTGCGCGCCGGCAGTTTTACGCGCGCCGCCGAGCGGCTGAGCTATTCGCAGTCGGGCGTGAGCCGTATGGTGGCCGATCTTGAGACAGACTGGGGCTTTAAAGTGCTCGATAGAAGCCGCGAGGGCGTAGTACTTTCTGCCGATGGGCGGCAAGTCATGCCGGCGGTCGAGGCGTTATGCGAGGAATTTGTTCGTTTGCAGCGACGGGTGGATGAGATGCGTGGGCTCATGCGCGGCAAAATCTGCATCGGTACGTTTTCGAGCGTGGCGACCCACGTGCTGCCGCCGGTGATTGCGCGCTTTCGCGCCGATCACCCGGACGTCGATTATGAGTTGCTGATGGGCGACTATTCAGAGATCGAACAATGGGTGGCAGAGGGCCGCTGCGATCTGGGCTTTATCCCGTATGAGCCTCGAGAAAACGGCATGGCATCGCGGTCTTTGGTGCGCGACGAGTTGATGGCGGTAGTGCCGGCAGATTCTTTGCTTGCCACGGCGGAGGTCGTTTCTCTTGCCGATTTAGCCAACGAGCAGTTTATTCTGCTAGAACGCGGCACCGATGACGAGATTACGCCGCTGTTCCGTCGGGCGGGGCTGACGGTGTGCTCCAAGCTGTCGACCTGGGATGATTATGCGATTATGGCTATGGTCGAGGACGGCCTGGGCGTGAGCATTCTTCCCGCGCTCATCTTGCGCCGTTGTCAGTTCGATGTTGCCGTGCGTTCGCTCGAGGGACATCCCCATCGGCAGATCAATGCCATATATCGAACGGCCGATGTTTCGCTTGCCGCCGCCCGTTTTCTCGAATACCTCTAAACGTGTACACGCCATTGTTTGCTTTGGGCAGATCTCGGAGTCCGATACATTTTCTTATGAAATTGAACTTTCGAATGAAGCGCCGCGTTATACTGCTTGCTAAATTGAACCATGGTTCAATTCGTGTTCTATAAATTGAACTTTGCCAGCAAGGAGGTTCTAGTGGCCCAAGAGACGTTTAGCGATCGCCTGCGACAGGCTATGTCCGATCGCGACGTTCGCCAGTCGGACGTGATCCGCGCATCGGAGATGCTCGGCAAAAAACTCGGCAAGAGTCAGATGAGCCAATATGTGAGCGGCAAGACGATCCCGCGGCGCGATGTGGCTGAGCTGCTCGCCCGTATTTTGGAGGTCGATGTTACCTGGCTGCTTGCCGGCGACGCCGATCAAGGCGAGGCATCATCACCCCGCAACGATTCCAAACCCGAACCCCATCCCTCAGCTCAAATTGCAAGGAGCACCACCATGCGTACTTTTTCTAAATCCACCAAGCTCGATAACGTCCTGTATGACGTGCGCGGTCCCGTCGTCGACGAGGCCGCCCGTATGGAGGACGAGGGCGAGCGCATCCTCAAGCTCAATATCGGCAACCCGGCGCCCTTCGGTTTCCGCACGCCCGATGAGGTCATCAAGGACATGCGCCAGCAGCTGCCCGACTGCGAAGGCTATTCCAACTCGCGTGGCCTGTTCTCCGCGCGCAAGGCGATCATGCAGTATTCGCAGATCAAAGGCCTGCCCAACGTTCAGATGGAGCATATCTACACGGGCAACGGCGTGTCCGAGCTCATTCAGCTTTCGATGAATGCACTGCTCGACAATGGCGACGAGATTCTGATCCCCAGCCCTGATTATCCGCTCTGGACGGCGTGCGCAACCCTTGCTGGCGGTCATCCCGTACATTATCTGTGCGATGAGCAGGCGGATTGGTATCCCGACCTGGAGGATATGGAGTCCAAGATCACGAGCGCGACCAAAGCCCTCGTCATCATCAACCCCAACAACCCCACGGGTTCTGTCTATCCGCGCGAGGTGCTCGAGGGCATCGTCGAGATTGCACGCAGGCACCAGCTCATGATTTTTGCCGACGAGATCTATGACCGCCTGTGCATGGACGGCTACGAGCACGTCTCGATTGCCTCGCTCGCCCCCGACCTGCCCTGCGTCACCTTTAGCGGCCTTTCCAAGTCGCACATGATCGCGGGCTATCGTATTGGCTGGATGGTGCTTTCGGGCAACCAGCGCTGCATGAGCGACTTCATCATGGGCATCAACATGCTCTCCAACATGCGCCTGTGCTCCAACGTGCCGGCTCAGTCGATCGTCCAGACGGCGCTCGGCGGCCATCAGTCCGTTAACGACTACATCCGTCCCGGCGGCCGTGTCTACGAGCAGCGCAACTTTGTGTATGAGGCGCTCAACAAGATTGACGGCATCTCGGTGGTTAAGCCGCGTGCGGAGTTCTACATCTTCCCCAAGATGGAGGTGAAATAGTTCAACATCACCGATGACGAGCAGTTTGCCCTCGACCTGCTGCACGAGAAGAAGATTCTGATCACGCGCGGCGGCGGCTTTAACTGGGCCGAGCCCGATCACTTCCGCATCGTGTACCTGCCACGCATGGAAGTACTCAAAGAGTCCCTCGAAGACCTCGCCGACTTCTTTGACCATTACCGCCAATCGTAGGGGATTAGGTGCCTGCCGCCGCAAGAATCGAGGCGTCGCAGGATAGACATACGACAGCGAGCGAGCCGCATTTGCGCCAAGGTGACGTGAAATGAGAGGGCGCTGACCTTCTGGTCGCGCCCTCGAAATTGAACGTCAGATTGGCGTGAATGCGGCTCGCGCAGCGTCAAGTGGTCCGCCGTTTGGTAGAACGGCGGAACTAAATAACAATCCCGTTGCAGTGGTCGATTTCGTGCTGGATGATTTCGGCGGTGTAGCCCGAGAAGTTTTTGATGCGGTTGACGAAGTTCTCGTCCAAATACTCAACCTTAATGCGGCGATAGCGGGTACAGGGACGCTCGCCGATCAGCGAGAGACATCCTTCGCTCGTCTGATAGGCATTGACCTGCTCAAGAATTTGAGGGTTGTACATCAGGAGTGTCCTGTTGCCGTCCTTTACGCAGATGATGCGTTTGCGCACGCCGATCATGTTGGCGGCGAGGCCCACGCACTCGCGCTCATGCTCGTGGAGTGTATCTAGGAGATCCTGCCCGGTCGCGGCATCGTCGGGTCCCGCGTCTTCGGAAGGCAGACGCAAAAAGAACTCGGATTTCATGATGGGCTTAATCATGGCGGGCTCCTCATGTCTTATGCTTTCGTGGACTTTTAATAATAGCGCGGAAGGAAAGCTGTACGTCCGCGTTACAATCTTTCGACGTTGGACCATGTTGCCAGATTCGTCGTGTACGGCGTCTGGCGTAAGTCTAGGGCTCATTTTTCGCCCTGGACTGTTCCTCTGGGGCGATGCGGCTGTCGTTCCAAGAGGAAGGAAATGCATGGGGAGCAAATCTCAGCAACAAGTTCAAGTAGCGCCATCGGCCACTGCGGCGATTCTCGTCGTAATGTATATTGCAGCCTTTATTGCCGCGTTTAACGAGAACATCATTAACGTGGCGTTGCACGACATTATGGCGGCCTTTTCGGTGAGTGCCACCACGGCGCAGTGGCTCGTTTCGGGCTACATGATCGTGACGTCGATCTTTACGGCCATCATGGCCTTCCTGTCCGGCCGTTTCTCGACGCGCAAACTGCTGTTTTTCGCATGCGGATGCATGGTCGCCGGCGAAGTCCTGTGCCTGTTCGCTCCGTCATTTAGCGTTTTGCTGCCAAGCCGTATTTTGCAGGCTGCGGGATCGGGCATCTTGTTCCCGCTCATGATGAACGTGGTGCTGTCTTGCGCTCCGCGCGAGAAGCTCGGTCTGTATCTGAGTCTGGGTGGTGCCTGCATTACGCTAGGGCCGGCGTTTGGACCCGTGATTAGCGGTCTTATGTGCACGTTGTTTGGCTGGAGGGCGGTGTTCGTAGTGCCGCTGGTGGGCGGCATTTTGGTCGCTGCGGCGGGCGTAAAGCTTGTTCAGAATGTCGGAGAGCGCTCGAATACCACGCTCGATATTCTGTCGGTAGTTTTGCTCGCCGCCGGTATTACGGCTTTTGTGTATTCCGTAGGCGAGTTCTCGACCAATCTGATTGCCGGTATCGTGACGTTCTTCGCCGCCATTGTGCTGCTCGGCCTATTTGCGGCCCGCCAGCTCAAGCTCGAGCATCCGGTGCTTAACGTGCGTCCCATGGCGAGCGTTCGTTTTTGGCCCGCGTGCCTGCTTGTGGTGGTGTCGATGATGACAACGTTCTCGATGAGCGTTTTGTTGCCGCTCTATTTTGAGGGTGCATACGGCATGACCGCACTTGTTGCGGGCCTGCTCATTTTGCCGGCAATTGCCTGCAACGCCGTGACCTCGATTGTGGGCGGACGCGTGATGGACGCCCGTGGCGCATGGCCGCTGCTGCCAGTCGGCTTTGCCCTGATTGCCGTGGGACAGATTGCCATCTCGATGACGGCGGCAAGCATGAACATCGGCGTCGTCGTGGCGCTGACCGTTGTGCTGTATGCCGGAGTCGGTTTGGTGCTGAGCCCCTCGCAAACGGCTGGTTTGGAGACGCTGCCTGCCGCTGAACATCCTCACGGAACGGCATTGCTTAACACGTGGAACATGATTGCCGCATCGTTTGGCCCGTCGCTGTTTATCGGTCTGCTCTCGAGTTCTGCGGCGGCTGCCAGCGTCGCTGGCGCTGCGATCGACGTTGCCCAGGCGATTGGATTTGCAGCTGCCGTGCGTGTGGCGGCTGTAATTGCCGTGATCGGGTTCGCGACGTCGCTGGTGTACGCTCGTCGCGAGTCGCACATGTCGCATTAATGTGTGCACATAGATTCTGCAGCTAGATTGGATGTCGACACCATAAACTAATGGACGTTTTGCCGAGAGGCATGAATGTTTAAAGCGCAAAGAGTGCGCGACGGGCCCCGCGAATGGGGCGATGATGCCCGAGAGGGCCAAGAAGGAGTCTCATGTCCGAGAACGAAGAGATCATGAACGAGACCGAGAACGAGACCATGGCTGCCGAGGTCGAGGCAGTCGAGACCGTGGAGACCGAAGTTGCCGAGGTTGAGGCTGCTGACGAGGTTTCCGCCGAGGAAGAGGCCGAGGTTGTCGAGGCCGCCGTTGATTATGATGACGAAGAGCTGATGGACAAGATGCAGAAGGCCGCCCGTCTGCTGCGTAGCCGTCGCTTTGCTATTTCCAAGGAGGAGGAGGCCAAGGCCGAGCGCATGGCGAACATCGAGCGCGCCATCAAGCTCCTTGACCTCAAGCCCAAGATGGAGCAGAAGGAAATGTCCGACCTGCTGGGCATGCGCCTTCGTGAGCTCGATGGCCTGATGGCCGAGGCCGAGGCTGCCGATCTGGTCGGCCGCATCGACGACGCCGAGGGCGATATGCGCAAGATTGTTGTCTTCGCCGCCGAGGATGCCGCTGAGGGCCTGGTCGAGCTTGCCAACAAGAAGGAGAAGCTCCTGCCCGAGCTTTCTTACGAGGAGGCCACCGAGCTGATGGCCGCTCTCGATAAGGTTATCGCTCCGCTCGTCGCCATGGGCCTGGACGAGGATCGCGGTCCTCGCGGCGGCCGTGACGACCGTGGTGGCCGTGGCGGCTACCGTGGCGGCCGCGGCGGCTTTGGCGATCGTGGTGGCCGTGGTGGCGACCGTGGCGGTCGCGGTGGCGATCGTGGCGGTCGCGGCGGCTTTGGCGATCGTGGCGGCGACCGTGGCGGCCGCGGCGGCTTTGGTGGCAACCGTGGTGGCTATGGCGACCGCGGCGGCAACCGTGGCGGCTTCGGCGGCAACCGTGGTAACGACCGCGGTGGTCGCGGCGGCGATCGTGGCGGCCGCAACGGTGGCGGCTTCCGCGGCAACCGCTTTTAGGGGTTACGCGGTTCTACGAACCGCGTAACTAGTTGACGCTGCGCCCTTAGGTTCTGCCGTTCTAACGAACGGCGGACCGGCCGACGCTGCGCGTCGCCCAGAGCGACAATTTGTCATTCAAAGGGCAAGGCATGACCAGAAGGTCTATGCCTTGCCTTTT
>DBEYYU010000064.1:0-2607 GCA_048184855.1 Collinsella aerofaciens
GCGTCTGCTAATATCTCCATAGCGGTCCCTGTCCTTTCCCAGAACCTGTGTTATGTAGCAATTCCAGATTCTAGGACAGGGGCCGCTTGCGTTTGGCGGTCAGCCGTCGGCGCGCTTACACCAACATTTCCGACGCGATCGACCGGGGTGGATCGCACGATCAAACCATGTCCTTTTCAGCTTTAAATGATCCGTTTTCCTCCGTCCCCAACGGATCAATGAGAAAAGAGGGGCTGTCCCACGTTGATGGGACAGCCCCTCTGGCTTCGATATGTGCGATACGGCTCGCTAGTAACCCTGACCGTAGCCCTGGCCCTGCTGGCCCAGCAGCTCCTCCAGATACTGGCGCAGCTGCTCGTCGGTAATACCGCCGTTGCCGGTGTCGGTCGCGCTATCGTCCTGCTGCTGGTTCTGCAGCTCCTCGTCGGAGCCCAGCTCGACGGTGACCTTTTTCTCTTCCTTGCCGCGCACGAGCGTAATCTCGACCTTCTCGCCCACCTCGTGGCTGCGCAGCGCGATGATCAGGCCATCGGCACTCGTAATCTCATCGTCGCCCAGCTTGGTAATGACATCACCCTCCTGGATGCCGGCCTTGGCTGCAGGACCGTCCTCGACAACGCTCGCCACATACGCGCCGCTATCGGTACTCAGCTTGTTGGTGCGGGCGTTAAGCGCATTGACGCTCGAGAGCGTGGCGCCCAGGTACGGGTGCACCGGCGTCTTACCGTCGATGATCTGGTCGGCAATGTCCTTGGCGTAGTTAACGGGAATAGCAAAGCCCACGCCCGAGCTGGAGCCCGAGTAGCTCTCGATGAGCGAGTTGATGCCCACGAGCTCGCCGTTATCGTTAACGAGCGCGCCGCCGGAGTTGCCCGGGTTGATGGCGGCATCGGTCTGGATCATGTTGGCGTAGATGGTGTTGCCGCTGGTAGAGCTCATGGCCGTGGAGCGATAGAGCGCCGAGACGATACCCGTGGAGACAGACTGCTCGTTGCCGAACGGCGAACCGATCGCCATGACCCACTCGCCCACGTTGAGCTTGGAGGAGTCACCGATCTCGATCGGCGTGAGCTTGGAGGCGTCGGCGTCCTTGAGCTTGATGACGGCCAGGTCGCTCGAGGCGTCGTTGCCCACGAACTCGGCCTCATAGGTGGTGCCGTCGTCCATGGTCACCACGTACTGGTCATAGCCATCGACCACATGGTTGTTGGTGAGGATATGGCCCTCGGTATCGAGCACAACGCCCGAACCGACGCTGCCCGAACCATCCGACTCGTCGGCAGACTGCGAAAGCGAGCCATTCTGGCTGCCGCTCGAAGTGGCGGTGATGGAAACGACGGAGGGCAACGCCTTGGCAGAGACGGCCTCGGCCAGCGTGGTGTCCTCGGAGTCGATGGTGATCTTTTGCGTCGAAGAACCCGAAGCACCCGCCGTCACGGCATTCTTTCCGCCGCCAATATTGAGCGTGCCGCTCATAATGAGCGCAATGACCAGCAGGGCTCCGCAGGCACAGCCGGCGAGTGCCGTAATAAAGATCGGCAGCTTTTTGGTCTTGGTCTTGACCACCGTGTGCTTGTTTACAACCTGCTGACCGCCCAGCGGCTGGCCGGTCTGTGTATCGTAAGCCTGCACGTAGGGAATGTTACTGCCGGCAGGCGTCGACTCCACCTGCACACGCGGCTGCTGCTGGGTCTCGCCAGCGTTGCCCGCATCCTGGGGACGCTGGGAATCGTTCTCGCTCATGGCTGCGATCCTTTCGTCAAATAACCAAAGGCCCGCCAAACATGTGGCGGGCCATCATTGTTCACGTTGATTTGTACCCCAAGCTGGGCAGTCCCGAGCACTAGATGCCAAGATTTCAGCTTTGCTTAAGTAATGACATGCTTATAAGCCAATTCGTTTTATGCCGTCATGTCTATTCAATATAACAGTCGATAGCAAAATTATATGTTGAATCGTTAATAAAGTCCGTAATCGTCGCACCCATGCCTGATCCGCACGTCCATTTATCCTTCTCCGCGTCGTATGGCGTTGGCCCCCACCCCGTTTCATATGATGCTTCGCTTTCTGTGAAGTAGTTCATCACATATTTATCTTTCTGCATGAGCGCATACCAAGCGTTTGCGTACATCACAAGCGGATCGATTTGGACTATCGAGTACTTTCCGGAACGAATCTCAATTTCTGTTTTATCGTTATAATAAGCGACTGTGAGCTCAATCTTGGCAAGCAGCGGCAACGTTTCATCTGATTCCCTCTGGATTGTTATGACATCACCGGCCATAGCGTCGGCAGACACAGTTTTGCTCTCTGGCTTGAAAATAGTCTCTCTGCTTCTTGTTCGCGTTTTTTCATTGCCATTTTCATCTCTGACCACCGTGTCGACTACGAGCGTCAATCGCTTCTGAGCGTCCGGCAACTCCACGGCTTCTGCCATCCCGGCTCGCATCAAAATAGGAGCCCCCGCCATCAGACCTAAGAACTGCTTTCTGTCAATCATTCTTCATTCCCCTTGTCTACTTGATTTGACTTTCTCAGCTGAATGGGGATACAGAACAGTCCCGTCAAGTTCCTTATCTTCCACAAAAACTAGAATCCATTTATCAC